>JBFJVD010000083.1:0-11212 GCA_041624375.1 Anaerolineales bacterium
CCGGGAATTCCACTGGAGGATCGGGTTGGGGTGGCGGCGGCAGATCTCCGGGATCGAAATCGGGGATGACATCAGCCGCCCGCTGGAACGACACGGCCGCCAGAACGGTCAGCGTGCACAGGCACAGACAGAGGATGACCACCACGCCGCCGCCAATAATCCAGAGTACTGTCCGATTGGATCGCTCCATCGCTTTCAGGCCCTCCGAGCCCGTACGGCCAGGGTCTCGTCCTGAGGCCGCACCACCGGCAGGTGCACGCTGAAGCGGCTCCCCCGGCTCAGGACGCTCTCGACCGTGATGCGCCCGCCATGTGCCTGGACGATTTCATGGGTAATGGCCAGGCCAAGACCGACGCCGCGCGGTTGGGGCCCCGCACGAGACTTTTCCACCCGGTAGAACCGTTCGAAAATCCTGGAACGTTCTTCTTCGGGGATGCCGGGACCCGAGTCGATAATGTGTACGACGACCTCGCTGCCCTGCGCCTGCGCATCGAGGGTCACCCGTCCCCCCGTGGGCGTATAGCGGATCGCGTTGTCAACCAGGTTCGTGAACACCTGCGCCAGGCGGTCGATATCCCCCACGATGGTGGGCAGGCTGGCCACCCGGTTCTCCAATTGCACGCCTTTCTCATCGGCAAGCACCCGCTGGCGCTCGGCGACCCGCGCCAGCAAGCCTTCGAGCTGGATGGGCCCTCGCTGGAACTCGATCTGCCCGGTGTCCAACCTGGCGAGGTCAAGCAGATCGTCCACCAGCCGATGCAGGCGATGGGATTCATCGTAGATCACCTGGGCGGCGTGTTCCTGGGTCGCTCGATCTTGGGCCGTGCCGTCGAGGATCGCCTGCGCGAATCCCTGGATCGACGTCAGCGGCGTACGCAATTCATGCGAAACGTTGGCGACAAAGTCGCGCTGCGCCTGCTGGCTGGCCTGCACGCGCTGCACCATCTCGGTGAAGGCATGCGACAGCCGGCGGACCTCTTCGGGGCCACCCGGCTGCGGCCGCTGGCGGTAGTCACCGGAAGCGACGGCACTGGCGGCGCGCGCGATCCGCTGCAGCGGCGCAGCGACCCAGCGCGAGATCAGTGCGGCCAGCAAGATCGAGAGCACCAGCGCCACTGCGCCCGCCTGAAGGAGAGGCACCAGGAACTCGTCGCCAACGGTGAGCAGGGGCCGGCGCGGGCGCGGCGTGAGTACGAGCAGGACGCGATCGCTCTCCTGGCCGCGGGCTGCGTAGAGCCATTCCACACCCCCCTCCCCCCGCAGAACGCCCTGATTTGCGCTCAATCCGGCGGCAACGGCAGCCAGTTCGTTGCGCGGCGGCAGGGACTGATCGACGGCGCTGTCGAAGCGGATCGCTCCATCTGGCCCAAGGACGAGGAGCCTCGCATCCGATGCTCCGAGACTGCGCAGCGCCGCCCGCAGTCGTTCGCGGGGCAGGTCATCGACAAGCCGGCTGTCGCGTTCTTCAAGGACGTCAGCGAGGAAATTGAGCCTCGATTGGGTCTGCCGGTCCAGGACCGGGTTGTTGATCAGGAGCAGCGCCAGGCTGACCGCGATCAGCGCCAGGACGGTGCCGATCACGAGCACATAGGTCAGCAGAAGGCGGGAGGTGAGCGAGCGGAACACGCGGTTCAGGCCACCAGCTTGTAGCCCACGCCGGTGACGGTCTCGATATGGACCGCCTCGCTGGGCGCGAGCCGCTTGCGCAGGTGCGCAACATGGACGTCAACCGTACGCGTCTGGCCATAGAAGTCGTACCCCCAGACAAGGTCAAGTAGCTTTTCGCGTGAGAGGACGATCCCGGGATGCTCGATAAAGGTGTGCAGCAGATCGAACTCTTTGGTCCGCAACGAAACCGGCTCGTCGGCGATGGTCACCTCGCGGCGGGCCGGGTCGAGAGTGACATCGCCCAGTCGTAGGGGTTGAGTCTCCACGGAAGGACGCCGCTCACTGCGGCGCAGAATCGCTTTGACCCTCGCCACCAGCTCGCGGGGGTTGAAAGGCTTGGTGAGGTAATCATCGGCGCCAAGTTCCAGGCCAACAATCTTGTCGACATCGTCATCGCGAGCCGTGAGCATGATGATCGGGACGTCCGAATGGGCGCGCGTTTGCCGACAGACTTCAAACCCATCGATCTGCGGCAGCATCAGATCAAGGACCACCAGCGCATGATGGCCGGCCCGAATCTTCTCCAGTGCAGCGGCGCCGTCACTGGCCGTATCGATCTGGAAGCCTTCCCGCTCCAGGTAAAGGCGCGCCAGATCGATGATGTTTGGCTCGTCGTCGACGATCAAGATCTTCTCGGCAGACTTCGGCGACATCCGTAGATTGGGCTCCTTCACACTCTGCCCTACATGTGGCCCGGGTTACATTCAGCTCAAGACACGCTCGCTATGCTGTCAGCACACCCGGATTATCCGGGCACACGAGGGATCCCACGTCCTCCCCCAGCCGCGTGGGGTCTCTCTTGTTTCTACCCCTCGACGGTCGGATTGAGCAGCGCAATGGCCTCAATCTCCACCCTTGCATCCGCCGGCAGTCCGGCGACCTGGACGGTGGAGCGCGCCGGCGGCGCTTCGGGGAAGAAGGTCCCATAGACCGCATTCATCTGCGGGTACTCTTCAAGCGCAGCGAGAAAGACGCTGGTCTTCACCACACTCTTCATCGAAGATCCGGCGGCTTCGAGCAGGTTGGCCAGGTTTGTCAACGCCTGGCGGGTCTCCGCTTCGATGCCCCCCTCGACCAGCTTCCCGGTCGATGGATCGAGACCGACCTGGCCGGCGAGAAACACGTGGTTTTCTGTGCGAATAGCCGCCGAATACGGGCCAAGTGCCGGCGGCGCCTTCTCTGAGACGATGACCTCACGCTTGCTGCCAGGCATTCCGACCTCCTCCGCTGCGGCTGCCCCTTGGGAGCCAGCACACGCGCCCTGTGTTGCCTTCGTGTCCAACCCCCCGATTGTACGCGCCCCACCGGTTGGGGAAAAGGGCATAGATGAATCCGGGGCAGCCAATTGTGGCTGCCCCGAGGGATCCAAGGGTTTGCGTGGATACGACTAGATCACGATGTTGATCAGCCGGCCGGGAACATAGATGATCTGGCGTGGTTCACGACCTTCGAGATAGCGCTGAACCGACTCACTGGCCAACGCCTGCTCGCGTGCGGTGCTCTCATCCACAGCGGCGGGCACGATAATTCGGTCGCGCAGCTTGCCGTTCACCTGGACGATGAGCGTGATCTCTTCTTCTTTCGCAGCCTCCGGATCGAAGGCCGGCCAGGTCTGCGTGTGGATGGAGTACGGCTTCTCCATGCGAGCCCACAACTCTTCGGCGATGTGCGGCGTCATCGGCGCCATCATACGCAGCAAGGAATCCACCGCTTCCTGAAACGCCGGTGAGCCCGCCAGGCCGTCATCCCACGCCGCGTACATGCTGTTGGTGAGCTCCATCAGCGCAGCGATGACCGTATTGAATTCGTAGTTTTCCAGATCGTGAGTCACCTGACGAATCGTTTGATGGACTTTGCGCCTCAGATCTCGCGCACCGTCGGTTGAGCCGCCCGCGCCACCCGGCGGGGCATCGGCGGTTTCCAAGACGATCGTCCACACGCGATTCAGCCAGCGAACCACGCCCTGGATGTTGTCTGGGTTCCAGGGCCCGCCTTCCGACCAGCGATAACCGAACATCAAGTAGGCACGCACGGTGTCTGCGCCAAAAGCCTCGACCTGGTCATCCGGCTCAATGACGTTGCCGCGCGATTTGCTCATGCGCAGCCCGTCCGGGCCGAGGATCTGCCCTTGATTGCGCAGTTGGAGCATCGGCTCGGGGCCGTGGGTGATCTCCATGTCACGGCAGGCCTTGTGGAAGAAGCGGGTATAGAGCAGATGCATGGTCGCATGCTCGGCCCCACCCGTATAGCTGTCGACCGGCATCCAGTAGCGGTATTCATCCGGGTCGAACGGCCCCTGGTCGTATTCCGGGCTCAGGTAGCGCAGGTGGTACCACGAGGAGCACATAAACGTGTCCAGCGTGTCGGTGTCGCGTATGGCCTCATGGCCGCAGTCCGGACACGTGGTGTTCTTCCAGGTTGGGTGCAGCTTGAGCGGGCTCTCACCGGTCGGCTTCCATTCGACGTCGTCCGGCAGCAGCACCGGCAGCTGATCCTCCGGGACGGGGACGACGCCGCATTCCTCGCAATAGATAATCGGGATGGGCGCGCCCCAGTAGCGCTGCCGCGAGATCGTCCAGTCGCGCAGGCGATAATTGACCGCCCCTTCCCCGCTGCCCTGCGCTTGCAGGAATTCAACCGTCTTCTGGACAGCCTGATCGGCCGGGGTGCCGTTCAAGGGGCCCGAGTTGACCATCTCGCCGTAGGCCGGAACCGCAGCGGTCATGGCCTCTCCGTCCACCAGGTCGGTCCCGGGCGGATGGATCACCGGGCGGACCTCCAGCCCGTATTGACGGGCGAATTCGAAGTCGCGCTCATCGTGAGCCGGAACCGCCATGATGGCGCCGGTGCCGTACGTCATCAGGACATAGTCGGCGATCCAGATCGGAATGCGTTCCTGATTCACCGGATTGATCGCATAGCCGCCGGTGAAAATGCCGGTCTTCTCCTTGTCGGTCGCCTCGCGCTGGATGTCGGACTGGCGCAGGGCCTGGTAGACGTAAGCTTCGACGGCTTCCTTCTGCTCTGGCGTCGTCAGCTTCTCGACCAGCGGATGCTCGGGCGCCAGCACCATGAAGGTGGCGCCCCACAGCGTATCCGGCCGCGTGGTGAAGACCTCGATGGGGTCCCCAGCTTCGGTCAGGAAGGTGACCCGGGCGCCTTCGCTGCGCCCGATCCAGTTGGTCTGCAGCAGCTTGATCGGCTCGGGCCAATCGGCATACGAGTAGTCCAGCAGCTCATCGGCGTAGTTGGTGATGCGGAAGAACCACTGCTCCAGATTCTTCTTGACCACGGGGGTCTTGCAGCGTTCGCAAAGCCGCTCATCGCCGATCACCTGCTCACGCGCCAGGACCGTGTTGTCTTTCGGGCACCAATCGACTGGCGCTTCCTTTTTGTATGCCAGATCATGCTCGTACATCTGCAGGAAGAACCACTGCGTCCAGCGGTAGTATTCGGGATCCGAGCTGATCGCCTCGCGCGACCAGTCCCACATTGCGCCCATGCTGCGCAGCTGGCGGCGCATGTTGTCGATGTTCGCATAGGTCCACGTCTTCGGGTGGATGTTCCGTTCGATCGCCGCGTTTTCACCGGGCAATCCGAAGGCATCAAAGCCGATCGGGAACATCACATTGTGCCCGGTCATGCGCTTGAAGCGTGCCCGCGCGTCAGATGGCGCCATCGCATACCAGTGGCCGATATGCAGGTTGCCCGAGGTGTAAGGAAGCATGGTCAGGAAGTAGAACTTCGGCTTCTCACGATCAATTTCAGCCAGGTAGAGACCGTCTTCAGCCCAACGCTGCTGCCAACGGGGCTCAATCTCGGCCGGATCGTAGCGTGGCGCGATCGTCGGGGTTGCGGCGGTCGCGCCGGCCGTTTCGGTTTCCGACATGTCCGTTCTCTCCCTTCGCAGCGGCACGCTGCACGGCACCTTGGGTGCGCTCCCGGGCCTTCGGGTCGCTTCCCTACCCGTCCATTCCCGAAAGAAAAACCCCTGCGTCTTCAGGGACGAAGGGGTGCTCCGCGGTACCACCCTGCTTGCCCAGGCATGCCTCCTGGACCGCTTGGCTCGCGCTATCGGGCGAGTCCCGCCTCCGGCTACTTTGGGTTCACCAGAGGAGGCTGCCCCCTTGGGGGGACGACAGGCGAGTTCGGTCTATTCCTTCGGCGCTCTGCGGGCGCCCTACCGGGCTCTCACCCTCCCCGGCTCGCTGGCAGATGACCTACTACTCCCGTCCTGCCTTCTATGCGTCGATCATTTGTAACACTTTATCTTAATACGGAATGGGCCAGATTGCAACGGGTGCTTCCCCGTTGAGCCTATCAGCTGATCAGGAAGGCGCCCCCGGCCTCGATATCATCCCGGTGCGCTTCTGATGAGGGAACCGCAAAGCCAGCTTTCCGTTCACTCACATGCCCTGGGTCAAGAGTCTGCGGGCTGGAGTCCAAAGGAAAGCGTGTCGTTCGGGTAGTCGAATCCCGTCAGATCGACTCGTTCCGGTGTGGTGCTGATGTAACCGTTGGGAAGCGTCAGAACGGCGAAATACCCCTCCAGGCAGTCGTCGCCGGCGATGATTGCCCGGATGTCCGCCTCGCCCGACCCGCGGGTGACGCCGCTGAAGTCGGTGCCCTGCGTCCCACCGGTTCCGCGGAAGAGCCGCACCTCGACCTGGCCCAACGGCCGCTCGCCCTCATCGCGCTCACCGTCGGCGTCCAGGTCCTCCCAGACGAACGCCCGAACCGTGGGGAAACACTCTGAGATCAGCACGGGCGTATCCGTCGGCTCGATCGTCGGCATGCCACCGCAGCCAGCGAGCAGAGCCAGTCCAACGACCACCATGAACATCCGTATGAGTTTCACGTGCCTTCCTTATCCTGTGCGAGTGGAGGGGATCGGGGTGCCCATGCCTATCGCCTGGCGCGCAGTCGCCAGAAAGCGTTAGACGATCACTGTCTGCCCGGGGAAATTGCAGACGACAAGGGCGAGCGCAGAGCCAGCGCTGAGCGTCTTAGCGGCGATGCAGGGCGTGGGGCCTCCAATGGTGCATGCGGTTGGACGCCGGTTTTGAAAGGAGCCGCCCATCTGGATCAGATGGGCGGTTTCAGGTGGACCCAGTGGGATTCGAACCCACGACCTTCTCAATGCCATTGAGACGCGCTCCCAACTGCGCCATGGGCCCATGGCCTTCAGTGGACCTGGCGGGATTCGAACCCGCGACCTCATCAGTGCGATTGATGCGCGCTCCCAGCTGCGCCACAGGCCCTGGTTGGGACGCCAGCATTCTAATGCACCGAAAATCGGGTGTCAAGCTGACGGCCTGTCAGGGCCGATCAAGGGCTCCGATGACGACTCCGTTCAGGGCCAGCGGAAGCGGTTCCGAAGATCCATCCAGGAACACCGTCAGCGGCGGGGCTTCTGCTTCGCCCGTCTCCACCGCGATCCAGGCGCCTTCGGCATCCCAGATACCGCCATCGCCGGGAAGCGTGTAGCAGCCAGGAAGGCTCGCTAGCTGGCTTGACTCGCCCGAATCCAGGTCGAATTCCCACATGCGGGTGAGGTTCTCGCCCAGGCAATCGGCACTGAGCGCAACGAAGCTGGAACCATCCGGCGTCCAGGCGGCGCTGAACAGATCGCCATAGATCGCCTCCTCCCAGCCCTCCGGTGGTGCGGCACTGAAGAACTCGCAGGGTTCGCCCGCGAGGCACACCGCATCGATGACCCCCAGGCTCGCAGTCTCATCCGCGGCGCGTACCCAGGCGAGCTCATCCTCGGGTCCCATTCCCCCAACCCAGTAGGGGAGCTGGCTGCAGTCGAGCCGCCAGTCCGGCGGCTCCGCCAGGCAGAAGGGGAATTCGGCCTCACTGGAGTCGTAGATGGCCCCGAACTCCGCTGCGCCTTCGTCCGTCCAGCGGCGCATCCGCACCCCCTCCGGAAGCACCTGGTTCGTCAGAAACTCGCCCTCCGCGAATGAGAACACATGCCAGGTCAGGATTCCGGCGGAATCTTCGCAGTGAAATCCAAGCTGACCGTCCTGCAGATAGCCGCGCCCGTTGGGCGGGCGGCAGCTCCCATCTGCACCGTACTCAAACTGACGCAGTGATCCAGAGGCCAGGTGCAATTCGAGCACACCGCGCACGCGCGGCGGGTCGACCAGCTCGAGGTACACCCGATCCCCATCGACGGTGAGCGGACCGGGGAATCCAGCCTCTCCCTCGACGGCCGAGATCACAAAAAGCGCGCCCCGGGCGCCGCTCAGCGGATCGACGTAGCTGACCAGAACCTCCGGACCGCTTTCCAGAGACTCGAGATCGAGAACGAGCAGAAGCGTTCCGGAAGGCAGGTCCTCGAGCGGGGTTTCGAGCGAGAGCGTGAAGGTCGGCTCGACGAAGCCGAGGCCTTGCGGCAGCCCACCTTCGTTCGTGGGCGTTGGCGAGGCACCCAGGGGCGGTGCTGTCGGCGGCGAAGCGGGTGTCGGCGGCGGCAGATCCGTCGGATTCGGTGCCGAACCGCCCGAGCAACCGGCGACCGCGGCTGTGGCGAGGAGGAAGAACGCAAGTCTGATGGCTTGCCGGTGGGGTCGTCGGGGCATGAGAGAGATTCTCCGGGCGGGCTTAGACCCGCTCGGCAGCAACCACGCCGTAGCGCGAGAAGTTGCCTTCAGTTTCGAGCCAGGAGTCCTTAAACCACGGCCAGTTGTAGAGTTCTTCTTCGTTATGGAATGGATTGTAGGTCCGAATGACAGGCTCGCCGCGCGGGCGCTCGATCACGTCGGTGACCGCAATCCAGTGCGCGATCTTCTTTCGGCTGTCGTGCACGGGCTTCAGACGGCCCTGGTTGCGAAACCCCTCGATATTGACCAGCGTCACGAGCAGGCCGCCCTTATTCAGGAATTCCTGCATTCCGGCCGGGTCAAAGACCGGCTCCGGACGGCTGCTGCTTGCTGCCCGCCGAAACTCAGCGGTGAAGCCGTTGCCCGTCGCGGCCCGGATGAAACGACCGAGCTGAGGGCCGAGCGTGCCCTGGAAGCGGTCGGCGAGCACGTCGGCGCCAGACGGGGTGTCGCGGAACACTTTGAGCCCTTCACCGAGATTCAGGCCGAGAATTGCATTAACGGTCAGCTCACCGCACAAATTGAAATGTGCGGGCGGGAAGCCGCGGCCGATCAGTTTGAACAGGTTCAGGTATTGGGCGGCGTTGGCGTTGTCGGCGCTGAACTCCTGCCACGCGCCGGCCACGCCGCGCCCGTAATCCGGGGAGAGGACGGTGTGCTCCGCAACACGACCCTCATCTTTGATGCCCTCAAAGAAGACCTCGATCGACTCGCTGAGCGCCTCCGCCGGCCACGTCATGCGGGCGGGCCGCTTCTTCAGCCAGGCCTCCAGCTCCTGGCGAAATTCCGCGATCATGCTTTCCCGGTCGTCCGCCGGCATCAGCTTCCAGAGGCCGGATTTGATCCACGGCGGCCGCTGGTTGCGCTGCATCCAGATTGGAAGTGCGTCCTCGATCGTGCTCAAGTCAACCTGCTGATCCGACATTGTCGCCCTCCATGGCACAGGATGTCATCGGGTGGTCTTACTGAAATGGCTACAGCCAATGGATCACTTCGCCTGCCAGATGATCGCCCGGCTGTCGTCGCTGATGGTCAGCACCCGGGTGCCCTTGAGATTGAAGATGGCCCGGGTAACCGCCTGGCGGTGTTCAAAGAGACCGAGGATGGGGTTGCCGTCTCGATCCCAAATACGAGCGCTGTCGTCCCTGCCGCTGCTGACGATGAGTGAGCCATCCGGGCTGAACATGACCGAGAGCACCGGGCCCTCGTGCCCGGACAGCTCCCGGATGAGCTCGCCGGTCTGGGCGTTCCAGATGCGCACCATCGTGTCGTCGCTGGCAGTCACGATCACAGTCCCATCCGGGCTGAAAACGGCGGCGTTCACCGGGCTTTGAAACTGCGCGTCCGTGCAGACTCGCTGCTCGCCGGTGGCCGCATTCCAGACGCAGGTCAGGCCTTCCGCGCCTGCGGTCACAAATTGCGTTCCATCCGCGCTGAAGCTCACCTGATTGACAGTCTGGCCGCTTCGCCGCCGGGACTCGAAAATCTGCGTACCCGTCAGGTCCCAGCCGCGCAGGCTGCCTTCCTGGCCGGCGGTGACGATCAGATCGCCCTGCGGGCTGATCACCGCGAGATCGACCTGGTTGTGGTTTAGCCGCAGGGACTCCAGCACGCTCCGCTGGCTGCGGTCGAACCGAACGATGAACGCCAGATCGTCGTCGCTGCCGGCTGTAACGAAGAGATCGTCTGTCGGGCTGAACATCACCATGGTCACCCGGGAGAAATAGCCGCCGAAGGCGAGGACCTGCCGGCAGCTGTTCACATCCCAGAGACGAACGGAGCTATCCCAGCTTGAAGTAACGAGCAGCGCGCTGTCCTGGCTGAAATCAACTGCGGAGATCTGGCGTTCGTGCGCATCGCGGAGCAAACAGCTGGGGTCCTCCTCGCCCGCCCTCCAGATGAAGAGCTCGCCATCGACGGTGCCGGTCGCCACCCATCTCCCATCTGGCGACCAGGCACCTGCGGTGAGGGCGCGGCCTGATCCCCGCATAATGGCGAGGTTGCGCCCGACCGTGACCAGCTCGACTCCAAAGGCCTCCAGTGACCTGTCAAGTGGTGCCAGGATGGTCGATTCAGAGGAGGCGCCAACGACGATGCCGACGGCATAGCCCTCTTCGTTCAGCACGAGCGCCCCGTCGTCGCCGGCGGTGGCGATCGGCGAGACGATGATGGCGTCAGTCAACCGGAGCGTCGCTCCACCTCCGGGAGCGATGCTTACGGATGCCCCCACTTCGGAAACTACACCCGTCTTCTGGCCGGAGGTGCGCCCGAACATGGTGACCTGTTCGCCAGCGACCGCGGGCCGAACCCCGCGAATCACGCCAAGGTTGGGCACGATGGTCTGGAATTCAACATCCTCTCGCAGCTGCGCCAGTGCGAGCAGCCCGGTGACAGATTCGCCGCTGATCAAGGGAAGGCATTGCACAACGTCGGCGATGGCGTCGGCTTCCGGATCTCCGCCATCTGCACGCGCCGGCTGAACAATGGCTGGATTGCCGGGGCACGATGCGCCGGAAGTGACTGGAATGCGTGAGGGGTCATCTGCGGCCCCGATCCCGCCAAGCAGGCCAAAGGAAGCGAGCGTACCGAGCGAGTACATCCTACCCGACGCATCCTCGACAAAGATGCCGAGCGAGCCGGCGGAGGAGGCATCGACGCCGCTGACGCTGCCTCCCGGCTTGAGCGGCCGAGAGCGCAAGAACCGGTCGGGGACGACACTGGCCGCGGTGGCCGTCGCCTGGACGATGGCCGCGCTGGTAGCTTGGCGGTCCAATTCCATCGCCCCGGCCGTCTGAGTCACGCCGGACGACATGATCTGATTGGCGTTCGCTGTCTGGGTGACATTGGCGGCGATGATCTCGGTGGCCTGCGCCGTCTGGGTGGAGCCGGACTGATTGACCTCCACGGTCTGGACGGCCGCAAAGCCGACGGCCGCA
>JBFJVD010000084.1:0-11065 GCA_041624375.1 Anaerolineales bacterium
TCGGCATCAGCCTCGCCGTGGCCATCACTTCGGCCCTCGAAGAGTTCTTCCATTATGGGGATCGCTGGCGCAACTACCGGCGGACCGTCGAATTCCTCAAGATCGAAGGCTGGCTCTTCTTCCAGCTCGCTGGTCCGTACGAACAGTTCTCGACACACAAATTGGCACACCGGGCGTTCGCATCCCGTGTGGAGGAGATGATCCGCCAGGATGTCCAGGTCTACATCAGCGAGATCGTCAAGGAGCGCGAGCAACGGGAAGAGGAGGAAGACGAAGGCGAAGACAACGGGGATGAGCCGATGCCCGGCTTTTAATGTCCACATGCGGGGCAGCGCCACCTATCCGGAGCCAGTACCGAGAACGCATTTAAGTTCCTGACAAATGTTGCAGCGTCGATGACGGCTCGCCCGAAGGATTCCACTGCTCGTCTGATCCTGCCTGAGGGCGAGCCCTTCTTTTTCCCCGGTGATGACACCGGCTGCCTGCTGTTGCATGGGTTCACCGGCGCACCGAAAGAAGTGCGCTGGCTCGGCGAGCATCTTGCCCGCGAAGGCCGAACGGTGTACGGCCCGCGTCTCTTCGCACATGCGACAAGTCGAGAGGACATGAAGCGGGCCCGCTGGACCGATTGGCTGGCCGACATGGAAGGTGGGTTCGACATCCTGCAGCGACTCTGCGAGCGGGTGTTCGTGCTGGGGCTTTCGATGGGCGCGGTCCTGGCGCTCATCGCCGGGGCCCGATACGCCGTCACCGGCGTGGTCGCCATCGCCGCCCCAGCGAGGCTGCCCCGGCAAAGGTTGCTTCCGCTGGCTCGCTGGCTCAGCCCATTCATTCCATACATCCCGAAGCCCGGCGCAAACACCCTCAAATCACAGGCGGCTCGGGAACACCTCGCCTATCCGGTCTACCCCACCCGCGCGGTCATCGAGCTGCGTAAGGTGTATCAGGAGATGATTCGCGGGCTTCCCAATGTGCACGCTCCCGTGCTCCTGATTAATGGCGGCAGGGACAACGTCGCGACAGCCGCGCACCAGGCGGAGATCGCCGGCCAGCTGGGTGGCGCAGCCGTCGAAACGCTCTGGCTCAAGCAAAGCGGCCATCTGGTCACGCTCGATGTTGAGCATGAGCAGGCATTCCAGGCAGCCTCGGAATTTATCGCGCGCCACCGCGGGCGACCAAGATGACCCGAGACCTGCGCAGGGTTTGCTTCTCCCTGTTCCTGTGGGGTATCGGCGAGGGACTCTTCTTCTTCTTTGAACCCCTGTACCTCGCGGAGCTGGGCGCCCATCCGGCCGAAATTGGGCTGATCCTGGGCCTGGCAGGCGCTGCGCTCACACTGTCGCATGTGCCCGCCGGCGCGCTCGCGGACCGCTTCGGCAGCCGGACCATGCTGTGGATCTCGTGGATCATGGCGACCGTCGCCACCGCGCTCATGTTTGCCGCTGGTTCCCTCGCGTTGTTCATCGTGGGGCTCGTGGGGTACCACCTCTCCCTCTTCGTGATGGCACCGCTCTCAAGCTATGCAACGCTGGCGCGCGGGTCGTGGAATGTAGCGCGCGCGATGACCTTCACGATCGCCAGTTTCTATGCCGGCCTGACCCTGGGGCCGGTCGTCGGCGGGATCCTCGGCGAGGCCTTTGGCCTGCGTCGGGTGTATGGCCTCGCCGCCCTGATCTTCGTCGGCTCGACAGCCATCATCCTGACGGTCGGCGACCGCCGAACCGCGGACAAAAGCGGTCCACTCCCTTTCAAATCGCTGGTGCGCAACGTGCCCTTCGTCCGATTCCTGGCCATCTTCGGGCTGCTGGGGTTCGGCATGTACCTCAGTTGGCCGCTGACGCCGAACTTCCTCCAGGGCGCGCGTGGGGTCACGTTGAGTCAGATCGGCCTCTTCGGTTCGTTTAACGCGCTCGGGGTGGTGGTGCTCAACCTTTCGCTTGGGCGGATCGGGATCCGCGTCGGCCTGCTGCTGACGCAGGCGCTGGTGGCGGTTTCGGTGGCAATGCTGTGGCTTGGCACGGGCTGGGTATATTTCGCGCTGGGGTACCTGTTCGCCGGCGCGCTGCGAACGGCCAACTCGCTCGCCCTGGCCCACGCCGAAAGCCTGGTAGACCCCCGGCAGGTGGGGGTAGCCTACGGTTTCGTCGAGACAGCGCTCGGGACCGTGACGGTGCTCGCGCCGCCGCTCGCCGGCATTTTGTTTGCCCGCTCGGCTGAGCTCCCCTTTCCTGTCAGCCTGGGGATCATGGCCGGAGCTGCCGTCTTGTTGATCAGCTTCTGGAACCGGCGTTCGTTCCGCGTTGCGCCGGCCGTATCTGCGCTCGAGACCGCGCACCTCGGGAGGGAATGAGATGCCGACCTGGCTTGAATGGGGACTGGCTTGGGTCACATGGCTCCAAGGCTTGGGCGACTGGCTCACAACACCCATGCTCTTCTTCACGCTCTTGGGGACGGAAGAGTTCTTCCTGGTCATCATGCCGGCGCTCCTCTGGTGCTATCGGCCATTCTTGGGCTTGCGCATCGGATTGATCCTGGTCACAAGCACAGGCATCAACCTTGGCTTGAAGCTTCTGTTTGGCATGCCGCGGCCGTACTGGGTGAGCGATCGGGTGCTGGCGCTGACAAGTGAGAGCTCCTACGGCTTGCCCTCCAACCACGCCCAGACCGCCGTCGCCATCTGGGGCCGCCTGGCGGCCGCCTTTGCTGCGCGCTGGCTTTCGGTGGTCGTCGGCGTGCTGATCTTCCTGATCTCTCTTTCGCGCGTCTATCTGGGAGCCCACTTTCCGCTCGACATCTTCGCGGGATGGGCCATCGGCGGGATCATTTTGTGGTTGTTTCTGCGCTATGAGGATGCCGTTGGGCGCTGGATCCGCTCGAAGAGCTTGCCGGCGCAGCTGCTGTTTGCGCTCGGCGCTTCATTGAGTCTGCTCGCGTTCTTTCTGGCCGTCGGAGCGCTGACAGAGGCCGGTGGGCGCAGCGTTCCGGCGGCCTGGATCGAGCGGGCAGCCGCCGGCGCAGGGGAAGCGGAGGCGATCGATCCGGCATCCCTCGAAGGGATCCTGGCGACAACCGGATCCCTGTTTGGGCTGGCTGCGGGTGGGGTCTTGCTCGCGCGCGGCCTTCCGTTTGATGGACGGGGACCGATCTGGCAGCGTGTGATCCGCTATGGGATTGGCATGATCGGGGTGGCGCTGATCTTCGTCGGGCTGAGGACTGTCTTCCCTGCAGGCGATACACCGGTGCCACAGGCGCTCAGGTTCCTGCGCTATGTGGCGACCACCTTCTGGATCGCCTACCTGGCGCCCTGGACGTTTCTCCGCCTTCGGCTGGCGTCGTAGGCGGCACGACAGCGCCGCAAGGAATTCAACCGAGGGTGTCCCCCGGTTCGAGCTCACGCCAGAGCACCCAGCGGCCCAGGCGATCGTCGGCATCCTTCGGCGCCCGGTCATAGTAGAGGTCGAACACCCGGCCGTCACTGACCTGCACGCGGAAAAAGAAACGGCCCACACCCCAGGAGCCACGCTGCAGGGCCATCTCCAGGTGGCCCGGCTTCATGTTCTTCGCCTTCCGTCCCTTGCGGCCGAAATCAAACCAGCGGGAGAGGACAGCTTCAATCTTCAACCGCTGATTGCGCCATCGAATGGCATCCGGCGCATGAGGATCCTTCAACAACACAGGAGGCCGCTCGAATTCGACCTCGACCTCGTCGTCAATAAAGCGAGTGGGGATCCAGTCGTCGTCCATGTACAAATCGGTGCCGTAAACAATCGGAGCCGGCTGAGCCGGCTCCGCAGAGGCAGATCTCAGGCTTCTTCTTCCTGGAGCTCTCGGTGCCGGATGATCTCTTCGGCAACGTGGCTGGGGACCACTTCGTAGTGGCTCAACTCCATCGTGAACACGCCGCGCCCCCCCGTGATCGAGCGCAGGTCGGTGGTGTAGCGCTGAACTTCGGCCAGCGGGACCTGAGCGGTGACCACACTGCGGCCGTGCTCCGTTTCCATACCCTGCACACGTGCTCGGCGGGTATTGAGATCCCCCAGCACGTCGCCCATGCTGGCCTCCGGCACCATGATCCGCATATTCATGATGGGCTCGAGCAGCACGGGGCCGGCGTCCATAAAGGCCATCTTGAACGCCTCCCGGCCTGCAATCTCGAAGGCGATCGCCTTGGAGTCGACCGGGTGCTCCTTGCCGTCGGTGACAGCCACCTTGACCTTGGTCATGGGATAGCCGGCCAGGGCGCCCCGCAGCATGATTCCGCGCACGCCCTTTTCAATCGCCGGCATGAACCCCTGTGAGATGGCGCCGCCGAAAACCTTGTTGACGAACTCGAACTCTTCTTCCTCCAGCGGCTCCACCTGCATATGCACTTCAGCAAACTGACCGGCGCCGCCGGTCTGCTTCTTGTGACGGTACTGCGAGGCGCCGTTGCGGGTGATGGTTTCAAGGTAGGGGACACGCGGTGTATCAGTCTCGAGGCCAACCTGGAACTTCGACTCTGCTTTGCGGATGGCGACATCGATATGCTGGTCGCCCATTCCCTGCAGAATGGTTTGATTGGTGGCCGGTTCTGAGCGCCACGAGAGCGTGGGATCCTCTTCACTGAGACGGGTCAGCGTCGGGCCGAGCTTGGCGGAATCCGCCTGTGTGCGGGGGCTGACCGCCACAGAGTACAGAGCGTTAGGATAATCCGGCATCGGTAGTGTGAGGCTGTGCCCCTTGTCGGAGAGCGTATCGCCGGTCCCTGTTTCCGCCAGCTTCGGCACGGTGCCAATGTCGCCTGCGTGAAGGGACTTCACCGCCAGCTGCTCCTTGCCGCGCATCACATGAAGTGTTCCCAGCCGTTCCTCGACCTCGCGATTCTGATTCCAGACGCGCGTATCCGAGCTGAGCAGTCCCGAGGCGACGCGCAGGTAAGTCAACTTGCCGACGAAAGGATCGGCGGTCGTCTTCCAGACGTAGGCGGCAAGCGGGCCGGCGTCGGAGCAGCTAAGTGCTTCCTCCCCGGCTTTGCCCTTTGCCGTGACTTCAGGTGCCTGCGCAGGTGAAGGAATAAGGTCCAGGATCGCACGCAGCAGTGGAGCCGCTCCGATGGCCTCGGTTCCGGCCGCGACGAAGACGGGGACAAAACGCCCCGAGCGTACGACCTCTTTGAAGCCGTTGGAAACTTCTTCGGCGGAGAGCTCTTCCCCATCGAGATACTTCTCAAGAAGTGAATCATCGCCCTCTGCGGCCGCCTCGACCACGGCAGTGCGCGCCTCATCCGCGGCGGCCCTGAGTTCATCCGGGATATCGACGGGCTCGCTCGCATCCCCGGGCCAGGCTTTCATCCGCAGCAAATCGATCACGCCCTTCAGGTCCTGCTTTTCACCCCATGGAAGCTGAACCGGGATAAAGGTGGCATCGGTTGGGAGGGTCTGCAGCTCCGCAAGTGCCCGCTGGAAGTTGGCGTTCTCGCGGTCCATCTTGCTGATCACAACCAGGCGCGGCAGGCCGAACTGGCCGCTGTAGTCCCAGACCACCTCGGTGCCGACTTCGATCCCGGCGACCGCGTCGACCAACACCAGTGCGCCGTTGGCGACGCTGAGCGCCGAGATGACTTCGCCCACGAAGTCGATGTAGCCGGGCGTGTCGAGCACATTGATTTTGTGATCGTTGATTTCGACCGGCAGGACAGCTGTAGAAAGTGAGAGGCCGCGGCGAATCTCCTCGTCCTCGAAATCCGAGATGCTAGTGCCGTCCTCAACCTTCCCCATGCGGGTTACCGCGCCGGTCAGATAGAGGAACGCTTCGCCCAGCGACGTCTTCCCGGCTCCAGCGTGTGAAACCAGGGCCACGTTGCGGAGATATTCGGTTGGGTATTCCTTCATGCGGTTGCGGGAGCCTCCAAAGCGAGGTTCATGAGAACGGGAGAATTCTAAGTCAGGAGAAGAGACTTGTCAAAGTTCTCCCCTTGAGGGGGCCCTGCGAGCTGAGGTGTTACAATCGCCCTGCTGCCCGGAGAGCGCGACATGGAGTACATCAACCAACATTCATTCACGCTGTCGTCCATCGCCCTGGTGTTGGCGGTCGGCTGGCTGCTGGCCCGCGACGGCGTGAGCCTACGCGATCTGCTTGTGTTCGGGCTGCTCCTCGGCGCGTTGATCGGGAGCTATGCAATGGTCGGGCCCGGGCCGAGCTCCCCGCTGGATGCGGCGCAGGCTCGTGCGCTGATCGGCGGGGGTCGTGCTGTGCTTCTCGAGCTGCAGAGCCCGTATTGACTGGGATGCCTGACCGCAAAGCCCGTTGTAGACGGGATCGAGGCTCGCCATGAGGGCCAGCTCATCGTACTCCGCTTCAATGTACAGGACCCCGCCGGAGAAGCACTGCGCAGCGAATTCGGCGTGCGCTTCACGCCGACCTTCATCTACTTCGATGCAACCGGCAGCGAGCGCTGGCGCTCGGTCGGTACGGTGGATCCAGAAAGCGTGAGGCAGTCATTAGCTCAGGAATCTTCCAGCGGTTGATCTTCGAGTGGAGGTATCTGCGTAGAAGGACGCCGTGGGATACCGGGGTCTCCCCACCCGAACTGCTCCACTTCCTCGACACACACCCGCCGGGTCGGGCGCTCGACGTCGGCTGCGGAACCGGCACCAACGCATTGACCATGGCCACGTGCGGATGGGAAGTCGTCGGTGTCGATCTCTCACTTCAGGCCGTGCGGCGCGCCCGGCGCAAGGCGCGCCGCGCCGGCCTGTCGATCGACCTCCGCCAGGGCGATGTGGCCCGCCTAGAAGGAGTGCAGGGGCCCTTCGATTTTGTGCTCGATCTCGGCTGTTCGCATGCGCTCAGCCCCCAGGGCCGGCAGGCTTATCTCGCAGCGCTCGCCCCGCTGGTCTCCCCGGGAAGTGAGCTCCTGCTTTACACCTTCCTGGCCGCACCGGGAGATGAAGGCAGGCGATGGCCCACCGAGGCCGAGATCTTGACCGACTTCGGCCGGATCTTCGAACTACGCTCGTCCGTCTTTGGTGAGGACCGGGGACGGCGCTCTGCCTGGTTCAGCTGGCAGCGGGCGGCATCATGACCCGCGTCCTGCTTCTCTTCCTGGATGGGGTCGGCCTGGGTTCAGCCGACCCGGCGGTAAACCCGTTCGTTGCTGCCAGGATGCCGGCGCTCACCTCCTTGCTTGGTGGAGGCCAGCTTGTGCAGGGCCAGGCGCCCTACGAAGGTCCGCAGGCCACGCTGCTGGCCATTGACGCCTGCCTTGGGGTGGCGAACACCCCGCAGTCCGCGACCGGCCAGGCAGCCCTGCTGACCGGCCGCAATGTGCCTGCCGAAGTGGGTGAGCACTATGGGCCCAAGCCGAACCCGGCCGTGGCGAGCATCTTGCGGCAGGGAAACCTCTTCGCCGAAATCGTGTCCCGAGGGGGCTCCGCCGCACTGCTCAATGCATACCCGCCGCGCTACTTCGAAGCCATCGACTCCGGCAGGCGGATGTATTCTGCCATCCCGCTGGCGGTCGACACAGCCGGCCTCGAACTGATGACCGATGTCGATCTACGCGAAGGGCGCGCGCTTTCCGTGGACTTCACCGGTGAGGGATGGGCCGCACAACCCGGCTTTCCGGCGGCGCCGGTTTACACCGCCATACAAGCTGGCAAGCTACTGGCCGAGATGTCGGCGCGCTACGACCTCAGCTGGTTCGATTACTGGCTGAGCGACTTCGCCGGCCACCGCGGCGAGATGGGGCCGGCGATCGAACTGCTCGAGCGCTTCGATCGCGTGCTTGGCAGCCTGGTTGAGGCCTGGCAGGGACGCCCGGACTTGATCGTGATCACATCGGATCACGGCAACCTCGAAGACCTTGCTCGCAAAGGACACACGGTCAATCCAGTGCCAGCGCTGCTGATCGGGCCGCAAGCCCTCAGGCGCTCCTTCGCCACGGGGCTTCGCGACCTTACCTCGTTCGCCCCAGCGGTTTTGCGTACGCTCTTCGGCCCTGATGGCCAAACTTGACGCTGCCATTTGCGGCGGGGTATCATACCCGCCATGTGTCCCAAGCTGACGGAAGCAGCGATATGATCGAGCCCGAACTCTTGAGAGCGGTCATGCGTCGCTGGGCAACCGGAATCGCACTGGTGACCGCAACGGGCCAGGAAGGTCCGCACGGGATGACCGTCAGCTCGTTCACTTCGGTCTCCTTGGACCCCCCAACTATTCTGATCGCGCTGGAACGGAACAGCCGCACCCACCGGTGCGTGCAGGAGTCGGGGGCGTTCGCCGTGTCAATTCTGGCGGAGGATCAGCTGGAGCTGGCCGATCGCTTTGCGGGCCGCGCCGAGGTGAACGATCGGTTTCAGGATGTGGAACACCGGACCGCCAGCACTGGGGCTCCCATCCTCAGCTCGTGTCTGGCATACCTCGACTGCCGCGTGCTGGCCTCTCAGATCGTCGCCAGTCATACGGTCTTCGTTGGGGAAGTCATCGAAGCAGGCGTCGGCGCGGCCAGCCCTCCGCTGGTTTACTTCGACCGGGAATACCGTCGCCTGCACGACGAAGGCTCGTCCTCTACGGACCCAGGTTAATCCGCTACAGCTGCTCATATCGCTCGATGTCGAGGACGAAGACAGTTGCCTTGCGCATGCCCTCTTGCGTCGGCTCGGCGCATGCTTCACGGATGTGATCAAGTGCGGGCTCAACGGCATCGTCCTGGGTGCCGATCAGAAGCGTGGTGTTGCCCCGGCGCAGAAAGCCGCCGGTGGAGGCGATGCGGGTGGCCCGATAGTCGTGTTCGACCAATCGCTGCAACACTGCGTCCGTGTCGCGATCGTTGAGAATTACAATCATCAACTTCACCGTCAGAGCTCCTCGTGGCGAACAACCGGGAACACAAAGACAATGGCACCGTGTACGTCCACCCGCTGCGAGGGCAACCCGAACAGCGGTCCCTCGGGCACGGGTGTCTCCAGATAGCGCACTCGCCGCCGGCATGCCGATCGTATGGCGCGGATCGTCTGCTCAAGCATGCCGTTCGGGATGCCAAGTAAGAGGACGTGATTGGGCTGCCCCAGAAAGACACCCCGACTGTGCACTTGCGTGGTCGGGATTCCGCGTAGCGCCATCGCGTTGAGCGCCGATTCGACATCCTCGTCCTGCACGACGGCCGCCACCAGCTGCTCGACATCCGGGCGACGCGCACCCACCAGTGCCCGGCGCGCCCAAGCTTCGACGCCTGTGTCGAGCGCCAGATCGATCTCGGCCACGAGCTCATTCTGAGTTTCTTCACTGATCACGCCATCTCGACGCAGCGTGGCGATCATACTCCGCTGGGCACGCAGCATCTCACGCCGAGCGGTATCGATTTCCTCCACCTCGAGGTCGGGCGCCTGCCGCAGCACCTGCTGCACGGCTGTCGTCAGGGCTTCGCTGCGCTGACGCAGCAGCGGCTGAAGACGATCCCAGGTGTGCGAGGACACCAGGCCATCGGAATGCAATCGCTCCAGGTGGTCATAGCTGGCTCTGGCGGCCAGTGCCCTGGCATGGCGGCGCTCGTATTCGATCTGCTCCTCGCTGCGCACGATCAGCCCGAGGCGGCGCATCAAGGATTCCATCGTCAGGCCCTGCCCGAGCAGCGTGAAGAGGACGATTCCGAACGTCATGATGATGATCGGGCGACGCTCCGGACCGATCTCCCCCGGCAGGCTCAATGCCAGCGCCAGCGCGATGGCACCGCGCAAGCCACCCCAGAACATCACATGCCGCCAGGCTCTGGGCACCGGCCGCCCCACCCGGGAGATCCCGTAGATCCCGATGGCACGAGCAACCAGGATGGCCCCGATCGCCCACAGGATCAGCGGCGCGTTGTTGATCAGCGCCGGCAGGTCGAGCTCGAGGCCGATGAGCAGGAAGACGGCCGAGTTGGCCAGAAAAGCCACATACTCCCAGAAATTCAGGACCACGATCCGTGTGGTCGGCGACATACCCTCCGAACCGATGTTTCCGTTTACCAGGCCGGCGGCGACCACCGCCAGCACGCCGCTCACATGGACCTGTTCGGCGACCAGAAACGAGCCGAAGGCGAGCACCGTGGTCATGGTTGTCTCGACCAGATGATCGTCGATCTGGGCGATCAGCCGCGAGGTGATCCACCCCAGCAGCAGACCGATCAGCACCCCGCCCCCCGCGACCCGCACAAAATCCACGACCCCGTCAAGCAGATCAAATTCCCCGGTGATCACCGCAGCGACGGCCAGGTTGAAGACCACGATGGCGGTGCCGTCGTTGAAGAGGCTCTCCCCCTCAAGCAGCACTTCAAGACGCTTCGGGGCGCCCATTCGGCGGAACAACGCCACCACGGACACGGGGTCGGTGGCGGCGATCAGCGCCCCGAAGATTAACGCCGGCCCGATCGCCAGACCGCCGCCAAAGGAAACGATGCCGCCCACAACCAGCATGGTCACCACCACCCCAGGGATGGCCAGGAGCAAGATCGTGACCAGGTTCTTGCGCAGCTTGTCGATGTTCAGATGGTAGGCCGCTTCGAACACCAGCGGCGGGATGAGCAGGGAGAGGATGAATTCGGGTGAGAACTCCACCTCAAGCGGCGAGCGCAACGATAGGACCAGCCCGGCGAGCACCAGCGCGACCGTGTAGGGAATTCGGAAGCGGCGCACGACGATCGCCACGACGGAAACGATCAGCAGCAGCTCAAGGACCAGGGTTTCAATGCGCAGCAGTTGGTCCAACGAAGTACGTCCCTTTAGGCCGGGGAGGCTCAGCGGGCGAACAGCGGGAAAGCCAGCACGAACGCCAGGCTAGCGATCAAGCACGTGACGAGCATCACCGGCAACCCGCGGGTGACCCAGAACCCGGACCGGATTGGCTCGCGCGTCTGCTTCGAGAGTTCCGCAACCACGATGTTCGCCGTCGAGCCAATAATGGTTGCATTTCCGCCGAAGCCAGCGCCGAAAGCCAGCGCCCACCACATTGGTGAAATGTTAACACCATTTTGCCCCATATCCGCTATCACTGGGATCACGCCCACTGTAATCGGAACATTGTCCACCAATGCAGAGGCGACGGCCGA
>JBFJVD010000085.1:0-10874 GCA_041624375.1 Anaerolineales bacterium
CCTGGCCTGCGCCTTTCCCGGGCGCAGCGGCCAGGTAGAGCCGGCAGGCGGCGAAGGGGGCGGCAGGGGTTGGCGCTCGCGGAGCAGGCGGAGCACCTTGCTCGCCTCGGGATCCCCGGGGACCAGGTTCAGCGCCCGCTGGGCGGCTTCGAGGGCGCTCTCCTGCTTCTTGCTGTGCTGCATGATGGAGGCGACGGCCAAATATTCCTGAACCGCCTCCTTGCGGCGACCCATGCGCTCGTACGCCAGCGCGAGTCGTGAGCGCACGTTCAGCTTCTCCGGCGTAATGCGGGCGATATGCACCCAGTTTTCGACCGCCTTTTCCGCGTCGTGCCGCCGGATGTAACGCTCCGCGGCCTCATGCCGTCGTCGAACGGCCTTGGCCGATTCGCCAAGCTTCTCATAAATCTCGGCACACTTTTCAAGGGGGATTGGGTCTTCCGGAGAGGCCTGACCAGCCTGCTCATAGACCGCCAGGGCTTCCTGAACGCGGTCATTCTGCAGGAGAGCCAGGCCCAGGCTGGTCAGTGCGACCGGATGCTCCGGGGATTCGGCCAGCGCCTTCCGGTAGAACTCAATCGCCCGTTCCCAGTCCTGATCCCAGGCGGCTGAGTGCCCAAGCTGCATTGACTCCTGGAAAAGGTCCTTACGTCCGTTCATCACTGGCCCATGAAACTGCGGAATCTCGATCCGAATCGCGAGTATAGCATAGCTAGGTGCTCACCGCCCTGGTTGGCGAGGCAACTTCGGAACGAAGTCCGGGGTGAAGTCAGCCAACGGTCTCCATCCGGTACCAATCCTTGCCGGCCTTGGCGTCGGTTTTGAGCGGAACTCGCAGCTGATAGGCGTTCTCCATGATGTCGCGGACCTGGGCCAGCGTCGATTCCAGCTCATCCTTGCGGGTCTCGAACAGGAGCTCATCGTGGACCTGGAGAAGCATGCGCGCCGACAGCCCGGAAGCTTCGAAGGCTGGTGGGAGGCGGAGCATCGCCAGCTTGATGATGTCGGCTGCGCTGCCCTGGATCGGCGCGTTGATCGCCTCGCGCAATGCTCGTGCCCGCGCCACTTCAGGGACGGGTTTGGCGCCACGAGTCAGCTGGGGGAAGTAGCGACGGCGACCGAGCAGAGTTTCGACGAAGCCCTCTTCGCGAGCCTGTGCCTTCGTCTTGTCCAGATAACGCTTCACGCCGGGAAAGCGGTCGAAGTAGGCCGCCACGAAGTCTTCCGCCTCGGCGAGTGTCAGGTCGGTTGAGCGGGTGAGGCCAAAAGCGCTCATCCCGTAGATCAAGCCGAAGTTCACGGCCTTGGCACGCCGGCGGAGTTCCGCAGTCACTTCGTCCATCTCCACGTTGAAAACGGCGGCTGCCGTGGTGGCATGGATGTCCTGGTCCTGCTCGAAGGCCTCGATCATGGCTGCGTCTTCGCAGATATGCGCCAGAATGCGCAGCTCGATCTGCGAGTAATCGACAGCCAGCAATAGGTGGTCCTTGGCCGCCACGAACGCCTGGCGGATCTGCCGCCCGACTTCGCTGCGCACAGGGATGTTTTGTAGATTCGGATCTGAAGAGGCCAGCCGGCCCGTCACAGATCCAGTCTGGCTGAACGACGAGTGCACCCGCCCGGTCGCAGGGTTGACCTGGTTTTGTAGCGCATCGGCATAGGTGGATTTGATCTTGGCGATCTCACGGTTTTCAAGCACCAAGTCGACGATGGGATGAACGGGGCGCAGCTCCTCAAGAACGGAGGCCGCCGTCGAGTAATGGCCGGAAGCCGTTTTGCGCGTCCGATCGGGCGGCTCCAGCCCGAGCTCATCGAACAGCACGGTGGACAGCTGCTGGGTGGAGTTGAGATTGAAACTGTGACCGACCGTGTCGTAGATGGTCTTTTCAATTTCATGGAGCCGTTGGGAGAGGTCGGCAGCGATCTGGCGCAGCACTTCGAGGTCGAGACCCACGCCATCCAGCTCCATCTGCGCCAGAACCGAGACGAGCGGCATCTCGAGGTCGTGGAAGAGCGCGGTCTGCTGCTTCTGCTCAAGCTCCTTCTCGAGGATCGGCTTCAACCGCAGACAGACTTCTGCGTCGGCGGCGGCATAGGGCGCTACCTGCTGAATGGGCACCTCCGCCATCGACCGCTGCCCCTGGCCGCGCCCGATCAACTCCTCGATCTGAATCATCTCTGCCCCGAGCCGGACCCAGGCGAGGTTCTTCAGGCCAAGATTGCGGGAGGCGGGATCGCAAAGCCACTCAGCCAGCATGGTGTCGAAGCCGAGCGGAGTCGCGGCCAGGCCGTGGCGGGCCAGCACCAAATAGTCGTACTTCAGGTTATGGCCCACCTTCGGAATGCCGGCGGCGGTCAGCGGCCCGCGCAGCGCCTCAAGCACCGATTCCAGATCGAGCTGCTCGTCGCCAGCGATCTCCACTCGGTGGCCGACTGGCAGGTAGAAGCCCTCCCCCGGCTCGATCGCCAGCGAGATCCCCACGAGATCCGCGCGCAAGGCATCTGTGCTGGTGGTTTCTACATCAAAGGCGATCTCCTTCGCCTTGGATAACCGTTCGCTGAGGTTCGCCAGGGTCTCTGTATCGTTGACGGTCACCACGTTATCGGGTACACCTTCGGCCTGGATCGGCCCCGTTTCTTCGCCGAAGAGGTTCATCTGGAGGCCCGAGGCCGCCGCTTCGCCGGGCAAGCGATCCAGCAGCGAGCGAAACTCGAGCGTCCGGAAGAGTTCGACAACTCGTTCGCGATTGAAGCCCTGCAGGCGGCAGCTTTCGAGTTCGAAGGGCACATCGACATCGGTCACGATGCGCGCCAATTGGCGACTCAGAAATGCCTGCTCGCGGGATTCCTCCAGCTTGGTGCGAAATCGGGTTGGCACGGAGTCGAGGTTCTCATAGATATCTTCCAACGTTGGATGTTCTTGCAGGAGGGTGAGGGCGGTCTTCTCCCCCACACCGCGTACACCCGGGATGTTGTCCGAGCTGTCGCCCACGATCGCTTTGTAGTCCGCCACCTGTTCGGGGCGGACGCCGAGTTTCTCGTGAACCTCCTGTGGGCCGAAGTCGTCGGCATCCGCGAGCCGGCGTCCGGCAAGCCGGATTACGACGTTCTCATCCGCCAGCTGAAGCAGATCGCGATCTCCGGTGAGGATGATGACCCGGACGCCGTGCTCAGCCGCTTGTTTGGCGACGGTTCCCAGCACATCATCGGCCTCAAAGCCCTCGGCTTCGAAGATGGGGATTTCAAATGCTTCGACGACCTCGCGGATGCGCTCCAATTGCGATCGAAGGTCGTCGGGCATCTTCTCGCGGGTCGCCTTGTACTCGGCGTACAGGTCGTCGCGAAATGTACGTCCGGTGTCGAAGGAAACGGCCAGATACTCGGGCTTCTCTTGCTCGATGAGCCGGAGAAGCACGGAGGTGAAGCCGTAAGTACCGGCGGTCGCTTCGCCGCGGGTCGTCGTCCAGCGCGAGCCATCGCCTATGCCGGTCAGGGCGAAATAGGTGCGATAAGCCAGCGCGTGACCATCGATTAGGAAGAGGACAGGTTGGGATGGCATGCTGGTACTCCCAGATTTTGTTACTGGAACCGATTGTAGCACCGCGCGTTGTGGTCAGTCAGCTCAGTCAAGCAGGCCTTGGTCGCGGCGGGTGTCTTCGAGGAAGGCGGCGAGTCGTTCGTCTGCCGGTGGATGGCCGACTGTGAGCAGGTAGGGGCTCGCCCAAAACCGGCCGGAAGGTAGATCCTGTCCCAACTCAGGATAGGAGGACAGAATCCGCGCTGAGAGGTCGTCTCGAAGTTGGCGAACCGCGCGGGCAGGTGCAACTTCAGGCAGAAGCGAGAGCGTGACACTCATGTATTCCGCGTCGACTTCGACATGCTCCGCTCTCCAATCCCAAGCCAGGCAAATTCGCTCCACCCAGTAGGCGAGCTCGTCATCAAACAGGCGGGCCAGATCGTGCTCTGGGAAGCGAGGGAGGAGCACAAGGGTGTAGGGGAGAAGATAGTCGCCCTCGCTCGAGTCTGGCTCGCGCGTGGGCAGGGCATCCACCTCTTCCAGTTCCTCCGACCATGGGTCTTCCTCAAGGAAGGGCAGATGGGCGGCCGGGCGAGCCTCGGAAGGGATCCAGTCGGTCGGCAGAGGGAGAGTATCGGTGAGGGAGGCAGCTTGTTCGCTCTCTGCCTCGAGTTCGATCGGGGATCCTTCAGGATCCGGCGGAGGCAGATCCAGCTCTGCCAGTTCCGCAAAGAACGGGAGATCTTCCACCTCGGGCTCTGCCTGTGGGATCCAATCGGACGGGATCTCCGGCATCTGCTCCTCGCCGGTTGGCTTCTCCTCGATCGAGACATCCTCTTCGAATGCCGTCTCTTGATCCTCAAGCGAGGCAGGTTCTGTGGGTGCGGGCTCAGCCGCCAGCTGCGCCTCCGGATCTACCTGAGCCAGGTTATGCGCCAGTTCTTGTGCCTGCCGGCGGATCATCCCAAACGGGACTTCGGTGTTGAAGATCAAGGAGAGAACGATATCGCCAACCAGCGTGGTGGCATAGAGCATGAAATCATCGTTCGAACCGCTCAACCGAACGAAGCGCGCAAGCGCCCCCCGCGCGCCATCTCTCGCCCAATGGTCGGCGATCACGCCGGTCAGCTCCTGTACCTGATGCTGGCCGAGCTGGCCCGCATACGCCCAGAGCCGTCGGCCGCGTGTCAGCAGCGCGCCCTCGGAGGACGTCTCGAGATTGAGCCGGGTCAGGTACTGGGCGGCGCGCTCGATGTCGGCCAACCATGGTGGGGGCGGGTCGGTCTCGACCTGCGCGGGTTCGGGCTCGATGGGGCCAAGGGCAGGAGCCTGGGCCGGGAGCGGCTGCTCCCCCTCAATACCAAGGGCGCCGGCGATCACACGGGGCAGGTCGGGAAGATAGAAAGGCTTGGAGAGGATGCCGTCCACATCGAGCAAGTGAAGATCGGGATCCTCGGCGTCGTTGCTGAGCGGGATGGCGATCACCGCAAGTTCGGGGATTTCCCTCAGCAGACGGCGAATGAGCGCCGGGCCGGCGACATCGGGCAGCCCGAAATCAATGATGGCCAGACGGATATCACTGCCGGAGACGATCTCGGCAGCTTCGGCCCCGGTGTTGGCGGTGGTCACCTGGTAGCGGCCCGTCTCTTCCAGCGTCTGGCGGATCAGAATGCAGAATTCCGGGCTGGCATCGACGACCAGAATAGGTATCTTCACGCTTCTACTCTAGCATGCTGGTGAGAACCCAGGCAATGCAGCCTGGGCCATGCAAGTTTCAAACCAGTGCAGGCTACGGCGTCCAGGTTGTGTATTCAATCTGCAGCGGATCGTCGATGTCGACGAGGCGCAGGAAGCCTGTTCGGTTTTCGTCGGTTTGGAAGCAAACATATGCGCCTGCGCTCACTCCATCCAGCGCAATCGCAGTGCTCGAGAGAGGCGTATTGGCGCAGGAAGCTTTGTCCGGCTGATCAGGTGGCGGGGCGTACAATCCCAATAGGGCGCCCCCGATCGGAACCAACCGCCGCTCCGCTACGCTGGGGGCTTCAAAGCGCACATCGGCGCCCGAAAGTGGATCGAGTGCGCCGGCGTCGAAGTCGAAAGTGGTTCCACCGGAGAGCAGGGCGGCGCCGCTTTGATGCACGGCAGCCGTCGGGGAAGGTGTGGCGGACCGAGAGGGCGTCGCTGAAGGTCGCGGCGAGGGGGTGGCACTGGCTACGGCTCCGGTAGCGGTGGGGGCTTGCATGACGTGGATCTTCACCCAGAACGACTGGTCACCCTGCGGGCCAATCCCGAAGTAGCCGCCCTGATCGTCTCGCAGCTTCCAGAACCCCTGAAAGGTCCCCGGACTGGGCGGGGCGACCATATCGACGGCGACGTCGACGCGCTCGCCCGGGGACACCCGACCCATCAGTGGGACGAACGCGGATGCTCCCATTCGATTGCCGCCGAAGAACGCCAAGGCATATGCCTGGTTCCAGGTGCAGTCGCCGGCGTTCTCCAACCGCCAGATCTTCACGAATTCCTGACCAGGGGGAAATTGGGCGTTGTCCCTCACCGTGATGTCGTCTACGAACGCCGCCCGATTGATGCAGTTCTCCGCGTTCCCGAGCCCGCTCTCGCTCTCCGTGGGTGCCAGTGTTTGCGCAGCCGTGTTCGTGGCGGGCGCATTCAGGGTTTCCAACTCCGGCATCCGCGACGATTCGCGTGTCATCGCAGCTTCCACCGTTCGGGCAGCCATCGTGCCGGGCGATACCGGGGAAAGCTGCGTTGAAGAGGGGAGATTGCATGCGGCGAGGCCTACCGTAGCCGCAACGAGAAAACCGCGGCGCAGCCGTGCCCAAAGCGCCCAGTCCGTGCGAGGTCTCGTAAACATCTGGCGGCGATTCTAACTCAGAATCGCCCGGGTCACAGTGCTGCTGTACCGGCTCGGAACAATGCCGAAGGGCGGGTTTCCCCGCCCTTCATGAGCCTCTGCCTGTCCTTTGTCGCGCAGAGCCCTAGCGTTCGATGCGCGGCAGCAGCCAGATCGCCCAGTCCTGTCCGGAGCTGCCATTGGCCAGGACGGCGAGCACAAATTCCACCGATTGCCCGGCCAAGGAGCTCAAATCAAGGTCGACCTTCTTGATGTTGCCGTCATAGATTTCTGTCCACTGGCCAAGATTCTGGAGCGATCCGCCATTGGCGCGGTAATTGAGCTGGAAGATCACATTGCAGGCTGGCCCATTGAACCGACAGGCGAGGACGGCCTTGAAGCGGTCGCCAGCCTGGACATTAAACGCCGGGAATCGCCCACTGATGACCCCATCATTCACCCACTCCGGATGTGTCCACAATCCGGGCTCGTTCTCCGTTTGCCCGTTCTCCAACTGTGGGTTGCTCAAACGGATGACAAAACCCGAGGCGTCCGTATCCGCTCCCGGACAGGCCAGCGCGCCGGCGCCGCTCACCCAGGAAGCGTCGCAGTAGTTGGCGGCAAAGTCGTAGGCGAGCGCCGGTTTTGGAGTCGGCGTCGGCCCGACGACGATCTGAACCCAGAACGGCTGGTCGGCGCTCGCGCCGAGCCCAAAGAGCACACCCTGAGCGTTGCGCAGCTTCCAATTGCCGCGGTAGGTTCCATTCGTCGCCGGCCCCCTGAGAGTGACGCTGAGATCAACCGTTTGGTTCGGCGCCACATTGCCCGGCAGCGGCACGGATGCAGGACCACTCATGTTGTTCCCGCTGTCGAACACCAGTGCATAACTCGATGTCCACGTGCAGGTGCCATTGTTGCGCAGGCGCCAGGTCTTGGTGAAGCTGGCATTCGCAGCGATGTTCGTGTCGTCGGGAATGGTGACATCACTCACGAAGCTGGCCCGATCGGTGCAGCCCGCCGTTCCCGGCGTTGGGGAAGGTCCGGTCGGGGTCAGCGTGATCGAGGGCGTGTCCGTAGCGCTCGGGGGCTGCGGAGTCTCCGTGATCGGCGGAGCCGTCGGCAGGTCCTGCACCGCCTCGGTCAACTGGGCGGCCACCGTCTGGGCGGCTGCGGTTGCGAATGCATCCGGCGTCGGCTGGAGCCCAGGGAAATTGCAGGCCGAAAGGATCAGGCCGCCGGCGAGCAAGAAGACGGCAAACGAGCGGATTCTTCGTTGGTTCGCATTCATGGCCTCTTTCTCCTCCGTTCCAGTGGGTCCCACGCCCGATCTGACTGCCTGGCGCGGGATCCTGGCTGAAACCCAGCAGGATGCTACTTCGACTCCCGCTCCGAGGCAAGACGCGCTACTCGCCTGCATAGACGCCCCGATGGATCCTGCGGGTTCGAGCCTGCTGCAACAGCCGGGGGAGACCGATCAGGGAATGCTCCAGGTGCGGAAATCGAGTGTGGCGACCACCAAGGTCCCGGCCGTCAGATGCTCAATTTCCAGCCGGCCAGGCCGCTCCTCTCCGGTGCGATAACACATGAGGTCGCCTTCCGCCAGATCCGCCAGAGGGATCGGCTCCGTCGAGAGCGGGGCCGTCTGGCATGCTTCGTAGTCTGGCACTCCGTCGCGCCAGACCACAAAGGCGGCGCCATTCTGCGGCATCAGAGCGCGTGTTTGATCCGGGAGGACAGCCAGCAGCAGATCGGCATCAGCTTCGGCGGGTCCCAGCCGGCCCGCATCCAGATCAACGGTCCAGCGTTCAGGCACATCCACTTTGCCGACCCGGTGGGTTCCGGGCTCGCCTTCGACCGGGGTTGGCGTCGGCCCGACGATAATCTGCACCCAGAAGGGTTGGGTGGGTTCGGCGCCAATGCCGAAAAGCTCACCGGAAGGGGTCTGGATCATCCACTCGCCACGGTGGGTGCCCTCGACCTCGGGCGCGATCAGATCGATGGAGAGATCCACGGTGTCCTGGGGCGCGACCAGGCGAGGCAGGGGTACAAAGGCCAGCCCACTCATCCCATCCCCGCCGACGAAGACCAGCTGAAATCCAGGATCCCAGGAGCAAGTCCCGACGTTCCTCAACCGCCACGTCTTCGTGAACGAAGTTCCGCCGCGGAATGGGCTGTCGTCCGGAACCGTCACGTCCTGAACGAAGCGTGCCTGATACCGGCATGTTGTGGCGGCTGGGCTCGCTCCTTCGGGGGCCGTGGTCACAGGTGGTGTGGGGAACGTCTGTGTGGAGGTGGGCTCGCCGGGCGGCGTCTGGGATTCGGCGATGGCCGCTGGAAAGCGGCAGGCGAGCAGGGCGAGCAGGAGGCCGACCAGCGTAGCCGCCAGACGCAGCCGGCGGGAGACGGGTGCTCGTTCCTGGTCAGGTTGGCGGGGGGCGGCCGCGGCGCGGTCGGTGATCAAGGTGGCCGTCAGCTGGCAACCGGGAGCGGAATGGCGGCCAGTTCCTTTCTCAAGGCTTGATCGGCCGGGGTGCCGACCATGCTCCACGGACCCGTCCACGTCAGGGTGACAGGGATCGACTGGCCCCGAAGATCGCCGGTCGCTTCAAAGAAGACCAGCTTATTGGTCCGGGTGCGGCCCTTCCAGCGGTCGCGCTGCCGACCCTCAACGAGCACTTCCACGGTCTGTCCCAGGTAGGCTGCGTTGATCTCTGTTGCGATTTGTTCCTGCAACGCTTCAAGCTGGCGGAAGCGCCGCAGCTTCTCTTCTTCCGGTACATCGTTCTGCATTCGCCGTTGCGCGACCGTATGCGGGCGGGGGGAGTAGCGCGCCAGGTGGGCCACATCCAGCTTCAGCTCGGACAGCAGGGCATGGGTGCCTTCGAACTGGGCTTCTGTTTCGCCGGGAAATCCCACAATGATATCGGTGGCGATGGAGACCCCGGGGATCCGCTCACGGATCCGCCCGACGAGCTGGCGATAATCTTCGGCACGGTAGCCGCGCTTCATCCGATCCAGGATCTCGTCATCTCCTGCCTGCACGGGGACTTCGATGTGTTCGCAGACCTTGGGCAATTCGGCAACGGCGTCGAGCAGCTCCTCAGTCATCCAGTTGGGGTGGGAGGTCAGGAAGCGGATGCGCTCGATGCCATCAATCTGATGAACGACGTGGAGCAGATCGGCGAGCGAGGGCCCATCCGGGATGTCTTTGCCGTAGCGGTCGACGATCTGGCCGAGCAAGGTGACCTCGCGCACGCCTTGCTGGGCCAAAGTCCGCACCTCTTGCGCGATCTCCCCCACCGGGCGGCTCTGCTCAATCCCGCGCCGAAAAGGAATGATGCAGAAGGTGCAGGCATGCGAGCAGCCGTAGACAACCGGGACATGCGCCGATACAAGCCGGCCGCGCTCATGGACCGGGAGGATCAGGTCCCCATCCATCACAGCGTGCCGGGTGCTTGTTTCTTCCCTCCAGACGGCTCTCGAATCGGCCTGAAGCAGGTGCTCAACCAGCGGCAGCGGGTCCGAGGGCGGGGAAAAGACATCCACAAAGGGGAAACTTTCGCGCAGCTCCGGGTTGCCTCGTACGCCCACCAGACAGCCCATGAGATTGATGACCAGGTCGGGGCGGGCTTCTTTGAGCGGTTTCAGTGAGCTCAACCGCCCATAGGCTTTGTCTTCGGCGCTCTGGCGTACGACGCAGGTATTCAGCACAATGACGTCGGCGTCTTCCGCGCGACGCGTCGATCGATAACCCAACTTCTCGAGCGCCGAGGCCACTCGTTGGGAATCGGCCACGTTCATTTGACAACCGGCGGTCCACAGATGGTATTTCATCGCGTCACGTTGCATGCCAGCGGCACCCAGATTGGACCGCATTCTACCATGTGGTGGGAACGGCGCATCCAGCCGGCCGCCCGCGGCTGGGCAGGCCGTCCATGGGCGGCGTGTTGCTGGGCCCAGGAACGGCGGCGCCGAGCAACCAGGTTCGCCGTGAGACGACTGGCTTCCCCCGCGCTCCATCCGAGATCTGGAGTGAAGTATGATTCTGCGCATGGCACGCCGGCTAGTTACGCTCCGTCCTGGATGTAAGGCGTATCGCCTGGCGCCGCACCTCGCCTGGCTCAGTGCGCTGCTGCTTGCGGGAGCCTGCGCCGGAATGGAGGCGCCGGCCACGCCCGCCTCCGCCACCATACCGAGCACAACGCAGCCCCCACCGACGCAAACACCTACGCCTATCCCCCCGACGCAAACGCCGACACCCAGCCCAACTTCAACTCCCGACTGCCGGAACGATCCGGGACGGCTGCAGTCGCAAGCCTACCAGGGCGTCGCCATCGCCGGCGAAGTCCCGGTGGAGATCTACTTGCCGCCATGCTTCGACGAAGCCGAGCAAGGTTTGCCGGTCGTCTATCTGCTTCACGGCAAACCATTCGACGAGAGCCATTGGACCTCGCTGGGGCTTCTAGCGGTGGTTGAGGCGAGGGTGCGAGACGGGAGCTGGCCGCC
>JBFJVD010000086.1:0-10742 GCA_041624375.1 Anaerolineales bacterium
CCGATGGTCGTCGAGGTCATCGGGCGCCAGTTCTCCTGGGAGTTCCGCTACCCGCAAGAAGGGATCTCCTCGGCGGTGCTTCACCTCCCGGTTGATCAAACGGTACGCTTCGAGATCACATCTGAAGATGTGATCCATTCTTTCTGGGTCCCGGCCTTTCGTGCCAAGCGCGATGCGACGCCCGGCCAGATTTCGGATTTGGTGATCACGCCAAACGATATCGGCATCTACCCGATCCGCTGCGCCGAATTGTGCGGCGTCGGCCATGCGAATATGGTGGCTGACGTCATCGTCGAGTCACGGGCGGACTTCGAGGCCTGGGTCGCTTCTGTTTCCAGCATTCCGGAAGATCCGATCGAGGCAGGTCGCTTCGTCTATGAGCAATACGGCTGTGGCGCCTGTCATGCACTCAGCGACTATGGCTCAGTGGCTGTGGTCGGGCCCGAGCTGGACGGCATCGGGGAGCGTGGCGCAACCACTGTGGAGGGCCTGGACGCCCGTGGTTACATTCTGCAGTCCATCATTAATCCGAACGCCTATCTCACGCCGGGTTTCCAGGCGAACCTGATGCCCCAGAACTTTGGCGATCGCATGTCCGAGCAGGAGCTGGACATCCTGGTGGATTACCTGCTTGAGCAGTAGATCTAACGTCAGCGCGTACAGGGAGTGTCCGATTCGATGACCACCGAAAGCATGGCAGCACCAAACTGGCGGCGCTACTTCACCTGGAACACCGATCACAAGGTCATCGGAATCCAGTACCTGGTGACGACGCTGTTCTTCTTCCTCATCGGCGGGGCGATGGCGATGCTAATTCGCCTCGAGCTCCTGCAGCCGGGAATCGATGTCATCAACGGCGCGGAATACAACCGTTTCATGTCCAACCACGGAACGGTGATGATCTTCCTCTGGGTGATCCCATCGCTCGCTGGATTCGCCAACTACGTCCTGCCGCTCATGATCGGCGCACGCGACATGGCTTTTCCGAACCTCAATGCGCTGTCCTATCTCCTGCTCCTGATCGGCGGCATCCTCTTGCTGGTGAGCTTCTTCGTTCCTTCGGGGACGCTGGAAACCGGACTCACCTCGGCCGCCGCCGATAGCGGCTGGACGGCGTATGCGCCGTTGTCTATTCGCGCACCCGGCGGGCAAACTGTCTGGGCCGTTGCCATCATCATTCTTGGCTTCTCTTCGATCTTTGGTGCCTTGAATTTCCTCACCACGACCATCACCATGCGGGCGGAGGGCATGACGGTCTGGCGGCTCCCGCTCTTTGTCTGGGGGATGATCGCTACCTCCATCCTGGTGGTTGTCGGAACTCCAGTCCTCACGACAGGCCTGTTCCTGGTGGCACTGGATCGCTTGGCCGGCACGCTGTTCTTCGCCACTGCCGCCGGGGGCGATCCGATCCTTTATCAAAATATCTTCTGGTTCTACTCACATCCGGCGGTCTACATCATGGTTCTGCCGGCCATGGGCATCATCTCTGAGGTGCTGCCGGTTCATGCTCGCAAACCGATCTTCGGCTACCGGATGATCGCCCTCTCGAGTCTCGCCATCACCGTACTCGGGCTCACGGTTTGGTCCCATCACATGTTCACCAGCGGCATGAATCCGGGATTGCGCATTCCATACATGATCACCTCCATGATCATTGCGGTCCCCACCGGGGTGAAGATCTTCTCATGGCTCGGGACGGTCTGGGGCGGCAAGATCCACCTGCGGACGCCGATGCTCTTTGGTCTCGGCTTCATCTCGATGTTCTTGATCGGGGGCATCACCGGTGTGATGCTCGCCTCCATTCCCGTCGACATCCATGTGCACGACACCTACTTCGTGGTTGCGCACCTTCACTTCGTATTGTTCGGTGGAAGCGTCTTCGGTATCTTCGCCGGCATGTACCATTGGTTCCCGAAGATCACTGGCCGGATGTATGACGAAGGCCTGGGCAAGATGCATTTCTGGCTGACGTTTGTCGGCACAAACCTCGCCTATATGCCCATGCATCTGGCGGGTTTGCTCGGGATGCCGCGGCGAGTCGCAGATTATGACCCCGAGTTCACCGGCATCAACGTGCTGGTGTCGATCGGCGGCTTCCTGCTCGGAATCTCAGTCCTGCCATTCCTGTATAACGCTGTGATCAGCTGGGTGCGCGGCCCGAAGGCGGAACCGAATCCCTGGTCGGCGCTCACGCTCGAGTGGATGACCTCTTCGCCCCCACCGCATGAGAACTTTGAGCAACTGCCGGTTGTCGATCACGGTCCATACGACTATGGCCATGGCATCGAGCCAATGGCCGAACCCGAGCCCGCTGCCGCGCCCGCCGGCGCCGATTGAATCCAGGAGCCACCGAGCGATGACGACGCATTCCTCAGCTCAGCATGAAGATCATTTCCGAGCCGGACACGCGCTGGGCCTCAACCATCTCAAGCTTGGCATGTGGCTCTTCCTGGCCTCCGAGGTCATGTTTTTCGGCAGCCTGATCGCCGTCTTCTTGAATTACAAATTCGAAGTCCCGCCTGCGCTCGAAGAGCTTGCTGCTCTTGACGTCACCCTGGTCGGCCTCAACACCTTCGTCCTCCTGACATCGAGCTTCACCGTTGTGCTCGGTCTTTCTGCCATCAAACAGGGCGATCGCGGCGGCCTCATCCGCTACATGCTGCTCACCCTGCTCCTCGGCGCAATCTTCCTTGGCGGGCAGGGGTATGAGTTTACACAGCTCTTCGCCGAAGGCGTGACCCTCACCAGCAGCCTCTATGGCTCGAGTTTCTTCACCCTGACGAGCTTCCACGGCCTGCATGTCTTCATCGGGCTGCTCTGGGTGCTGATTGTGCTCTTCAACGGCTTACGCGGCGCCTATTCCCCAGACAACTACGATGGCGTCGAAGCCTTCGGGTTGTATTGGCACTTCGTGGATATCGTCTGGATCATCCTCTTTACGATCATCTACCTGATTTAGGAGCTGGGCATCCTATGGATAACAAAGCCACCCACTCGGCCGAGACCTCGACTCCGCGGCGTACGTATGCCCTTGTCTTTCTGGTCCTGGTGATCATTACGGCCGTCGAGGTGGGGCTTGCATCGACCGCGCTATCGAGGGGCCTGCTGACAACGATGTTCCTCAGCCTCTCCTTCGCTAAGGCCGCCCTGGTTGCCGGCTTCTACATGCACCTCAATCACGACAACCGGCTCTACACCTATCTCCTGGTCCTGCCGGCGATACTGCTCATGGTCTTTCTGACGCTCCTGATCCTTAGTTGAGCTTGTTGGCATGATGCAGACTGAAACGCCGCCGACGCCCCATATGTACGATGGGCGTCGATTTCGTTGGCTGGCACTTTCTGCTGCCTTGATGACCTTTGTCTTGATCGTGGCCGGGGCGATCGTCCGAGTCACGGGATCAGGATTGGGGTGCCCGGATTGGCCGCTTTGCTATGGTCGTATCATCCCGCCGCTGCGGTTCGACGTCTGGGTGGAGTACTCACACCGGCTGGCCGCCAGCGTGACTTCGCCGTTGATCCTGCTGACGGCTGGCATCGGCTGGCTCCGCTACCGTCAGGAGCGACCCATCCTTTGGCCGGCACTGGTCTCGGTGTTCTTGCTGGTGGTTCAAATCGTCCTTGGTGGGATCACGGTTCTCTACGAGCTTCCCCCGACGATCGTGGCGATCCATCTGGGGAATGCGCTGCTCATTCTGGCCCTGCAATTGGCGGTGGCTGTCGCGCTCTTCCGCCGCAGCCGGTTCGGACCACCATCCCTTCAGGTTAGCTTCGCGGATCCGCTTGCCCGCTTCGCCCTCATCGGGCTGCTCGTCGTTTTCGGGCTGATTGTCAGCGGCGCCTATGTCACCAGCAGCGGCTCGGCGTTTGCCTGCAGTGGGTGGCCGCTTTGCAGTGGAAGCCTATGGCCCGACACCGGACTCGGTCGCATCCACATGTTCCACAGGCTCTTCGCCGCGCTCTCCGTCCCGATCGTCTTCCTGCTGGCTAAGCGAGCCTGGGATCGGCGGCGTCGTCGGCCGGGTACGTTCGTCGCCAGCACGCTGGCGCTGACACTCATTCTGATCCAGGTGCTCGTGGGTGCACTGAATGTCCTCCGATCTTTTCCCCCGGTCCTCAACGGTTTGCATATCGCCACCGCCTCGGCTGTCTGGGGAACGCTTGCCATTTCCGCGACCTTTGCTGTGATGGAGGCCGGGTCACAGGAACGCAAGGCAGTTGGGGAAGCCGCGGTGCGCCTCCAATGGACAGATTTCGTTGCCCTGACCAAGCCGGTGATTGTGGCCCTGTTATTGGTGACAACGATGGCAGCAATGATCGTGGGGGCAGGCGGCTGGCCCGGCACGGGGCTGGTTGTATGGACTCTCATCGGAGGGGCGCTCGCCTCGGGGGGTGCGGGCGCGCTCAATCAGCTGCTCGATCAAGAGCTCGACGGCAGGATGCAGCGAACCCGCGATCGACCGCTCCCGTCCGGGCGGCTGGTGAAAGTTGAGGTCCTGGCCTACGGGCTGGCGCTGTGTGTCCTCAGCTTCTTCGTGCTGGCGCTGTTCGTCAATCTGCTGGCCGCGCTGCTTGCCCTTGCGGGGATGATCTATTATGTTGTCCTCTACACCATGTGGCTCAAGCCGACAACGGCGCACAACATCGTGATTGGGGGCGGAGCCGGCGCGATTCCGCCGCTCGTCGGATGGGCTGCGGCGACAGGCGGGCTAGACATCGCGGCCTTCTTCCTCTTTGCTTTTATCTTCTTCTGGACGCCGCCCCACTTCTGGGCATTGGCGCTTGTTCGGCGATTGGATTATGCCCGCGCCGGGGTGCCGATGCTGCCCGTGGTGCAGGGGGACGCCCAAACCCGCCGGTTGATCTTGCTCTACACCTTGCAGGTTGTCGCGCTTACCTTCCTGATGCCGCTCGTGGACCTTGGTGGGGGGATGTTCCTTATTGCGGCGGGCGCGCTGGGGGCGGGCCTGCTTCTGGCCGCCTGGCGGTTATGGCGTCGGGGGGGCAACCGCGCGGCGTGGGGGATGTACCGCTACTCCAGCCTATATCTCGCACTTGTCTTCGCGGCGATGGTGCTCGACGTATTGATCGCCTGACCGGCCAGTCAGGGTTGCTCGGATCCAGAGAACCGTCCGCACTCCCGTTCTGGCAGATACGTGAATGCACGGGGGCCCCGAGGTCCAGCGCGAGGTTTGAAAAGGTGACCCCGGGATCTACGCTGCGTGCCCACGTGCGGAGCAGGCGCACGTAGCATCTCGCCGGCTGCGCGAAGAGCCGCCCTATCGAGTTGCTTCCTCAGCGCGGGCTGGTTCGCTGCAACCAGAGGAAGACCACGATCAGCAGCGCGAATCCGGCGATCGGGAGGCCGACGCTGAGAACCCCGCCAAGCGAGCTCGGCGATGTCACCCGCTCCCGAAAGCTCACCGTGCCACGACCCAGTGCATGCTCGATTTCGACTTCGATCTGCCACACGCCGGTCGCTGGCACCGGGAGATGGGAGGCATATTCGGTGGGAATCGGCGCGATATCATGCGTCGCTTCTGCTTCCAGCGAAGCCCCCTGGCCCTCAAGAGCTATGGCGCGAGTCATCACTACGGCATCGGTGAGCACCTCGCCGGTACTCACATCTTCGACGCGGACCTCGAGGTAGAGCGTTTCGACCACCACTGGCGTGGGCGAGGTAACCACCCGCACGCGAAAGGGCCCGGCGATCTCTCCATCCAACCGCACCCTTCGCCCCCCGATACCGGGTCCTTCGGCGTGCGCAGACATGGGCGGCGCCAAGGCTGCCAGGCCGAGCATCAGGACGGCCACCAATCGGATGGCCCGGCTCATGGGGCGCCTCCGAGGATGGTCCCACGCATCTCCATGGGAAGGTTGAAGATGGAGAGCGCCACCATGGCCAGAGCCACCACCATCAGTGCCCACGGAAGCATCTCGCGCAGTGCGGAGACAGGTATGGGGTTTCGGCGCAGTGCGGACCGGGTGAGCACGTAGAGGGACAGCCCGAATCCGCCCAAGACGGCTGCGACCTGAAGGGGAAGAATCCATCCGTTTGGGAGCAGGAAGCTCAGCTCCCAATTGGGCTGACTGCCAAACCATGCAATGCCATGGTCGAGCAGAAACGAGTGAGTTACCGGGATGATGCTGAGCCCTCCGATTGCCAGGTGGAAACCATAATGTGCAAGCCAGATGCCTAAACTCATGGGAACAAACGCCGGAGCATAGGCAGCCGCAATGGCGCGCCGCTGCTCCAGGCGACCACTCAGACGCCGACTCAGCTCGGCGACGGTCACAGTAAGCAGCGCCGGGAGGAGCAACGCGCCCGCGACCAGTACGAGCAGGGTTTGCAGTGCAACGTTTGAGATCCCCCAGGCGGAGGCGAGCCAGGTTTGCAGCGCGTACACTGGTGGGACCATCCCGAAGGCGTTGACCAGCCCCAGAAACGCAATGCCGACCACCAGCATCACAAGGTCCCAACGCGGCCTCCAGCCGGATTGATACAACTCCGACCATGGACGGCGAGGGGTCAGCGCCACGTTATCGAAGGGGCAGGCGCGGGCGCAATCCAGGCACAGCGTGCAATCCATGTTGGAGTCAATTTGGGGAACGAAGAGCTCGGTGCCGCAGCCCGGGACCGTCGAACTCCCATTGATGCATTCCTTGCCGACGCACGTGTGGCAGATGGCAGCGTCGCGCGCCGTGATCTGAAGCGGCGAGGCCATCGAGTGGACGAAATTGAAGGCACCAAGTGGACAGACATACTTGCAGAAAGGGGATTCTGTGAAGATCGCTTCGAGCGCAAAGGCGCCGACGAAGTATGCCAGGGCGAGCCATGCCGTGAGCCAGGGACTCGCCCACAGGTCCAACCACTCATACAGCCAGAAGATCAACAACACGCCGGCGATGGAAACCCATTTGTTGCGGAGAAAACGGGGAAAGCGCCGGCCGTGCACACTCAGTTTTCGGGCGAGCGTTCGGGGGAGGGTGAACGGGCAGGCGAAGCAGAACAGGTTGCCGACCAGCAAGAGCGCCAGGATAACCAGGCCGCGGTAGTGGACCCAGGCGAGGACAGTGGCGCTGTTGGCTGGGGCGAGCTGCGGCCCGGTCCAACCGTCATAGATCACCCAGATGGCAGCCAGAAGCAGCACGAGCTGGAATACAAGCCGGCCCCAACGCCAGCGGAGGACCCGTCCGAGCAGCGGAACGCGCAGCACGTCCAGGTTCGGCGTGGGTCGATAGAGGGAGCGCTGTGGGACCTTCTCCAGCGTGGTCACCGGTCCCTGTTCCCCGCCTCAGGACCTCGGACCGTGATCGCATATTGCCGAACCAGCGTGCGCCCATCGGAAAGCTTGCCCTGCAAGGTGAGGATCCAATCCCCCGCCATGCTCCATTCCATTGAAGCCACATACAGGCCGTCCGGTCGCTCGAGAGCCTCAGCAAGAGCCGGCGTCATGCCAGGGTGGGTCATATCTCCCTTCAGCTCAAGCACGGCGTCGCGAACCAGTGCGCCGCTGGTATCGGAGAGCCGCACCGAGATCTGGGCTGGCCCCACCTGCGGCGTCAAGGGCAACACGAGCAGCTCGGCTTGGATCTCGGGGGCCTCGTCTCGCAGGCTGTTCTGCCGGGTGCACGCGATCCCCGACGCAAGGATCAGCAGCGCGAGCAGGGTGACCCTTAGCGCCGACGCCCGCATGCTGTGCCCGATCCTTTGCATGCCCATCAGCGGTCCTCACGCAGCTCGAGTGCTTGGCGGAGGTCGACAAGGATCTCCTCGCGCGCAGTGCCGAAGCTGTAGTTCGTCAGCAGGAGCCCTTCCGCCCCGATCAGAAAGAGCCGCGAGGTATGTGAGACAAGATAGCCATCCCGTCCAGGATCGGCCTGATCCCCCGAAACTTGTGCTTCGCGGAAGAAGGCGACGCCATAGGAGCGCGCGATGGATTCGAGTGCGGTCTGATCCCCGGTCAGTCCAATGAAGCGGGGGTCGAATGCCTGGAGATAGGCCGCCAGGATGTCGGGCAAGTCGCGTGCAGGATCGACGGTGATGAACAGGAAGCGCAGGTCGTCGGCCTCATTGCCGAGCTGATCGAAGAGCCAGGCAACCGTGTGGAGGGTGGGCGGGCAAACATCGGGACAGTGCGTATAGCCAAAAAACAGGAGTGCAGGATGCCCCTGCAGGTCCTTAAGCTCGAAATGCTCACCCTGGGTTGTCATCAATTCGAAATTGGGTGCCTCTGTTGGGGAGTTGTACGGGCTGCCGTGCCATATTGCTTTGCGGGGAGCGCACGCAGCAACCACCATAGCCAGGGGCAGGAGGCACGCAGCGAGACGAAGTCTGATCATCGGCAAGGATGCACCTGCATTTGAAACCGCGGCCAAGCGATTTTATCATACCTATGGGTGGCGGCCTCAATGCCGCCCGTCAGGCTACGCCTTCAGATCAGAAGGGAGCGAGGCTTCGATGGAATACCGAAACTTGGGAGGCACCGGACTGCGCGTCTCTGAGCTCTGCTTGGGCACGATGCAGTTCGGTTGGACAGCTGATGAGCCGGTGTCGATCGATGTCCTGAATGCCGCGTTCGAAGCTGGCGTTAACTTCTTCGACACGGCGGATGTCTATTCGCGCTGGGCCGATGGCAATCCCGGCGGCGTGGCGGAGCAGATCCTCGGCCGCTGGCTTGCTGCTGGAAAAATCCCCCGAGATCAAGTTGTACTGGCCACCAAGGTGAGGGCCAGGATGGGGGAAGGGCCCAACGATGAAGGCCTCTCAAGGGCTCATATTCTCGACGCCGTTGAGGCTTCGCTTCGCCGGCTGCAGACAGACTATATTGATCTGTACCAGGTCCACGCGCCGGACGATCGAACGCCGATTGAAGAGACGCTTCGTGCGCTGGATGACCTGGTTCGCTGGGGACGCGTTCGCTACCTGGGTTGTTCGAACTTCAAGGCCTGGCAGCTGATGCGAGCGCTCTGGACCTCCGAGCGCAAAGGTCTGGATCGCTTTGTCTGCCTCCAGCCCCACTATCATCTCTTGAACCGGTCGGAGTACGAACGGGAGCTTGAGTCCGTCTGTGTCAGCTATGGATTGGGCGTCATCCCCTACAGCCCGCTCGCGGGCGGCTTCCTGACGGGCAAGTATCGCCCCGGGGCAGATCCACCGAAGGATAGCCGTGGAGCGACGAGTTCCCGTATCCGGGGCTACCTGGACGATCAACGGAGTTGGTCAGTGCTTTCCGCACTCCAAGACATGGGTAAAGAGCGCGGCAAGAGCGCCTCCCAGACGGCGCTTAGCTGGCTACTGAGCCGCCCTTCGGTTACGAGCCCCATCATCGGTCCGAAGAACCTCGTACAGCTTGAGGACAATCTGGGCAGTGCTGGCCTGCGTCTTTCTGGAGGTGAAATTGAGGTGCTCGATTCCGCTTCGTTGGGCACATGAGGGACCAGGCCAAAAAGAGCGCGATGGTATAATACCGCCGCGTTGCTCGGGGTGGGAGGGGCGGGCATTGGACGAGGCGATCTCACGCTTTCTCCGCCACATGCGTCAGGTTCGGGGAAGCGCTCAGAATACAATTGCCGCTTATCACGGCGATCTACGACAATTCCATCACTATCTCCTTCAAGTGATACCTCGCCCGGTCGACCCCGGGGAGATTTCCGGGAAGGTGCTGGTCCGCTATCTGGAGTGGCTCAATGCGCAGCGCTACCGGCCGGCAACCATCTCGCGTAAGATGGCGACGCTGCGAGCCTTCCTGTCCTACCTGCGTGAACACGAAGGCAGCTCAGCGTCCTGGTCGTTGGACCAGCTTCGTCCACCTTCGCTTCCCGCAAGACGTCCCCGAGTCCTTACGCGGAGCGAGCTCGATGCGCTGCTTTCGGCGCCGCTTGAGGAACCGAAACCCCGCCATTTGCGCGATGCTGCGATCCTGGCACTGCTCTACTCCACCGGGCTCCGGGTTGAGCAAGTGTCACGCCTGGATGTCGGCCGGGTCGATCTGATCCGGAGTCGGGTGATGCTGGAGGATCGCATGGCGGATGGTCTATCGTTGGGGCGGGCCAGCCATGCAATCCGTGTGTATCTGCATGATGCCAGGCCGCAGCTTGCTCGCGATCCGCGGGTGAAGGCGCTGTTCTTGAATCAGCGCGGAGAACGCCTGAGCCGCCAGGGGATTTGGTTGGTGGTGAAGCGCTGGGCCAGTCGTGCTGGCCTGGGGCATGACGTGTCGCCGCACACGCTCCGACACTCGCTGGCGGCGCACATGCTCCGCCGTGGCGAAAGCCGCCGCGATGTCCAGCAGAAGCTCGGCCTGGCCAGCCCCAGCGCCATTCGAATTCACGCCCAGCCGCAGCGGCCGATGAAAGGGATACCCGATGACGGGTGAAGACCAGTACCCCACGCTTGAGGAAATCGATGCGATCGCGACCGCAATTCGAGCCATGGGGACGGTCGAGCCGAAGGTCGGCATGATCCTGGGATCGGGCTTGGGGCCGCTCGCAGATTCGGTCGGCTCGGCCGTGCGTTTTCAGGCCTCCGACCTGGACGGTTGGCCACGGTCGACCGTGGAGGGGCATGCCGGACAGCTCGTCATCGGCGAACTAGAAAGTCAAACCGTCTTTGTGATGCAGGGCCGCGTCCATTTTTATGAGGGCTATCCGATGACGCGCATTGGCGTGCCGCTGCGCGTGATGCGCCGCCTCGGCGTTGAAACACTGATTGTTACCAACGCAGCGGGGGCGGTGAATCCG
>JBFJVD010000087.1:0-10664 GCA_041624375.1 Anaerolineales bacterium
CGTCGCCGATGCGGTGCGATTCGTAGGTCCTTAGGCAGGGAGACTGCGCCCGCAGTCCCCTCCCGGGCTGGCATGAACTGGATTCCCGGCTCCTCCGTTGGGATCGGACCGTAGCCTGACGCCTTCCCTCAGATGGGGATATCGTCCGTGTTATAGACCCGCTCGCCAAGCGGCATGAGCGGGGATTCGAATCTGCTGATGACCGATGCACCTGCGAAAAAGCCGACGCAGCGGGCAACGACGTCGCCCCCATTGATCACATTATGCGGCGCACCGGCGGGAATGACGGCCGCCTCATGCCGGCTCAATTCGGCGCTCGATTCTCCGATCCAAGCCTCAACCCGCCCTTCCAATACAAGGAGGATCTCCTCTTCGCTATCGGTATGGATTCCAAGCTCGTGCCCCGGCTCAAGCTCAAAATACACCAAGGCCGAGTTTTCAGTCCCTTTGCCGCCGAAGAATGGGAACGCAGCCTTGAAGCGGATCGTCGGCACATCCTGGGTCCAGCTCTCTTCCATTGCCTCGTTGGCCAGACTTGCAGTCAGTGTCATAGTTGGATCGCCTCCAGCCGGAAGAATGACCCGCGGTCTTCGCTCCCACCATAGACAGTAAGAGCCTTCGACTTCGAAGAATGCGACTCAGCCGCCAGCAATTTTCACGACATTATCTTCGTATCTGGGGAGGCGTCAAGGCTGCAAGAAGAAACGCCCGAGCGTTTCCGTCGGGCGTTCGTGGTTCGGGGTGTGCCCCCACGGGGATTTGAACCCCGGTTTTGGCCTTGAAAGGGCCACGTCCTAGGCCAGACTAGACGATGGGGGCGCGGCGCGCCATTGTAACACGGTGCAGAAAGCAGGGTCAATATGGGCCTGGGAGAGAGACCGGCGGTTAGCGGCGTGGACGACCGCCACGGTAAGCCGGGGCGGTGATGGGCTGGATCATGCAAAGGCGGCGATCGAGCAGCCGGGCGCGCAGTCGGGGGTCGATCTCGTCGAGGTCGTCGGCAGAGGTGATCACGGTTGGCAGGGCGGCGTTGTAGCGGTAGTTGAAAAGCTGATAAAGCTTCTCCCGTACCCACGGCGTCATGGCCTGGGTGCCCAGATCATCAAGCACCAGCAGCGAAGCTGTTCGGATTTCGTCGAATCGCCGGTCGTAAGAGGTGCTGGCGTTCGGGTTGAACGTTGCCCGCAAATGGTCCAGCAAATCCGGGACGACGACAAACATCACCGGGAACCCCTGGCTGGCACGGTAGTTGGCGATGGCGGCTGCCAGGTGCGTCTTCCCGCTGCCATAGGTCCCGATCACCAGCAGCCAGCCGGCAGGCTTCTCGGCGAAGGCGCGCGCTTGGCGAAAGGCCTCCTCGAGCGTCTGCTGCTCTGCAACCGGAAGCCGTTCGCCCTTGCGAAGGTTGAACGTCCCGAAGGTCTGCTGGCTGTGCAGCGAGAGCGACGACAACTCATGCTGGCCGCTGTCTTCCACCGGCCGGCGGTAGTCCGGCGCCTGGATGTGGACATGGGTGATGAGTTCAGGGTCGGAGAGGCGCGAACGCATGCGCCCATCCAACTCGGCCAGCGAGAGATTGGTGGTGACGGCGAGCGGGAGCCGATTGATGTAGCGGTAGTTTAGGATCTGGAAGAGCTTCTCGCGCGCCCACTCGGTCGCGCTTTGGGTGCCAAAGTCATCGAGGATCAGCATCGGTGCGCGGCGGACTTCTTCGAAGCGCTCCTCAAAGCTGATCTCCTGGCTGCTGAACGCAAAGCGCAGGGTGTCGAGCAGGTCGGGGACCGTGAGGAAGAGGGTGGGGATGCCGGCTTCCACACACTGATTGGCGATCGCGGCCGCCAGGTGGGTCTTCCCGGTGCCGTAGGACCCCTGCAGCAGCAGCCAGCCCTGGCGGCTGTCGGCGAAGAGCCGCGCCTGATTGTATGCACGCTCGATCGATTCCTGTTCCCGTTCGCCGATCCCAACCCTGCCGCGCGGCTGGAAGCTCTCGAAGGTGAGCGCCTTGAGCTCGCCGAGGTCGCTCATGCGGAAGAGACGCCCGCGGATGGCAGCCTGGACCTCCTCCCGGCGGCAGACGCAGACCACCACCCGCCCAAACTCGGGGTCGCCCGGCGGCACGTCGCGGCGCAGGTAGCCTACGCCCGCGCAGTACTCGCAGTCCGGGTCGCCCAGCGTGCCGGCGGATGAGCTAGGAGTCTCGGTACTTCTCGTAGCTCTCGAGGTATCGGCGGCGAGCCTTTTCAGAGTCTCGTCGATCTTCTCGGTCATCGCGTCCTCGTGTTTGCCAATCGTCGAGGATGGCCTGCACATAGGCCCACTTGCGGATGTTGTTGTTGACCGCGATCCGCAGCGCGTCCTCGATCCAATGCATGGGGAAGCTGGTCTCGGCGTCCCGTAGCGCTTCGGCAATCATCGGCGTAAGCGGTCCGATGTTCTTTTCGTAGAGCAGGAAGATGTTGGGCCGTTCCAGTTCGAGCGCCACGTCGTCTTCCGTGCCTGGCTGCCATTCGCCGCGTTCGGCGGCTTGCGCCGCGGCCCGTCCCTTGGGTGAATTCAGAAAATAATAGGCTTCATCCGAGCCATCTTTTGCGTGCAGCTTGAGCAGCGATCCGCGTCCGACACAGCGTTCGAGCGCGTCATCGAGCGCGGCCGCCCCCTCCAGCGATGCGTGTTTCAGCCCAGCGAGCAGCAGCTCATCCGCCAGCAGCTCGCTTCGCCGCAGGTGTGGGTGCGGGCTGTGCTTGCGGCCGAGCGCCCAGAAGGCATACAGGGTGAGTTTGAGCTCGCCAAGGTGGTCGATGGCCGGGAGCAGCTCACTGAAGAACGGTCCGGGGACGGGGACGTGTCTCACCTGGCCTTCAGGAAATCCTGTAAAGCTCTCGCTGGGGGTCATCGCCGCTCGATGGTCGCCGGGCTCATTCCACCGGCGCCAGGTCGACCTGCCGGGTGGCCGCGTTCTCGAACTTGGCGAGGGACTTGCGGAACACCAATTCTACGCTGCCGACCGGCCCGTTGCGGTGCTTGGCGACGATAATCTCAGCGATATTCTGTTTCAGTGTGTCCTGCTCATATTGATCCGGGCGGTAGATGAACATGACGACATCGGCGTCCTGCTCCAGGCTGCCCGATTCGCGCAGGTCGGAGAGCACCGGTCGCTTGTCGGCGCGCTGTTCGACGGCGCGTGAAAGCTGGGCTGCAGCCAGCACCGGCACGTTGAGCTCGCGCGCCAGCACTTTAAGGTTGCGCGAGATGTAGGAGACCTCCTGTACGCGGTTGTCGATGCGCGTGTCGCCGGTCATCAGCTGAAGATAGTCAACGATGATCAGATCAACCCCGAATTCCATGTGCAGTCGCCGGCACTTGGTTCGAAGCTGCAGCGGCGTGATCGCCGGCGTGTCATCCAGGAAGATGTGGGTATCGCTCAAGGCGCTGACCGCCTGGGTGAAGATCGGCCATTCCTCGTCCTGCAGATCCCCGAGGCGCAGGCGCTGGGAGTCGATCCCGGTCTCCTGTGCGATCAGCCGCTGCACAAGCTGTTCGTTGGACATCTCCAGCGAGAAGACGGCGACCCGCTTCTTGTGGAGCTGGCTGGCGTTCTTGGCAGCCGAGAGAACGAAGCCCGACTTACCCTGACCCGGACGACCGGCGATGATCAACAGGTCGCTCGGTTGGAGGCCGCCGAGCAGCCGGTCGAGATCGATGAACCCGGTGGGGACGCCGATCGTTTCGTCCTGGTGACGGGCAAGGTAGTCGATGCGGTCGTAGTACTCACTCAGCACAGTCTTGATGGGCTGCAGCTGGTGGGTCAGGCGGCGTTCACTGACGCCAAAGACGGCTTTCTCGGCGTCGTTGATCACATCTTCGATCTGCTGGTCTCCCTGATGGGCGAGGCGGGCGATCTGATTGGCAGATTCGAGCAGGCGCCGTCGGATGGCGGCCTCTTCGACCAGGCGACCATAGGCTTCGGCGTGCAGCGCCGTCGGCAGGTTGTTGACGAGCGAGGCCAGGTAGGCCGGCCCGCCGACCTCGTCGAGCCGCTTTTGGCTTTCGATCTCCTCGGCAACGGTGAGCATATCGATCGGCAGTCGCTGGTCGTGCAGATTGGTGAAAGCTTCCCAAATCCAGCGGTTGCGGTGGAGGAAGAAGTCGTCGCTCGAAAGGAAGTGGGCGACGTCGTAGTAGACCTCGGGGTTGACGAGCACGGCTCCCAGCACCGCTTCTTCCGCTTCGCGGTTGTGCGGCATCGCCGGAGCGGACCGGTCGTTGGCGCCGTCGCCTGGCGCTGCGGGTGGAAGTGGGAAATCACTCATACACGGCGATTCGCAGGCTCGTGGTTGGCAGGTTGAGGTCGACTGCGTGCGGCGCCGGCAGCTCGCGGCGGACAGCAGGCGTGTGGTGCGGGTCAGTCGTCGGAATCGTCGTCAGCTTCCGACTCGTCGATGTCGAGCGAATCGACGAAGTCCTTGAAGACCTCAAGCCGCTCATCATCGGGCTCCGTCGGCGGCTCATCCTCTTCGACGCTCGCTTCGGGTTCGGCGGCGGCCTCTTCCATCACACTATCTTCGACGAAGATGGGAACGTGCACACGGACTGCCAGCGCCAGCGCATCGGAGGGCCGCGAATCGATCTCCATATCCTGACCGTTCACACGGATCATGATGCGCGCGTAAAAAACATCTTCCCGCAGTTCAGTGATATTGACTTGAAGGACTTCCGCGCCCAGGCTTGAAAGCACGTTACGGAGCAGATCGTGGGTGAGGGGCCGCGCGACTTCCATCTGCTGAAGGCTGACGGTGATGGCCTCGGCTTCATAGGGGCCGATCCAAATGGGAAGGAAGCGGTCCGATTGTACGTCCTTCAGGATGACGATCCGGTGCTGAGACATGAGACTCACCCGGATACTGTCAATCTCGACCTCTACCATCCATGCGCCTCCAGCCGGACCCGCTGTTTGGTTCGTTCCGGCATTCTAACATACGGCCCCACCCCCTGCAACCAGAAGCCCCCGGATCGGAATCTTTAAGGTTGAGAAGGGTCGAAAGATTGGCCATCTCCTTAGCGAGCATCGCTGCCAAAGTCCACGGCCAGCGCAGCTGCCCGGCGGGCGTTCTCCTTCAACAGCGCCAGGTTGGCGCGCAACGATGCGCCGTCGGTGCGCTCAAAAAGCTGCTCGAGCAGGAAGGGTGTCAGCTGGTTCCCGCCGATCCCGGCTCGCTGCGCCTCGGCTTCGGCGGCCAGGATGGCCTCCTCGACGACCTCCGGCGCCAGAGCTTCCGCAGCCGGGCAAGGGACGGCGACCAGCGCGCCGCCAAGGCCCAGCGACCAGTGTGCGCGCAGGACCGCATTAATCTGACCGGCCGTATCACCACGCACCTGCACTGCGAGGCCGCTGCTGCGGCTGTAGAAGGCGGGGAAGGTGTCGGTCCCCCAGCCGAGCACGGGAACTCCAGCGGTCTCCAGCCATTCGAGCGTACGAGGCAAATCCAGAATCGACTTCGCGCCGGCGCAAACGACGGCGACCGGCGTCGCTGCCAGGGCCGGCAGGTCGGCGGATATGTCGCTTGGGTTGCCGCGATGAACGCCCCCGATGCCGCCGGTGGCGAAGAAGTGGACACCGGCCGCGTGGGCCACAAAGAGGGTGGCAGCGACTGTAGTGCCACCATCGCCACCTTGTACCGCGATCCAGCCAAGGTCCCGGCGGCTGGCCTTCACCGCCTTGGCTTCGAGCGCCAGGTATTCGAGCTCCTCGGCCGACAGCCCAATGCGCAGGCGACCCCGCACGATGGCAACGGTTCCTGGCACGGCGCCGGCGGCTCGAACTTCCGCTTCAAGCTGCTGTCCGAGCTCCAGATTGGTCGGCCGCGGCAGGCCGTGGGTGAGCACCGTCGATTCGAGGGCGACGATCGGCTGTCCGCTGCGCAATGCCGCTTGCACCTCGTCGCTCGGGTGGAGCCAGGCTGGAAGCAGGTGTGGCGCGGTCATGCAGTTGATCGGGGCAGGATTGCGACGCGGCTAGACGAGCTGGTCGTACAGCAATTCGAGCGACAGATCTTCACGGACGCTCCCCGAAGCGCGCAGCGTGAGCGCGGCCGCCGAGACCGCCAACCGCACCGCTTCGTCCAGCGGGATGGCGTTGAGCAGCCCAAAGATCATGGCCGCCGTAAGCGCATCCCCAGCGCCGGTCGGATCCACGACTTCGGTGCGCTGCGCCGGGATGTGGCCGTTCTGGGTAGCCGTCGCGTAAGTAACGCCAAACTCGGCCATGGTGACGATGGCGATGGCCACGCCCGACTTCACCAGGTAGCGGGCGGCGTCCAGGGCGCGCTCATGGTCGGCATGGGGCACGGGATGCGGCGCGTAGACCTCGGCTTCCGCCTCATTGGGGGTGATCAGCAGCAGCCGGCGCAGGTGGGGCTCGAGCCGTACCGCCAACGATCTGGAGGTGGGATCGGCGGCCACCGGGATCCGATGCCGTGTGGCCAATTCGAGCACGCGATCGATGGTCTCGGGCGAGAGGTTGGCGTCGAGGGCGATCAGCGCCGCCGCCTCGAAGTCGGACTCGATGGATGCCACATGTTCCGGTGTGATCGCCTCGATGCAGCGCATATCGTCCAGCCCGAGCTGCATCGCGCCGCGGTGGTCCAGCAGGGCCAGATAGGAGCCAGTGGGCTGGTCGGAAATCGTGAGCGCTCGGTCCACCTGAACGCCGGCGCGCGCCGTATCTTCGAGCAGCTGGTGGCCGGCGGGATCGTCGCCAACCGCCGTGATCAGGCTGGTCTCGAGCCCAAGTCGCGCCAGATTCTCGGCGATATTGCGCGCCACGCCGCCCGGGGAGGTCCGCAGGTAGCCAGGGTTTGAGGTGCCAAGCTGGAGGACGTCAGCCGGCCGCCCGACAATGTCGAGACCCGCTGCGCCGATGACCAGCACCGGACCCTCACGGTCCGCGAGTGCTTCCAGTCGTCAGCCTCCGACTTCTCTGATTTCCGTCAATTGGATCAGGTGGTCGATCACCGCCGGGAATTCTGGCGGCCATTGGACGCTGGGATCAGCGCTCAGAACTTGCTGTGCTTCGAGAATAAACTCTTGAATCCGGGTGAGCAGTGCCCAGCAGCGGAAGCGCCCGCCAAACGACCCGTTCTCCCAGGTCTCATTGATGCCGCGCAGAAGCCGGCTGGTGAGATCCCGCTCGCGGCGGTCGCGAACCTGGCGCAGGTACTCCGGGGAGCTCTTCCGCCGGGCTTGCTGCAGGTCACGCCAGGCGCTGATCAGCGTGTGGCCTACCCCGTCGCTGTCGCCGCGCTCACCAGGATCGCGCAGCTCCCAGGTTCCAACCCCGACCCAGCTTAGTTCAAGGCCGGATTCGCGCAGGCGTTGGCGGGCCTCCGACGTGTGAAAGCGCTCGGTGAGCTGGCGGCGTGGAATATGGAATCTATCCGCCCGTGGGCGGGGCGCATGGTCGCTGCCGCTGGCCTGGCCTTCTTCCGCGAGATCCGGCTGGAGCGCGAGGAACTCGTCGATCGTCAGCGCTTCCACAAATTTCCGGATCTCGCTGGCAACCAGGCCGCGCAGTATATCGGTCCACTTCCCCCCGGATCGTTCGCGGATGGTGCGGCCGTAGACCAGCCGCCGCACGGCATCATCGGTGAACGGATAGGGCTCCTCCAGCGTGCGTACCCGCCCGCCGCCGTACACCCGAAACACCATCTGGGCGTCCCGCGCATAGACCTCGATCCCATCCCGTGTGATCGCCCGCACCTCATCGACGCGGCGCAGCTGATCGCGCAGATCAATCACATCGCGGATGCGTTCAAAGCCGCGGATGAATTGGCCGCTTACCGGGCCATAGACCTGCGGGCGGCCATCGATGGTCTCGAAGACCGCCGCAAATCCAAGGTGGACATGAACATGGCCCGGGCCGCCGATCCGCAGGATCGGGTTCTTCAGGTCGAGGGCGCCGAGGTCCCCCTGGTCGATCCGGAGATGAGGAACGTTCAAGCTGAACAGGGCGGCCCCCAGGTAGCGGCTGGCGATGGAGATGGATTCGAGCTCGAACAGATCCGCCAGGTAATGAACGCCGAGGCGGAAGCTGAGCCAGAGCGCAGCCGCGACCGGAATCAGGTGCATCAGGACGGTGGGGGCAAAAAACGACGTCGCCAGGTCGAGCAGGATGTTCAGCGGGAAGGGGTAGCGATTGAGGAACTCGATGGGGAGCACCCGCGGGAAATCGGCGAGCAGTGCCAGGGCAAACCAGTAGATGACCAACGAGACCGCGATGATGGCCTGTCGCATGCGGGCGCCGGTGTTGTCCCGCGCCAGCAAGGTGCCCAGCAGCGCGGCGGCGGCGCTGCGCAGCCCTGTCCCGCTCCCAGCCCAGGTCGCAGGTCTCACAGTTGCTCTCCCGCGCTCAGCTCGCGGCAGTCGCCATCCAGGCGCGAGAGCTCATTCCGAATCTTCCGCAGCTGAGCTTCCAGCTCTTCTCTGCGGGCGACATGCAGGCCGTCGCGGCGGCAAATCTCAAGCGCCGCTTCCAGGATGGCCGTGAGCGTATCCCGGCGGCTCGGGGACCGTCCTTGCGCCAGTTCGGCGCGAAGCTTTTCGGTGAGGTCGAAGGCCAGCGTCTCGTAGGCGCCCCGGTCCCCGCGCCGGCGGGCTTCGAGCGCCAATGTTTCCGCTTCGGTGACCGCCTGCTGGATCGATTGAATCCATGCTTCACGCCAGCGGCGCTGCCGCTCGTCGCGTACATCCTGCGGCAGGTACACATTGGAAATGCCGGCGCCCAGCACCCGGATGCCGCGCGCGCGGAGCAGATCATATTCGCGGCGAACCTCACGTCCCATGGTGGTCGAGGCCTCCCGATCGCTTGCCGCCGGCGGCAGCAGGCGCTCGTTCATCTCGCGCTGGATGACTTGCAGAGCAGGGGGCTGATCCTGACGGGCGGTGAGCAACGCTTCCAGCGGCCAATTCTTCGTCCGTTCGCGCCACAGGTCGACCACCAGCCGGATCGGCAGGTCCACCCAGGGCACGTCCTGGGTCTCCTCGTAGGCATGGCCGTACACGGCGCGCTCAGCGGCGGCCGGGTTAAATTCGTAGGGGGGGAGATTTGGATGACGGCCCTCGCGCGGGGGCCCGCTGTGGCCGGGGTCCAGCATAAAGGTGACGCCCAGATCGGCGGAGATGGGGATCCCATCCTGCGTCAGGGCGCGCGCGTTCTGGACGTCCTGCTCGATGGGCTCACCGGTCGCCGGCGGAGAGCCACGCAGGCCGCGGGCCTGGCGCCGCAGGTCCAGGGCCTCGGCGAGCCGCTCCCCGGGCGCGGTGAAATAGGTCCCCGGCCCGACTGCGCGGGTGAAGCGGGTGTCGGTTCGCAGGACAGCGGCGCTGGTATGATCGACCAGCAGCACACCGGCGCCGGGACGCTCCCGCTCCCGCTGTGATTCGACCGGCACCCCGTTCTGGACAAACATCACCGGGCCAGTGGTGCCGAAGGGGTAATTGAACAAGCGTTGAATCACCGTCAGGCGCGGGTTGGCGTGCGGCTGATCCGGCCGGCTGCGGACGGGCAGAACAAACTGCGCCGTAAGGGCAGTCATCGCCAGGAAGGCGAGCGCGGCCAGCAGCAGGTCGAAGGCCACGATGAGCGGTGTTCGCTCGTTCTGAGTCCACCAAGCAATTCCGGCGTAGACTCCCAGCAGGAAGACGGTCACGCCGATGGTGTGGAACAGCGGACGGCGATAGAACGGTTTCGGGCGCATACTCGAGTGATTGTAGCTGAAAGGTGCCCCCAGGCAAACACATGCCCGCCGGACGGCGGTTGCCTTTCTTGACGGCGCGGTTTACCTTATGGGGCAGGATGCCGGTGCGTTTGTGAGGTTCGATCCAGGAGGCGGCAGGCCAGAAATGGCGACCAGACAATCCGAATTGCTGCGCGTGCTCGGGGCATTGGCAAACGATCTCCCGGATCCGGACTGGGTGGCCCTGGTCGATCATCAGGGGCTGGTGGTGGCCTGCGTCCCGGCTGCGACGGTCATTCCGGAAGACAGCATCTCGGCCATGACGGCCGCGCTGGTGTCTATGGGGGAGCGTGTTCTCAGCGAAGTGGATGGGGGTGGGCTGCGCTATGCCAGCGTGGCCGGCTCGAAGCGCCAGTACCTAATCGTCCAGCTGAGCAAGGACAACTTGCTCTCGATCGGCATCGGCCCGCAGGTGCCGGCGCAGGTGACCTTCCGGCCGCTGACTCGCTGGGTTCCCGAGCTGCTGGCTGTGTTGAAGAAGCGCTTCGTGTGAGGCCGGATATTCCTGGAGATTGAGCGGGGCGCGGCAGCTGCCAGCCCCGCTTTCAGTTTCGCTGCAGTCTTGGGTTCACGATCTCGTCGAGCGCACGGCCGACCAAATAGAAGGCGCTGCAGAAGAGCATAATCGCCAGCGCCGGCGCCACGATGGCGTGCCACTGCCCCTCCAGCGTGAACCACCGAAACGTCTCCTGCCCAAGCCAGATCATGGTCCCCCAACTCACGTTGATCCAGGTTCGGCCGAAAAACGACAGGAGCGACTCAACCAGCACCGCGCCGACGACCGTAAACACTGCATGCACCAGGGTGATCGGCATGAGCGCCGGCAAGATATGCCGCCACAAGATGTGGAGCCGGCCACCGCCGGCGATGCGC
>JBFJVD010000088.1:0-10629 GCA_041624375.1 Anaerolineales bacterium
CCAACCTGTCCATCCTGAAGACCAACAAGGCTCGGGCGATCCGATTCTCCACATTGGAGGCGATCTGCAGGGTGCTCGAATGTCAGCCCGGAGACCTTCTTGAATATGTACCCGATGATCCAGGATCAACGTGAGAGTGCGCAGTCCTGCCAACACACCTAGCAGAGGTTCGCAGCCGACATCGGCCTACGCCTGTATTGCACCGTCCAGCGGGACATGGCCCGAGGTCAACCTGATGCCAACGGTCCTGCGAACCCCGGTGTTGACCTGATTGGCAGGGGAGCTAAGATTACGGAGGACATCGGGCCATCTTCAATCCGGTTTCTCAAAGATAAGACTGCTCGTCCAACAGGAGGATGCTTATGAGCCGAACGGTCGTTGACGCCTGGTTTGATGCCTTTCGCAAGAAGGATCTCGCACTGCTTCAACTCGCGGAAGACTTCGTCCACACGAGCCCGTACGGTGAGATCCAAGGCAGAGACGTGTATCTTGACCTGGTCCGGGAGAACACCGAAGCCTTCTTCAGCCCGAAGCTCGACATCCAGGATGTCTTAGAATGTGGCGACAAGTTCGCGGTGCGCTATCTGGTCGACGGCAACCCAGCCTGTGACTGCATCTACGTTCGCAAGGGACAGATTTCGAAGATCTATTCGTATTATCATCTTGGCGAGAAGCCGGTCCTCTAGGTCAGGTTGTGAACCGCCTGGGGAACGATCTGCTGGTGCACCCCTGGTTTCTGTGTCGAACCACCTGCCGCACAATTCGTACCTGGTGAACGGCGATCCCTCCCTCTCCGCTGCATGGGCCCTTATCCGATGGATGGCCAGGCACCAGCAAGGAAGCGCATGAAGGCTGTTACGTATCACCGCTATGGCTCGCCCGATGTCCTTCAGTTCGAAGAGATCGAGCAGCCGATCCCCTCCGACGATCAGGTGCTGATCAAGATCCATGCCGTTTCCATCAATGGAACGGATTGGGAAGGATTGACCGGTCGGCCGCTATACGCCCGCATCGGGGGGTTCTGGAAACCCAGCCAGACGATCCTCGGCTCAGACATCGCCGGACGGGTGGAAGCTGCCGGCAAGAACCACACAGAGTTCAAGCCGGGCGATGAGGTCTTCGGGGAACTCCCCGGCTATCGCGGTGGTTTCGCCGAGTATGTCTGCACGCACGGACGAACGCTGGCGCGCAAACCGGCCAGTCTCACGTTCGAGCAAGCCGCGGCCATCCCACAAGCCGGCGTGATCGCCCTGAACGGGATCGTCAAGAAAGGTCAGGTTCAGCCGGGGCAGGACGTGCTCATCAACGGCGCGGGCGGCAGCGCCGGCTCATTCGCCGTGCAGCTGGCCAAACGGCATGGCGCAGTCGTGACCGCGGTGGACAACACGGGCAAGCTGGACTTCATGCGCTCGCTCGGCGCCGACCATGTGGTGGACTACACCCGGGAAGACTTTAGCAAACAGGGACGGCAGTACGACCTGATCCTCGATCTGATCGCCCACCATTCGGTGTTCGCCCACCGGCGGGCGCTGAAGCCGGATGGCACCTACTTCTTTGTCGGCGGTTCGGTGGCGGTGCTTTTCCAGGTGATTCTTTTTGGGCCGTGGATCCGAAGGGCCTCGGGCAGGAATTTCCGCCTTCTGTCCGTTCCACAAAACCGAGAAGATCTGATCTCAATCACCGGGCTCTGCGAATCCGGGGAAGTCGTCCCGGCGATCGACCGACGGTACTCATTCAGCCAGGTTCCCGACGCCGTCCGCGAGGTTGCCGAAGGACGCGCCAAAGGCAAAGTGGTCATCACGGTGGTGAACAACAACTGACCACACGATTCACCCTCTCCGTTGCAGGAGAGCGATATGCCTCTCGCCCAGCCCGATGGCGACCTTGCCGCATCCCCAACCGGCCGCGGCACCGGTGTGGTGGTGCTGATGGCCGGCTCGGCTCGAACGCGCTAGCCCGCGCCGATACCGGCCAGGCGTTCGCCGCCCCAGGCTGCCGAGCATGCAAATGTCAGATTCCAAGATCCATCGAAAAGGGATCCTCTCCTTCCTTCTCATCACCTTCGCCCTCACCTATGTTGTCGAGCTCGCCCTGATCCTGTCAGGCGTTCGATTCGCTCAGCTTCCTCCCATCTTCGCGGGATATGTCGTCGCCGGCGCGATGTGGATCCCTGCGTTCGCGACCGTGCTCGTCACCAGGTTCATTACCCGGGAAGGATTGTCGAGCACCAATATCCGGCTTGGCTCCTTTCGGCCATACCTGCAGACGGCGATCCTCCTGCCGCTGGTCTTTGCCGTGATCTATGGCCTCAGTTGGGGCCTGGGCCTGTCTCAGCCCGACTGGGACCTGAGCGAATTCAGAAGCATGATCGCTTCTTTGGCAGACGCCGAACTCCCCCCGATATCGTCCCCGGCACTCGCCTTGGTGGGTGTCTTCCTGGGATCGTCTCTGATCTCACCCTTTCTAAACGGCCTGTTCGGGTTCGGTGAGGAACTGGGCTGGCGCGGCTACCTGCTGCCAAAGCTGATGCCTCTTGGCAAGCCCCGGGCCTACCTTCTGGTTGGCGTCATCTGGAGTCTTTGGCACCTACCTCTGATCAGCATCGGTTTCACCTACCCCAATCGTCCCTTGCTTGGCATGCTGGCCTTTACCGGATTGACCATAGGATTTGGAATCTTTTTGAACGAGATGACACTTCTTCACAAGAGTTCGCTTTTAGCGGGATGGATCCATGGGGTCTTCAACAGCCAGAAACTCGGGGTTTGGCCGCTTCTCTTCCCCAACACGGATCCCCTGGTGGGGGGTTATGCCGGCGTAATTGGGATTGCGATATGGTTCTTATTGGGATTCACCCAGGTCTGGCTCGCCAGGAGGCGCCGTGTGATGGCCGCCAGCTGAATGAGCTGGCCTCCAACTCGCCGCAGCGGACCCTGAACTTCGAAGATCTATTCGCCTATGGAGTGTGAAATGGCCCTTGCTCAGCCCGACGGCTTCCTCGCCGCGCCCCCCACCGGGGGTGGCTCCGGTGTGCTGGTCCTCCACGCCTGGTGGGGGCTGAACGACGCCATGCGGGCGATCTGCTCCCGCCTGGCCGACTCCGGTTTCGTCGCCTTCGCCCCCGACCTGTATTATGGCAAGGTCGCAAACGACATCGCCGGCGCCGAAGCCCTGAGCGGGGCGCTGTTTGACAACCCTACACAGGCGAAGGCCGACGTTGCCAATGCGGCCGCGTTTCTCAACGAGCACACCGGCAACGCTGACGCCAGCCATGCGGTGATCGGCTTCTCGCTGGGGGCCTTCTTTGCGCTGGATCTTTCGGACAGCGCACCGGAACTCGTCCGATCCGTCGTCATCTTCTATGGCACCCGTCCAGGCGACTACGCCAGCTCCCAAGCCGCCTACCTCGGTCACTTCGCCGAAGCGGACGAGTTTGAGCCGCAGTCCGAGGTCGACAGCCTGGAGGACTCGCTGCGGCGCGCCGGCCGCCCGGTGACGTTCTATCACTACCCCGGGACCGGGCACTGGTTCTTTGAACCGGACCGGCCGGAAGCCTTCAAGGAAGCGGCCGCGAACCTGGCGTGGGAGCGGACCCTGGCGTTCCTGAGGAAATCCTGGCCGCAAGGGACCCATGGATTCGCTTAGAGGGCATCATGCGGGGTAGACTTCGTGCGAAGATGGTTTATGGGTTACTGATTATTCGTTATGGGTTATTGAGGCCTGTGCGCCTGCGGTCGGCGTGTATAATCCTGTTGAGCAGGCCCCAGTAGCTCAAAAGGATAGAGCAAGGCTCTCCTAAAGCCTAGGTTGTGCGTTCGAATCGCACCTGGGGTACACGCAAACCCAGACGAACCGCTTCTATCTCTTTGGAGCGGTTTTTCATTCTTGCCCGCCCCATATTCATCCGTCGTTATTCGAACCAGCCTTGCCCTGGAAGGGAGTGAATTTCAATGTGGTATGAGGTTGAAGCGGGTTATCGGTACTGCCGAGGTAGGGAGGAATTGAAATGGCCCCGAAACTGAAACCCCGGATCTATCGCGGAGAATCGATCCATGTGACCTACGATATCCGCCGCTGCATCCATGCAGAGGAATGTGTGCGCCGGCTGGGTGAGGTCTTCGATACGAAGAAGCGTCCCTGGATCCAGCCCGACCAGGCCACCCCTGATCAGGTCGCCGATACGATTTCCCACTGCCCCACCGGCGCCCTGCACTACGAACGCCTGGATGGAGGTCCGGCTGAAGAAGTCCCAGCGGTGAATACCATCATGCTCGAGGAGGACGGACCGGTGTACCTGTCTGGAGACCTGGTCGTCCAGAACGCCGAAGGCGAGCAAGTATATGCCGATACGCGCCTGGCCCTCTGCCGCTGCGGCGAGTCGAAGAATAAGCCGTTTTGTGACAACACCCATTTGAGGATGGATTTCAAGGCGTCTGGCACCGCTGCTGCGCCGCAAAATCACGAACCCGTCGATGATGCCGGAGACACGTTGGTCATCACCCCCACCGTAAACGGCTCGGTCCACATTGAGGGGAAGTATGAGCTTCGCGATTCTGAAGGAGAATTGATCTACCGCGGTTCGGATACCTGGCTATGCCGCTGCGGCGGATCAGAGAATAAGCCCTTTTGCGATAGGACGCACCGTAAGATCGATTTCCAGGCGGATAGTTGGTGAGCGATAATAGGTGAGCAGCTGTGAATTGGCCCCACTATCAAGCAACGAATAGCCAGTTCTCAGTCTCCAGTCCCCAGTCTCTGGTCTCTAATCTCCAGTTCCCATTAACCCATCACCAGTAACTCGATTTGCCTCTCGGTTACTGGTGATAGGTTATTCGATTGTTCGCTGCTTTTCCTGCCGGTTCATCCGACCAGGATGAGCAGGGCGGCGATCATGGCCAGGCCGGTTGTGGTCAATGCCAGCCTCTGCAGGTAGCCTTGGTATCTGCTCTCCGCGGGCTCGTCGGCGTCACAGTCGTACTGGGCACATTCAAGCAAATCTCGCTGGTGGGCTTTGCCGAGCTGCAAACCATAGATGTGCATCGTCAGACTCTCTCTTGCGCTCGCAGGCGCATCATCGTTTCGGATTACTTGGCGAAGTAGATCCCACCGCGGGAGCCAGCGCCGTCGACCGTGTTGTTATCAATCGCTTCGCTGTCGCCCAGCGGGTTGACCACTTCGCCGCTGCGGGGCTCGAGGGCATCGCTGGTGATCGGTTGGCCGCCCAGGAGTTCCCAGCCCCCCGCAGGGGTCAGCAGGCTGGCGATCAGGGCTGCAGCTACCGTCGCCGTGCTCAGCACCACGGCCGCCTTCTGCTTCAGCGAGACCCTGTTGCGCTCCGGCCGCTCCTGCGGCTGCGCCGCCGCCCGCTGCAGCATTTCCTGCCGTATCTTGGCCATCCGGTAGTCCATCTGCCCAAACATCCTGCTGCCTCCTCTCGGCTCCCCAAGCCGACCCCCTTAGTCTTCTTGACCCCACTTTAGCGCCCGGGCGTTTGGCAGGTGTGTGGTCAAGCGTTTATTCAGCGTGTTTTAACCCCCAGATCAGCTCGAATCGGGTCGATTCATCCCAATAAACGCCGATTCGGGCCAGATTCCGGGTTGACCTAGGCCTTTCAGCAACGCGCCCGGGCTCGAAGCCCGCCTCACTCAAGTTCTACCGTCCAGCCCTCCAAATTCATGGTTTCATCGCCGCGGCGCACCAGCTGCCCGTCGACGCTCACCAGCGCCAACTGCGGCGACTCAATGCCCACCCCGTAGACGGTGAGCTCGGCCTCTGGCAGCCACTCGAAGACCTGCGGGATCGGATACAGGTCCATATTCGTGTAGATGGGTAGGCCGCTGCCTTCCGCCTGGGATGACTTCCCGGCAATGACGCCGACAGTGACCAGGTTCACCCGGTCCCCATAGCGCGCCGCCAGCTCGCCGGCCAGGTCTTCCGGCTGGCGGCAGTAGCGGATCCAGCAAAACTCCAGCGGATAGAAGTAAAAGAGCGTCGGCTTTCCGGTAGCAAGCGCTTCGGCCGGGCTGAGCCCGTGCACCCTGCCTTCCGGGTGTGGCGAGCTTGCGGCGGCCGAAGGCTGCGGCGGCGCCCCCTCGGCAGCGACCGAATGCTCCATGGCGACGCCGGCGCCGAGGATCAGTACGGCCAGCACTAACCCGAGCAGGGCTTCCAACCGCGGGGAATGGCTCTCAATCGTTTGCATGGGGTTCAGCTCCTCTTATTCCGCATGCTGGAAAAGGTTGTGGGGAGCAGCGCAAGCTGGGCGCCCTGCGTTCACTCTCCCGGCCTGGTTGTCTGCGGTATCAGGGTGCGGGCACAAGCTCGTAGACCAGCGAGCGGCTCACCACACAGGTGATCAGCGCCGGTTCCCTGCCGGGCGCCAGCTCCATTTCCTGACCCTGTCCAAGGACGAAATCAAACCCCTCAAAGGTGAGCCAGGCGGTGCCGGCGCGCACCCGAACCGTCTGTCCGTTGCGGGCCATGGGATGAAATTCGCCCTGCACCAGCCGGTAACGCCGCGAGCGTTGCTCGATCCGCTCCGCCGCCAGCGTCCGCTTGACTATCCATCGCACTGTATTCGTCGCCATGTCTGTGCCTCCGTAGCTGTACATGTTGTTGCCGATGGCTTGATCTGGGATCAGCCTACGCCGTGCCCGTCTTCTCACCGTGAGGCCAGCGTGTGGCCAACATGGTTTCTGAGTCGGGAAGCGAAAACGCCCGCAAACCTGACGATGCAGGCGTTTGTCTTGCCCTGCGACGAGGCCAAAACCTGCAGTGGGAACCAGGCGACCGGCAACCCAACCTTCGGAGCGCACTTCGATGGCTTTAAAAGAGGACACGGCCGCGCGCCCCTGGTGGGAGGCGCGCGGCCGCAAATTGCGGTTGAGATCGCTTCTAAAGGACCGTCACCCGCTTGGCGATCGGCTGGTCCAGCCCCTCCATCTCGTCCTCTTCAAACTGGACCATTTGGCCCGCCTGCAGGCTGAGGCCCAGCTTCTCCAGCAGATCCGCCGGTACGAAGACCTGCTCCTGCCGGTCTTCCACAGAGAGATCGGCCAGGTAGGCGCCAATCGTTGGGTCCGCCCAGATCACTTCGCCGAGTTTCAGATCAGCCATTGCGTTCCTCCGTCCTCGAGCGGAATGGCGCGCAGAGATCATTGCGGGGCGCGCTAGCCGCCTGCACTCTTGTTGACCAGGTACCCGCCGTGGGAAATCCCGAGCAGCGCGTTCAGCCGCTCGGAGAAGGGCGGCAGGCTCACTTCCACACCCCGCAAGCCGCCAACCGCCAGCAGGGCCCAGATAAGGAGCGCATAAGCCAAGACCACGGCGACAGTGAGCAGGAACAGCTGCACCTTGGCCACTTCAATGACGCGATAGTTGCTGACCTCCTCGCCGCGGAACAAATCGAGCCAATCCGCCTGGTCCGGTGTCTCGTTCTTGTGAAGCAAGCCTTCCTTGCTCTCCTGGACCTTTTGCACCTCTTTCAGGCGCTCCGTGGTGCGCGCTAGGGCGCTCTCCGCCTGGGTGCGGTCCTGCGTCACCTGGCCGATCTGCTGCTCGGTCTGGGCGAGTTTGGCCTGGGCCGCCTGCAAGTTGCGCCGGGCCACATCGACGCCCTGGCCGGCCGCCTCGGCCTGCTGCAGCGCCTGTTGTTTCTGCTGGACCTCCAGCTCGAGCCGGCCTTTCTGGGCGGTGAGCTCCTCGAGCTTCTTGAGGCTGGCGTTCAGGTTCGTCCGGGCGTCGCGCTGCTCTTTGCTCAGCCGCGACGCCTCGTCGGTGATGAGCTCGAGGCTGCGGCCGGTCTCAGACTGGGTTTTGCGGGCCTTGATGAACGACGAGCCGGCGAGCGAAACGGTGCTGATGCCAAGCGCCAGCAGCAGCTCATCGGGGAAATTGATGGCCAGGGGGTCGATGCCGGGATTCGACTTGGTGAGCAACCCGATGGTGCGATCCAGCGCCAGCGTGAAGAACGCCGAAAAGGCCACCAGCGTCCACAGCGTGAGCTGGAAGCGGGAAAGGCTCATCTTGTAGCGAGCGTCGATCAGGAAGCCATCGAGCCGCTGATGACGCCGCCAGCCGAGCAGCGCCAGGAAGCCGATCATTAACAGCAGGATCAGCAGCCAGCGGATCACCGGAGCCAGGGATCCGAGCAGCCCGATGAAGACGAGCAGGACAAGAAAAGCCAGCACTTCGAGAAAGGAGACTTTTTGCTGTGGATTCATCGTCTGGTCCTTGGGTTGCGGGGTGGTCCGCGGTGCCGAGAAGACGCCGGCCTGCGCCGGGTCTTCGAGCACTGCCATTTCGATTATAGCGGGCGTTTTCCCTGGCCCGGCCGCCCGGCGCGGCGACCGCCGGTCCGAGGTCTGCTAGGACTCGCCATTCCCGCCGCCTGACGGCGCCGTGCCCAACTCGATCTCAACCAGGAGTCCGAGATGGTCCGAGCTCCAGAGCCAACCGTCTTCCAGCGGGTAGGGCTGGGCGAAGGCCAGTTCGGTGCTCCGTATCGTGAATTCCGTCCCTGGGCCGGGGACGAGGAAGAGGTAGTCGATGCGCTTCTCGAAGGGCTCCTCCGGCCCGGCGCGCAGGTCGTCAACGCAGCAGGTCGGGCCCGGCGCCTGAGGCCGGACGGCACGGAAGGCATCGATCCAGTTCCCCGAGAGGCTGCGAATCTGGGGGCTGTCGTCCCGGGCGTTGAAATCACCGGCGACAATGGCCGGCACGGGCCCGGCGCCGACGAACGCCGTCAGCGAGGCGGCCTGGGCCGCGTTGGCTTCGGGCGCGCCGTTGGTGAGGTGGGTCACCACCAGGCGCAGGTCCCCCCACGGGGTCTGGGCGGTGGCGGCCAGCGCCACGCGGTGCTCGAAGCGCGCCGCCGGCGGGGTGAGCTCCACCGAGGCCGGATCGCGCAGCGGGAAGCGGCTCAGGACGGCCTCGCCCTCCTCGAACAGGATCGCCCAGCGGTTGCCGTTCGCCCGCAGGTAGAGGTGGTTGAGGCCGGTCGCCACGGCCAGGTGCTTGGCGGCGCTGCCGTAGCGCATGGTCCACGGTACCTCCTGGAGCAGCACAATGTCGGCGTCGAGCCGCCGGATCTCGACGGCGATCTGCGCCAGGCGGGCGTCGAGGTGCTCGAAGGTGGGGAAGCCGTGCAGCATATTGAGCGAGAGCACGCGCAGCGGGCCAGGAGCGCGCGCGGCGGTGGACGCGCAGCCGGCCGGGCAGCCAATCGGAGCGCGCCCCGGCCGGCTGACGTTGAGCAGCCAGATGGTAAGGAGCACAGTGGAAATCCCGGCGACGAGGGCGATGCGCCGAACAGACTGCGCTTGAAACGACATGTACCTGCCTATGAGAGGTTCGATGGACGCACCTGATGCGCGGGTAGGATGGCCCGCTGATTGTCCCAGAATCGCTCATGCCCGACAATCCACAATGCCCTTAGGACAGGTCTTGAGGACAACTTACAATCTCTCACAGGCCAGGATCGTGGCGTTCTTTGAACGAGTGGACTCATGCCATCAGTAAAGCAGGCCACCGCTTCCGACAAGCATACGGGCTAGATGGGGAAAAGATGCCTTGAGCGCCGAGGCGACGCCGGCTTAGGGGCCGCCGGGCGCCGGAACAGCGATGTCGATCGCCCCAAGCTGCAGCCAGCACGCGGTGCTCGGCCTGAACTTCCGTCTCAATAGGCGGTTCGGGGAGCCGGTGGTAGGCGCTCAGCTCTTGATGCGGTAGGCGCGGATCGGTTCGGTGCGACCGGGGAGCACGATCGGCTCCATCTTCTCGGCGCTGACGCCGCGCACCTGGCGGTAAGTGACCTCACTGAGCAGAATGGTGCCGCCGGTGGCCTGCTCCTGCAGTCGCTTGGCCACGTTGACCACGTCGCCGACAACCGTGTAGTCCATCACTTCCTCGGAGCCGATGTTGCCCACGACGCCCTCGCCAGAGTGCAGGCCGATGCCGAGCCCGAGCCCGGCCATGTCCTCGCCGGCGTCATCCACCAGGCGCTCGAACAGGTGCTGCATCTGGATCGCCGTGTCCACCGCCCGCTGGGTATCGTCGGGTCCCGAAACCGGCGCGCCGTAGAACGCCATCAGCCCATCGCCGAGGTACTTGTCGAAGGTGCCGCGGTGCGCGAAGACCACCTGGCTGAGCGAGGTGAAGACCCGGTTGAGCGTCTTGATCACCTCCGGACCGGAGTGGTGCTCGGTGTAGGCTGTGAAGCCGCGAATGTCGGCGAAAAGCACCGTCACCGGCCGCACTTCACCGCCGAGTTTCAGGTAGCGCTCCGGGTCGGTGAGGATCGTGTCGGCGACATCCTCCGCCACGTAGCGGTTGAGCACCTGGCGCAGCAGCCGGTTGCGGGACTCGAGCTCGTCATGAAGCTTCTTGATGCGCAGCAGGGAGCGGACCCGGGTGAGCAGGACGACGGAGTTGTACGGCTTGCTGACGAAGTCGTCGGCGCCGGCTTCGATCGCCTTGAGCTTCTCGTCTTCGCTGTCGAGCGCGGTGACGATCACCACAGGCACGAAGCGCGTCGTCCGCTCTCCCTTGAGCTGACGGCAGAGGGTGAGGCCGTCCATGCGCGGCATCTGCACATCGACCAGCGCCAGATCGGGGGGATTCTCCAGCGCCAGA
>JBFJVD010000089.1:0-10546 GCA_041624375.1 Anaerolineales bacterium
CTTCTTCGGGGAGGCCATCGAGGGCCAGCTTGAAGGCACCGAGCTGGAGACAGTGGTCTCCGCGGAGCACTTCTGGTTCGCCTGGGCGGCGTTCAAACCCGATACGGTGATCTGGTCGCCTGAATAACCCTGGCAGCGTTTCGCAGCCGAAATGCCAAGGGAGAGCCATCACCGGCTCTCCCTTATTGATCCTCTGGTCCCCTGTATGGTCCTTCAATCGTTCCAGGCTGATTCCAGAGTGTCGATCGATGGGTCGAGTGCGAATACGACCCGATTGCGCGAAGGGTCATCCAGGCTCAGGGCGCCGTCACCCCGCCGGATTGGCAGCTCAGCGTCCGCAGCTCGCTTCGCCACCGCGTCCAGCGCGGCCGAATCCGGTAGAAGAATCGTGAAGTATCGCAACCCCGCGGAGGATGGCGGTGGCGGCGGCGCCCCAATGCCAGCCCAGGTATTCAATCCGAGATGGTGATGATAGCCAGCGACCGAGAGGAACGCTGCCTGCGCCCCAAAATGAAGCATCAAATCGAAACCGACCACTTGCCGGTAGAACTGCTCGGCCGAGTCAAGCTGCCCGACGTGAAGATGGACATGCCCGATCTGCGTTCCCGCCGGCAAACCCTCCCATGTGGGCCGATCCCCGATCTCCTCCATGAGGTCACCCACGTCGAGCGGTTCGGTCGCCATCTGTAGCTGATCCCCAATCACCGGCCATTCCGAACGCGGACGATCGGCATAGATCTCGATGCCGTTGCCATCAGGATCTGCCAGATAAATTGCTTCCGAGACCCAGTGATCGGCCGCGCCCTGCAATGGGACCCCCCGATCGATGAGCTGCTGCAGGGCTCGAGCCAGCTCGCGTCGCTGAGGAACGAGAATTGCGAAGTGGTAGAGGCCGGTCACCGCGCGCGGCTTGGGGTGCGCCCCGGGCATCTCCGTAAGGGCCACCACGCTTCTGCCGCCCTCGACCGAGAGAACCGCCCGGCTTCCGTCGCGCTGGTGGGTCTTAAGCCCGAGCACGCCGCCATAGAAGCCGATCGAGCGTTCGAGATCAGCGACGATCAGGTGCACCGGCCCGAGCCGTGACTCGGGGGGCAAGGATTCTGTCATGAGCGGCCTCACCTCCTCTTTGCCCAGGGGATCCGCCGCGTTACGGGCCCCAGAATCGGACGATGCCATTGTCGGTTCCCGCGGCAAGAACCAGATCTCCATGAGCAGTCGCAACGGCCGCCAGGTTCGTCGCTAACGTACCTGGCAGCTCCAACTCCCAGACGATCTCCGCCCCCGAACCTGACCGGCGGACGGCCGCGAGCGAGTCGAGCGAGAATCGCGGCAGGAGCAACTCTACGGCGCCATCGCCATCCAAATCAGCTGCCAGCGCCATATCTAGATTCCGATCGCCGATGAGGTGAGATCGGAACCCCGCCAGTTCGGCAGTCTGGACCAGCAATCCATTCTCAAGCCGGTAGAACGTGAGCACGCCGCCAATATGGGGGGTGCGCACGACCGCCAATTCGAGTCCGACCCCAGGTGCAAATGGCGCCACGGCGATCTGGTGCAGCCAGCGAAATCCGCGCCCAATGGGTTGGCTCTCGGCGATCGTCTCGCCCCTGTCATTAAACACGACAACACGCGCCCCGACCGACTCAGCGCTCACTGTGACGATGATATCCTCGATCCCATCCCCGTCCAGGTCAGACCAGATGGGGGCGATCCCCTCGATCACTGCCGGTGGCGCGATCTCAAACGTACGGATGGCTGCGCCGCCCAGCATCGTAACCAGCGAGAAAGCACCCGCCTCCAGGCCATCGCCGAGTACCGCATGAGGGTAGCGGTCTGTCGGGCGCGACAGGAACAGCAGTCTGCCGGAGCGGTCGAGCAAGAGCCGCGCGTCGGGCAACGCCGCGCCGGCCAGGTGTGTCTGATTGTCCCCGAAAGCGAGAACGACCTCTCCCTCCAGGGTGCTGAAGGCCAGGCCATGTAATCCAAGCGGGACGGGATGGGTCAGCGGTGAGGCGCCGTTTTCTGCGCGGAGCATGACAAGACCGCCCTCTCGCAAACCAAGGATGGGTGGACCCTCATCCTCTGCCCGGTGATCGGGAACCGGACGCTGCTCGAGACCGTCTGCCGTCAGGAGAAAAGCATCCATGGATCCACCATCCTGGACCACGACCCAATACACACCTCCCTCCCAGGGCACGCCGACAATCCAGCGAGGGCGATTCTGCACTTCGATCTCGTTTACGTTCGCTCCCGGCAGCCTGCCAGTCCCGTTGACGAAGCGGTTGCCGTCCAGGTTCTGGTAGGTCAGGCCATAGGCGGTCGCAGGCTCTTCAGAAATCACGCTGTCCGTCGCCTCTGGGTTAGCTGATCGGGTTGGTGTGAGGGGCAACGTGGAGGTGGGCTCGAGTGGCGCTTCGGCCGGCGTGCAGCTCGCCCCCAGGAACAGGGCAAGCAGTACAATTGCCCGCAGCCCACCCAGTTGTTGCGGCCGGGCGGCGCGTCTCCACTGCGGGCGAGCTTGATAAGGCCGTCTAGAAGCGTCGTGGATCGAGGACTCCCTCGCCTTCGGGCCGGCCCCGCGGTTCCCCCCGTTGGGACCCGCGCCGCCGGCGCGCTGCCGGGATCCCCCGGCCACCAGATACCTCGTGGCGGATCGCTCTTCTGCTCTGCTAGAAGACACCCTGCATGCTGTCCTTGTAGCCTGTCAGCTCCACGAAGCCAAACCCCGCAACGGGCGCCCCATCGCTTTCACCGGTCACCTGAACCGCGCCTTCCCAGTAGGTGAAGAAGAGACGCATCTCCTGATCCGAGATGAGTGGTTCGACCGTCAGGCTGAGATCCGCGGAGGGAACCTCAATCCGCCAGCCGGACGGATAGACCGCCCCGGATTCTGGACTGCTCCAGGTATCGAGGACGCGTAAGTCTATATCGTCGGCCCGGAGCGGGACCAGCCGGCCATCGGGTTCGACCAGCGTGCCCCCCGACACAGATTCCACCGTACCGTCGCGCCGCCGGATCTGGAAGATCATCAGTTCGCGCCCATCAGAGAGCTGAAGGCTGAACCAATCCCAGCCAACCGCCTCCGGGCCAAGGGCGCTGGTGCTCCATTCATGGTCGAACCAGCTCTCACCCTCCACCCGGAAGCTTTCCCCGTTAACTTGAATTTCCCCGTTGGTTCGCATGCGGGTGAAGCTCAGGTAATAGGACGCATTGCCCACCTCTTCGCTCTTCGGGCTCAGGCCGTCATCCCCGTGGGCGACGATTGGCTTCATCGCCGTCAGCTCCAGCACCACGCTGCCGACCTCAGCGGATTCCGCGATCAGCCTCACCCGATCACCACGATCGTCCAGTGCTTCGACGGACCACTGCTCCAGCCAGACCCGAAATGGCTCAGGCTGAGCCCCTGCAAGACCCGCCGCATCGCGGCTGAACCGCTCAACGAAGCGGTGGCTGCGGCCTTCGACATCGGTGATCGCGAAATGGGCGAAATAGATTTGATCTGCCGCCATCGCGACCGGGCGTTCTGGAGGCCTTGGCGGGAGTGCACGCCGAAAGAACGTCAGCTGGTACGCAAAGCGCCGTCCGGTCTGCGTCTGGAGATTGCCGGTGTAGTACCACCACTCCGTCTGGTACTCCGGATGAGGCCCATGGTCAGCGGGAAATGTAAAGGGGCGGGGCTGCGTGACGCGCGCAAACTCGGGGGTGCCGTCGATCTCCAACACAGCCAGGCTCGTGCTGGCCGGCTGCAAGCTGGCGGGCCGAGTGTACCACCAGAACCCGATCCCGCCCGCAGCAAGAAATACAGCTGCGATCAACCAACGCCTCATGGCATGCCACCTTTGCGACAACTCCAGCGGCCGCACATCGTCAGGTACAAGCGTTGCTGACCTACTCGAGCCGCAACGCTTCGATGATTTCCATCCGTGCCAGCCGCCTCATGGGATAGATGGCCGCCGCGCCGGCTGCCAGAATCCCGACAATAACCGCCTGCACCAGGATTGAGGGCGCCAGGTCCATCTGGATCGTCCAGCCGAACGAGCGCAGGTTGATGACATAGATCAACACGAGCGCCAGCACCAGCCCGGTGGGGACGGAAAGCAATCCTGCGATCCCACCCATGACGCTTGTCTCCAGCAGTGTCATTCGCCAGAGCCCACGCAGCGGCAGCCCGAGCGCCTGCAGAGTCGCCAATTCCCGTCTGCGTTCGAGCTGGAGAGCCAGGATGGAACTCAGAACACCAATGAACGCGACCACTACGGCCAGGATCCGCAGGGCCGCGGTGATCGCGAAGGTGCGATCAAAGATCCTCAGCGCTTCTTCACGGAGCGCCCGATTGGCCTGAACCTGCAAACCCGTGCCCTGAAGGAGGTTGCGCAGCCGGCCCTGGACCTGCATCGCATCCGCGCCTCGCGCCAGATACACGGCCAGCGAAGAGATTCCGTCGTCTTCCCAATAGCGTCGGTAGACCTCATCACTCATAAGGATCGCGCCACGTTCGGTAGAGTAGTCGTAGTAGATGCCAACTACCGGAAACGTCTGCGTACCCTGATCCGTTTCCAGCCTGAGCTCACCACCGCTCGACGGGACACCATATCGATAGGCAAAGGGCTCGCTGACGATCACCGCCCCCGCACGTACCTGGGCCCATACCTGTGCTGGTGACCCGCGTGCAAAGCGATAGAGCGCTGCGTCACGCTCGCGCCGAGCATCGGCGACAGATAGCTGGACCTGACCAAACTCGCTTTCGACGTCAACCGAGCGGAAGGTCTCCACCTCTTCGACGCCTTCTGTCATCATCACTTCCTGCTGAAGGTCGGCGGAGAGAGTCGACGTCGGTCGGGTGCCGCCCAGGGCCGGCGCGGCGATGTAGAGATCGGCGCGCAGGGTGAGGTCCAGCCAATTCTCGACGGTGGAGCGGAAGCTGTCGATCATGATCCCGACGCCGATGGTCACAGCAAGTGCCACCATGAGAGCCGCAATGGCAACGCTTGTACGGCTAAGCTCCCGCGTCACCGCACGAATGGCCATGCGAGTCACTGATCCGGCCCTCGATTCCAGCGGAGCATGCAGCGCAGCAAGGATCAGGACTGTGAGCAGGGGAACCAGCAGCGCCAGCCCGATCAAGACAGCGAACATGCCAGCGAAACTGAAGATCAATGAATCGGTCAGCCCGACGAGAACCAACCCGCCTGCCAGCGCCAATGCGGCGCCAGTCAGGCTCACAGAGGGCAGCCACTCGCGCGCGCGCTGCTCCAGGCTGCTGCGGCGCAGCACATCGACGGGTGCAACGCGGGCGGCTTCCAGTGCCGGGCCAATCGCGGCCAGCCCTCCAGCGGCGAGCCCTAGCACGCCGGCCTTGGCCGCGATTCCCGCAGTGAGTGGCGCCTCACGGACCGAGATCACGAAATAGAGATCATTGATGGTTTGTGAAACGAGCCGAATCGCTCCCTGCCCGAGGATCCAACCCAGGGCAATCCCAAGCGCCGAACCCAGTGCAGCCACTGCGGTGGCCTCGACAACAATCAGCAGAAAGAGCCTGTCTGGCTGAACGCCAATCGCCCGCAGGATGCCAAAGACCCGGCGGCGCTGAACCACCGAAAAGAGCGTTGTGTTGTAGATCAAGAAGACGCCCACCACCAGCGCAAGCAGACTGAGGGCTGTCAGATTCAGCTGGAATGCATCCGTCAGCTGTGAGGCAGTTTCGGATTGCTCACTTGCCGCCGCCAGCCGAACCGAATTTGGGAGCGAGGTGCGGAGAAGGGTCGCCTGCTCCTCGCTGGCGATCAAATCAATTCGTGTCAGGGTGTCCGCCTGATTGAACAACTGCTGCGCGGCGGCAACATCCATTAAGACGACATCTTCGGCCAGGGTTTGGGCGCCTGAATCGCCTGGAGAGAGGATTCCAAAGACAAGCAGGCTGGCCGGCAGGCCCGCCACCAATACCGGGAGTCGATCCCCGAGCTGGAGCCCATTGGCAGAGGCAAAGGACTCGCTGAAGACCGCAGCCCCGGGCACGATATAGAGCTGCCCGAATCCCTCGACAATCTGTGCCTCGTTCGTCAGGTAGCTTCGGAAGGGTGCCTCAACCAGTGGATCAACGCCGAGCACCCGCAGCGGCAGGTCGCCAAATTCAGGCACGAAAACGACGCCCTCGACAACCGGCGCGCTGGCCTGGACGTCGCCCTGCAAGCGCAGCTGACGGTAGAGAGAAACGGGTACGCCATTGGGGCCGCCCCGGATCTGATGTGTCGCACGTCCAACCACCGCCTCGGTGCTCAGCTCGAAAGCCCGGGTAGCGCTGGTATTGGCCAGGTCGATGGCCACTACCACGGCGACGCCCAAGGCGACGCCAAGCACCATCAGCGCGGCCTGCCACCGACGACGCAGCAAATCACGCAAGCTGGTTCGGACCAGAGTTCGGCTCAGCATGCGCTACTCACTGCCAAAGGCTGCCCGCGCAGAGTCATGCCTGGGACCGCTCTGCAGCCCGATCTGACTCAGCGGCTCGGGCCGGTATCAACTTGCCCTCCTCGATTGTGAGAATCCGATCGGCGACGGCGGCGATCGGGTGGCTGTGGGTTACCAAGACGAGCGTTCGACCCCTAGCCCGGGTCATGCGATCAAGCAGCGCCAGAACATCCTCGCCCGTCGCACGATCGAGATTGCCGGTGGGCTCGTCTGCCAGAACAAGTTCCGGCTGGCACACCAAGGCGCGGGCGATCGCAATCCGCTGCTGTTCGCCGCCGGAGAGTCGATCGGGGAACTCACGGGCTCGATCAGCCAGCCCGACCTCCTCGAGAAGCTCGCGCCCCATCGACTGGGACTGAGCGAAATCCGTTCCGGCAAGTTCGGCAGGGAGGACCACATTCTCGAGGACAGTGAGCGTGGGAATTAAATTGAAGAATTGGAAGACGATCCCGATTCGGTCGCGGCGGAAACTGGTTCGCTCCCGCTCGCTCAATGCGTGGAGTGATACGCCATCGATAACGACTTCGCCTGCAGAAGGTGTATCGAGACCAGCCAGCAGGTTGAGCAGCGTCGACTTTCCGCTTCCGCTGCGGCCGCGGACGGCAATTACTTCGCCTGCCACAAAGGTCGCTTGGACTGAGTCGAGCACAACGCGTGCCTGCGAACCCTGCCCGTAGATCTTGGTTAGACCTCGTAAGACAACGCTACCATCCATGCTGCCCCCATCACATCCACAAATGTACCCGGTTGGCTAACGCCGCAAGTTGCGGCCAGGAGGTTAACAAACCTTGAGCAGCTCGAGGAAACCTCTCCGTGCGCGTTACGCCGCGCTAGGACCCGCAGCGACCACTTCGGCCTGGACAGTGTTCCGGTATTTCTCGAAGTTGTCTGCAAATCGGCGTGCCAGGCGCCGGGCCTGCTCATCATAGGCAGAAGGTTGCGCCCATGTATCTCGGGGCCAGAGCACGTCCGGCGGGACTGAAGGGAGGGATTCGGGGACTTCGAGCCCAAAGATGGGATCCCGCCGAGTCGGAACCGACATCAGATCTCCGCTTAGGGCGGCGCGCACTATGGCGCGTGTATGCTCGAGCTTCATGCGATGTCCCTGTCCGAAGGCGCCTCCAGTCCATCCCGTATTCACCAGCCAGACCTGGGCGCCGTGCTTCTCGATGCGCGCTCGGAGGAGTTCCGCGTAGTGAGCGGGCGGCAGTGGGAGGAACGGGGCTCCAAAACAGGCGGAGAATGTGGCCTCCGGTTCATCTCCCAGCCCTTTTTCCGTCCCGGCAAGCTTGGATGTGTACCCGGACAGGAAATAATAAACAGCTTGCTCGGGTGAGAGCCGAGCGATCGGTGGGAGAACCCCGAACGCATCCGCCGACAGAAAGAAGATGTTCTGCGGATGATCGCCTCGCCCTTCGATGACATGATTTGGAACGAACTCGATCGGATAGGCGCCCCGCGTATTCTCAGTACGGGATTCATCTTCAAAATTCGGTACGCGCGTCCGTGGATCGACGACGACGTTCTCCAAAATCACACCAAATTGATGGGTCGCATGCCAGATGATCGGCTCGTCGTCGACGTTCAGTCGGATCATCTTCGCGTAGCAGCCACCTTCGAAGTTAAATATCCCCTCATCGCTCCAGCCGTGTTCGTCGTCGCCGATCAAATCACGATCCGGGACCGAGGACAACGTTGTTTTGCCGGTACCGGAGAGTCCGAAATAGAGCGCAGTGTCTCCGTGGCGACCGCGATTCGCCGAGCAATGCATCGCTACTACGCCTCGCAGCGGGAGAAGGTAGTTCAATACCGTAAAGATGGTCTTCTTCACTTCACCGGCGTAGCTCGTTCCTCCGATCAAGGCCAGATTGCGGCTGAAATCCAGGATAATGAAGGTCTTCGACCGGGTGCCATGCACCGTAGGGTCGGCGTCGAAGCCAGGTGCATGCAACAGGGTGAAGGCTGGCTGATGAGTCTCCACCTCGGGTGGAGTGAGGCGCAAGAACATGTGATGTGCGAAGAGCGCGTGCCAGGCGTTTTCCGTCACCAGCCGGATCGGAAGCCGATGCTCCGGATCGGCCGAGGCGGCGGCATCGTGCACGTAAACTTCACGACCTTTGAAGTGTTCGAGCAGGTCATGGTAGAGCCGCTCGAAGTGATCTTCCGATAACGGCTGGTTAATGCTGCCCCACTCGACCTGTGATTCCGTCGCGGCATTGCGGACAACGAACTTGTCATTCGGCGAACGGCCGGTGTGCTGACCGGTGTCGGCGACGAATGTGCCCGGAACGGCCAATTCGCCTTCCATACGACGGACCGCGTGCTCCATCAGGACCGCGGGAGACAAATTCCAGAATTCGGCGCCCAGCTCCATCAGGCCGTGATGCTTGAGATCATGGGGTCCAGGGAATCCTGATTTCGGGGGCATCAGTGCGAACTCCTTCAATTCAAATGCAGGTGGCCCTACCGGCCTGTGGGTCGTCCGAGTCCTGCAGAGGGTGGTATTTCAGGCCGGGCGGCCTCCCGCGTCCGACTCTTTGCCTCCGCGTTGGCGCGCCCGAAGGCGCACCAGTCCAAGTGTAACATGCGGCTCTAGGGTAGGGTTGCCTTAGCTTCCGTTGCCGGCGCGTTTGGCGTCTTCCCAGAGCTCATCGAGTTGCGCCAGACTCATTTGCGCCATACTCCGTCCGAGCGCGCTTGCCTTCTGCTCGACATAATGAAACCGGGTCCGAAACCGCTGGTTTGCCTGCCGCAACGCGGCCTCCGGATCAATCATCCTCCAGCGGGCGAAGTTCACCACTGCGAAAAGCAGATCGCCGAGTTCTCGTCCGAGTGAAGGCCCGTCCGGGGCCGCAGACAGTTCGGCTACCTCCTCCGCGACCTTCGCTACGACGCCAGACACATCGGGCCAGTCGAAGCCGACGCTGGCGGCGCGTTTCTGGTATTCATAGGCCTGGGCGAGTGCGGGGAGAGCCCGTGGCACGCCACCGAGCGCGCTTCGGTCACCTTCTCCACGTTCTGAGCGCTCTCTGGCTTTCAGTGCCTCCCAATTGTGGAGCACCTCGCCTACACCGGCGACTTCCACTTCGCCGAAGACATGGGGGTGACGCTCAACGAGCTTCCGGTTGACGGATGCGATCACTGCGGCCATCGAGAACTCGCCCGCCTCCGTTGCGATCTGACCCTGAAGGACGATCTGAAGCAGAAGATCACCTAATTCCTCCTGAAGGCCCTTGAAATCGCCTCGATCGATCGCCTCAATGGCCTCGTAGGTCTCTTCCAGGAGATGGGTCCGCAGGCTGTCGTGTGTTTGCTCACGGTCCCATGGGCAACCGTCCGGCGCTCTCAGTCGGGCAATCGTGTCTTGAAGGGCCTCGAAGGAAGCCGGGCCGTCTAATGGCGGCACATAGAGCGTTGTCAAGACATCCAGCGATGGGCTGTGATCGATTTCGTAGAGCGGCAACCGTTCCAGGGCAGCCGATGGCGTTCCCGCCGCATGGACAAGAACCACCGGATGGTCTTCCGGATACTGGTTTGCCAGTGTGAGCTTCACATCGGATGCCAGCAGGCGGGAGAAAACTTGGGCGACGAAGGCATGGCGATCGGGTGGAAACGGTGGGTGGTGCTGCGCGGCCAGCTCCAGAGCATCTGCTACAAAAAGACCCTCCACGCCATCAACCCCAAGCAGATCCAGGCAGGGTTCGATGAAGCTTACGCCCGGGACCACCTCTAGCGGGAGGCCGGCCGCTGGCGCTGAACGGCGCAGGCGCTGCACCGTTGCTTCCCCAAGGGACGGATCTCCGGGAACCGCGTAGATCACCCCCTCCGGTCGAGCGCCCAAGGCCAGAAGCCGGGCCAGGATGGCGTCGTAGACCTCCTCAAACGAGGCATGCCGATCGTACACATCGTCGAAGGAGTGGACGGCGAGCTGATCGGGAAGGTCGGCCGTAAGTGGATGCCGGGAGGTCCGCAGATAGACTTCGTGCGTCGATTGCAGCAAGCTCCAGGCCGCCCGAGTGAGCAGCTGCAGATCCCCAGGCCCCAAGCCAATGACGGTGATCCCAGGCGCCATGGTTCC
>JBFJVD010000090.1:0-10408 GCA_041624375.1 Anaerolineales bacterium
GTAGTGCAGCGTTGTCGCTTCGGTTTCGAGGTTCTCTCCAGGCTTTAGCTGGGCGGCCTTGCCCATCAGACGGAACATACCTGACTGCGACAGGCTGAATCCCAGCATCACGCCAAGTGCGTAGAGCGGCAGCATGGCAATCTCATCGGCTTCAAAGGCAACGACAACGGCCGACGAGGCCGCCGCCAGGACGATGATCCCTGAGCTGAACACCAGCCGGTCCCCCCGGTTCTGCATCCAGCGTGGGAGGAATCCATCGCGGGCCAGGAAGAAGCTCAGGCGCGGAAAGTCCTGGAATCCTGTGTTGGCTGCCAGGAAAAGGATCAACATCGTGAAGACCTGGACCCAAATATAGAGGAACCCGCTGCCGACTACACTGCGGGTCATCTGCGAGAGCACGCTCTCGGCGTGTGTTGGAACGATATTGAGCTTCGTCGAGAGGAAGGTGATCCCGAGGAAGAGCGTCATGGCCATGATGCCCATCACGACCATGGTTTGCGCTGCGTTGCGTGATTCAGGTGGCTTGAAGGCACGGACGCCATCGCTGATGGCCTCGATGCCGGTCAGGGCCGTGCACCCGGCGGCAAATGCCCTCAGGATGAGCCAGACATAGGCAAAGCCGAGATAGGTATCGCTGGGTGGGAGACTCTGCACAGGCGCCACAAGCGGGCTCGTGCCGAATATGCCTGTACTCCGCGCGAGCCCGATCAGAATGACGAGCAGCATCCCGCCCACAAAAGCGTAGGTCGGGATGGCAAAGATCGTTCCGCTTTCCCGGGCGCCGCGCAGGTTGATCCAGGTCACCAGCAGGATCGCGGCCAGCGCCATGTACACGCGATATTCGAACAATTCAGGCAGCGCAGAGGTGAGCGCCCGCACGCCGGCTGAAACCGATACCGAGACGGTGAGCACGTAGTCCGTGAGCAGGGCGGCGGCTGCGAGCAGAGAGGGGATGGTTCCCAGGTTGTCTTTGGCGACGATGTAGGCGCCCCCGCCGCCCGGGTAGTGCAGGATCGTCTGGATGTAACTGAAAACGACCAGCAGCACGAGGACGGCCACCGCCAGGCCGAGCGGCAGCGTCAACGCCAGCCCGCCGGTTCCCAGCAGGATGAGCACGCTCATGATCGCTTCCGTGGCGTAGGCGTTGCTGCTGATCGGATCCGACGCGAAAACCGCCAGCGCGCGGACCTTGTCCAGCCGCTCGTGTGCCTCGCTGCTGGTGGGGAAGGGAGTCCCGATAAGGAATCGCTTGAGTGTAGATAGGGTCATCGGATGGATAGGCCTGATGAAGTTTCGTTAGTGGATGGCTGTCCGGCAATTGCGGTTCATACAGCCCGAATGGAAATCCAGGTGAACGCCCACAGCACGAGGATGAAGAGACCCGCACCGATCCAGGTGAGCACCTGGCCGCCGCCGACCAGCATGGCTACGGCCGATGCCACCGCAAGGATTCCCAACAGAAGGATGATCGACCGGTTGGCTTGCGGCCGCGGCATTGCCGCCGCGTCTTCCGCGTCGCGACGCAAGATGCCCTGTTCCATGAGCTCTTCTTGCGATTCAGGGTCGATCTCCCGATATCCCCCCCGGAAGTAATTCAACATCCGGTGGACGCCGAATTCGAGAGCAGGTGCGGTCGGCCGGATCAAAGCTACCGGACATTCCACCTGCCGGGCGATCAGCTGCGGCTTGGAGTCGAAGAACTGCCTTCGGAGCCAGCTGTCACGCGTGGCGCCGATAATCACATAATCGGCCTGATTGGCGGATTCGACGATCACGGGAATCGGATCCGCTGAGACCGTGGTCTCAAGCTGCGTGGTTCCCTCATACTTCGGGTGGCGCCGTTCAAAGGCCCTGATCTGGTCGTCGAGCTGCCGCCGCATGCGCTCGCGGTCCCGGTCGCTCCACTCGGGCGGGAAAACATGGAGAACGCGCTTCAGCGCACGCTGTTCCCCGGTGAGGATCCCAACCGCCTCCAGCGCGAACCGAATCTGTTCGACGTCCGTGACCGGAATCAGGATCTCATCGGGCGGCTCATGAATGGCCTGCTGGACCACCAGCACACGGCAACTGACCCGTTCGATGATGCGGTCGATGTTGCGCCCAACCTGCGTGTCGGCCTCTTTGCTGGCGCCGCGCCACCCCACGATGAGCAGGTTGGCGACCCGTTCAATCACAGTCTCGACGATCGCCTGGTCAATCCGGTGCGCGATGCGGATGATCACCTCGACCGGGATGCCCTCGCCTTCGACCATCTCGAGGGCCCGGTCGGTGAGCGGCTTGCTGCGCTCGATGAAGTCCCGTCCGGCGCGCAGCGGGATCTGGGGCGGGACGGTGATGACGTGGAGCAGGGTAATGGCGCCGTCGTGCTGGCGTGCGGCGTTAATCGCCGGCTCGAGTAGCCCCGGCAGCGACTCGGGGTTGGCGATCGGCACCACCACACGGTACTGATTCGGGTCGAACGCTTCGGGAATCAGCTTGGATTCGGAGATGATCGGCGAGCGATCCTTTGCCTCCCCGCGCGGCCTCGCGTAGAAGTAGAACCCCCCCAGTCCTACCACGATCCAGACAATGGCGAAGCCCCAGGCGATCGGGGAGTAATTGAAGAGAAAGAGTGCCAGGAAGAGCTTGAAGACAATGACGACAATGGGGATGTATGGGAAAAAGGGCAGCAGGTAGCCGTAGTTCAGCCGGTCGCCATATTTCTGGCGGATGGTGATGATGGCGATGTTGACCTGCAAGAAGATCAATAAGAACATGATGTCGGCCGCCGTGGCGACGTCCTCGATCGGAATGGCGACCGCCATAAAGGCGATCAGGACCCCGCTCCAGAAGAGCGCTTTGTGCGGGGTGCGCGTGCGGGGATGGATCTCCGCGAAGGAGTCCGGAAGGTTCCTGTCGCGCCCCATCGCAAACGACACACGGGTGGACGAATACGTGGTGGCGTTGAGCGCGCTCATCGTCGAGAGGATGGCGCCGACGAGCAGCAGGATCGTGCCCAGCGGCATGAACTGCTTGGCTGCTTCGGCTACGCCCACTTCAGCGTGCTCTGCCAGCCACTGCCAGGTGGGAATGTCAGTTTCCGGGTTGACAGCCCCCATCGTGACGAAGGCGACGAACATGTAGATCGGAATCACGATTGCCAGAGAAAGAAAAATAGCCCGCGGGATGTTGCGGCGCGGGTCTTTCACTTCCTCGCCGGCCTGAACGATGATCTCGTAGCCTTCGAACGCGATAAAGGTGAGCCCCATGGCGTTGATAAGGCCTACCGCCCCATTGGGCATGAAGTCGGAGAATTTGCCCAGGTAGCCTGGATTGCGGATGATGGCCAGGAGCCCACTGCCGATAAAAATCGCCAGGATGACGATCTTGAGCACCGTGACAATGTTGCCGATAGCTCCCGTCTCGGAGGCGCCCCGGTAGTTGATGAACAAAAACAGGATGATCACAGCGACGGCCAGGAGCTTCAGCAGGAGCTCGCCCTCCAGGCCCGGGATCTCCAGGTCGAACTCGGCGAAGACCAGCGCCACATGGGCTCCGAACCCCAGCGCGTACAGGCTCCCGGCAACGGCATGGGCGAACCAGTCCATCCAGCCGGCCAGGAAGGGGTTGGGGCCCGGAAGCCCCTCCTTCACGAACCGGTATCCCCCGCCGGCCTCCGGGATCGCCGAGCCCAGCTCCGCATAGGTCATCGCTGTGAACAGGGTGACGATCCCGTTCAACGCAAAGGATAGGATCAGCGCCGGCCCTGCTGCGCCGGCGGCGATGCCGGTGAGCACGAAGATGCCCGCGCCGATCATGGCGCCGACACCGATCATCGTGATGTCGAACAGCGTCAGATTGCGACTGAGTTCGACCTGTGGAGCCTGGGTCAAGCCGGTTCCTTTCGGCTCGGAACGTCGGGCTTTCTCAGCTTGCGGTTCCGATCGAGACAAGAAACAAGGGACAGGTGTCCTGCGCCTGCCCCTGGGAGGGTTTGGACATCGAGAGCAGGAGTCGCAGCGTCGGGCCGGGGCGACCAGCAGGGGCGCCAGCGGAGGGACGCGCGGGTTCCGACGCCGATTCTAGTCCATTCCGGGGGCCCGTCAAGGATCGGGAGTTTGCACACGTCATGCGATCGCGGGTCCGGCAGGCGACCCATCGGTTGGCGGAGCGATCCGAGACTAAGGCTCTCCGAGGATCAGCGTCCCCCAGGTGGTCGGGTCGAGCAGGCGTCGCGTGCTGACGGTGGAGACCATCGACTGCTGGACGGCCGTAGCGCTCAAGTCGTTATCGGAGATCGAGAAGGCGAATCCATAGCGCGCACCCGTGCTCGGGGTCACGCCGAACACCGACCAGGGGATCGAAGCCTCCAGATCATAGCCCCCACTGGTCTGCTTCGCGGCGACAGTTGCCGAAGACAACGCCCCGGTGCGGCTGGTCGGGTACCAGCGGTAGGCCTCCGGCGCCCGTGATCCGAAGTTGCCAGGGGAAAGGCCGATCTGGTAGTCGTCCGCGGTGAGCGATTGCGACAAGAAATCGGCCGACAGGTTGGCATCGAGCTGGAACTCGACGGAATCCCCCTTGTAGAGCTGGCTCCCCGTCGAGATCTGGACGAAGGAATCATCGGTCACCCTGACGGCCAGATAGAGGTTGTCGTTGTCCCAGGTCACGAACAGGGTGCCGCTGACATCCGAGCCGCCGCTCCAGGAAGCCGCGCCGAACACGATCTGATTGACGTTGAACGCGTCGCCGGTCCATTCTGCCAGGTCGCCATCGATGACCGGCGCCGTCGAAGTGAAGGCGGCCGTGATCGGCGAACCATTCGGGCGCGTGTTCGAGCCCGAAACCGTGGTGGCCGTTGCCGGGGGCGGCTCCGAAGTCAGGTCAATCGTCGGCGTGGCCACCGGAGGAAGCGTTGGCGCCGAAACCGTGTTGGTTGCCGTCGGTGCAAACACGAAGGTCAGCGTCAGGTTTGGCGTAGGGAAGGTGAAGGGGGTCGGCGAGGCGGCCCCCGGCAGTGTGCACGCCGAAATGAAGAGCGCTGCCAGAAGGATGAGCGTCACACGGGCGCGGATGGGCATGGGAGCCTCCCGACTACGTTCTCGGATGACGGGCTGGATTGTACAACGATCCGACCGCAGGCGAAAACGGGCAAGGTGGGGCGGGTGGGAGTCGAACCCACACGAGGTTGCCCTCAGAGGATTTTAAGTCCCCGGCGTCTGCCAATTCCGCCACCGCCCCTGAGTTTGATTCTATGTGGGAGCAGCGGGCCGTCAAGGCCGGCCCGAAACCGGGGCAGCAAGCCGCTATGCTATAATCCCCCCGCGATGTTCAAGAAGCTCACCGAATTCATCGGCGGCGACCCCATCCGCCGCCAGATCGAAGCCTACTCCGAGATCGTCCAGCAGATCAACGCCCTCGAACCCGAGATGCACCGTCTTGAAGATCAGGCGCTCCGTTCGAAGACCGAGGCGTTCCGCGACCGGCTTGCGCAGGGAGAAAGCCCCGACGATCTGCTCGTCGAGGCCTTCGCCGTGGTGCGGGAGGCGGCGGTTCGTACCATCGGGCTGCGCCATTACGATGTCCAGTTGATCGGCGGCCTGATCCTGCATGAGGGCATGATCGCCGAGATGAAGACCGGCGAAGGCAAGACCTTGGTGGCGACCATGCCGATCTACCTGAACGCGCTCTCCGGCGGTGGCGTCCACCTGGTGACCGTCAACGACTATCTCGCCCGGCGCGACGCTCGCTGGATGGGCCCGATCTTTGACTACCTGGGTCTCAGCGTCGGTGTGCTGCAAGAGGCGGCGCGCACGGAGGGCGGGCGCAAGGCCTTCCTCTACGACCCTTCGCATGAATCATCGCAAGAGGACGTCCATCAATTGCGGATTGTCGACCGCAAGCTGGCCTACGCGGCGGACGTCACCTACGGGACGAACAATGAGTTTGGCTTCGACTATCTGCGGGACAATATGGCCCGCAGCCTTGAGGCGCGCGTGCAGCGCGGCCACTTCTACGCCATCCTCGATGAGGTCGACAACATCCTCATCGACGAAGCCCGCACGCCGCTCATCATCTCGGGGCCGGCGCATGAGGACCCGGAGCAGTATCAGCGCATGGCGTCGATCGTCACGCAGCTGCGTCCAGAAGACTTCGAAATCAGCGAGCGCGACCGCACCGTCTCACTGACCGAGATCGGTGAAGACCACGTGGAACGGCTGCTCGGCGAGCCGCTCCGTGACCCCGATCGACCGGAGGACATCACCCCGGAACAGGCACGCCTGCTGGGTCACCTTGAGCAGGCTCTGCGGGCCGAGTACCTCTACAAGCGCAACAAGCAGTACGTTGTACAGGGCGGCCGCGTCATCATCGTGGATGAGTTCACCGGGCGCATGATGGCCGGCCGGCGCTGGTCGGACGGCCTGCACCAGGCGGTGGAGGCCAAAGAAGGGGTGCGGATTCGGCAGGAGAACGTGACCTACGCCACGATTACCCTGCAGAACTACTTCCGCATGTACGAGAAGCTGGCAGGCATGACCGGCACGGCGGTGACCGAAGCCGAAGAATTCAACAAGATCTACAAGGTGGATGTGACCCCACTGCCGACCAACCTCGAATTCATCGCCTTGATGCCTAATACAGACCTGGTGGAAGTTGAATACCGGGAGAACGGCAGCCGCTTCATCTATTACGCCCGTCCCGACGACGAGCAGCAGGCGCCCGTGTTCTGGAAGCGGCGGGACTATCCTGATCTCGTCTACCGCACCGAAGAGTCCAAATTCCGCTCGTTGGTCACCGAGATCTTGCGCCGGCATGTCGTCGGCCAGCCAATGCTCGTTGGAACGACCTCGGTGGAGCTGTCCGAGCGCCTTTCCGGCCGCTTGAGCGCTGCTTCGCTCAAACGTCTGGCACTGGTTCTTGTCCTGCGTGACGCCTACCTGGAGGCGAAGGACATCCCCGACGACGGCATGCGCGTCGAGGCGCTCGATCCGCTGTACCAGCCCCTTGATATGCTCCGGAACGCTGAGCTGCGCACCTTCGCCAAGGAAGCCGGCGTCGCCCTGAACGCCACCCGGCCTGAGAATCTCGAGCGTCTTCGCCTCCTGCTCGATCTTCCGCCAGGAATTGAGGAGCAGCTGGCGGCTGTGCTCGAATCGGGCATCAAGCACAACGTGCTGAACGCCAAGAAGCATGACGAGGAATCGCGGATCATCGCCGATGCCGGCGCGCTCGGGGCCGTGACGATCGCCACGAACATGGCTGGCCGCGGTGTCGACATCAAGCTGGGCGGCGAGATCGCCGAAGAGGTGCTGGCAGCTGTCAATCGCGTGCTGCGCCGCATCGGAATCGACGAACCGGAACATCTCAACCTGGAAGAACGGTTCGATACCCTGCGGCAGGCGGACGATGAGGCCATCGGGATCTACGGGCCCGAAATCGACCTCTTCCGCAATTTCATGGAAGACCAGCGGAAGGTGCGTGAGGTCGGGGGGCTGCATGTGATCGGCTCGGAGCGGCATGAATCACGCCGTATCGACAATCAGCTGCGCGGCCGTGCCGCCCGGCAGGGCGACCCGGGCTCCTCGCGCTTTTTCCTTTCGATGGAAGATGAGCTGATGCGGCTCTTCGGTGGAACCCAGGTCTCTGGGATCATGCAGCGCCTGAATATCGATGACGCCGTGCCGATCGAGCATGGGATTGTCGATCGGACGATCGAGCAGGCCCAGACCCGAGTCGAGGGGGCAAACTTCGACACCCGCAAGCACCTGCTCGAGTACGACGATGTCCTCAATCAGCAGCGTGAAGTGTTTTACACCCAGCGCAACCGGGTGTTCTCCAAGGATGACCTGCTCGACGATGTGCACGCCATGATCAATGCCGAGGTGGAGCGGCACCTGGCTCCGGTCCTGGACGATCCTGAAGGCGCCTGGAAGCTCCTCGCCTGGCTGGAGGAGACCCAGCCGACCCTGAATCTCGACAGCGAGGCGCCGTACCCATCCTTCATGATCGCCCTTCTGCTGGGCCAACTGGATGCGGCGAACCGCGGCTCGGAAGTGAAAGCGGCGCTTCTCTCCATCGCCGAGGACGCATTGAACTCGAATCTCGAGTACCTCAGCCGCTCGGTTGACGAGCAGCTGGATCGCGCCGTCGACCGGCTGAACGATCAGGCTCGCCAGCGTGTCGAGATGGCCGAATTGGCCTACGAAGGCGTCCTGCTGGACGCGGAAGAGCGGGGCGCCTCCCCCAACAGCCGAGAGCTGGTCCAGGCAGTCGAGAACGCCGTCGGGATGCGCATCCAGATGGACGACCTCGGCCTTGATCAGATTGCAGAGGACCCCGGCCGCTTCCGCCAATTGATCCCCGACTTCATCGAAGCCGGCCTCGGCCTGCGCATCTGGGGCGGGCTCGTCCGGGCGGTGGAAAGCCGGGTGGGCGAGAGCCTCGAATTGGACGAAAAGCTCGCCGTGCCCATCGACTGGGACGCGACGGCCGACCGGCTTCAGGATGCACTGGAAGCCGCGTGGAGCCGGCGCGCCGAGCGGACCCTGCAGGATGCCCGGCGTGAGCTTGACGCGAGCCTGCGCGACGATGCATCCATCGGGCGCGCGGAGAAGATCCGGGCGCTGGTTCACCTGAGCTATGGCCGGCGGACCTTCTTTGATCGCAAAACGCACCAGCGCCGTGAGATGCTCTATGCCCGCCTAACGTACGCGTTTAACGCAGCCGAGCTGCTCGCCGGCAAAGAATTGGAAGACCTTACGGCAGAGGTGACGGCGCATCTTGAAGGTGGGCAGCGAGCGCTCGAAGACAGCCTGGGACAGTCTGAGTTCTTCCGGCTCAGTTCGAACCGGATTGATGAGATCGACGATCGGCTCCAGCGCCGGCTTCGCAGAACGCTGGGGGAGGAGGCCTTCGCCGAGCTGGCTGAGCAAGGTCTGATGAGTTCGCTTCCGGAGGATTCCCAGCAGCAGATTCGGCAGGCGCTCGGTCAGTCGCTGCTCACTGAGACCTACCGGGGTCTGATCCTCTCCGTCAGCGACCAGCTCTGGGTTGACTACCTCACGCAGATGGAGGCGCTCCGGACTTCCATTGGGCTGGAAGCCTACGGTCAGCGGGATCCGCTGGTTCAGTACAAGAGCCGGGCCTTCGATTTGTTCCAGCAGCTGCTCACCGACATCCGCGCCGGGGTGGTTTCCCGGCTCTACCGGGCCCAGCCCGTGTCGCTTGCGCAGACCGCCGCGGCCTCCGCCGATGGTGCTGCCTCCGGAGTCTCTCAGCCGGCTCGAAGCGGCGGCCGCAAGCGAAAAAGGCGCCGGCGTCGCCGCTAGTGCGTCAGTCTTCCTCGGTCGAGTCCAATCCCCTCGCCACAGCACCCCTAGCTTTTGCTAAGCGTTGCCGCTCCCCCCGAGAGCGGGCATGACGGAGAGCCGGGGACCGCTTGGCTGCTGAGGCGCTCGATCTGCATAGGGCGATCCACCACCTTCCCAAGGTGGACCTGCACCGGCACCTCGAGGGCTCGCTGCGGCTGACGACGCTTGCGGAGGTTGTGCGGGAGCAGGGGCTGGATCTCCCCGCCGATCCCGATCTTCTGCGTGCCAGGGTTCAGTTCCAGCCGGGTGATCCGCGAACACATGTGAACTTCCTCGCCAAATTTGATGTTCTGCGCCGCTTCTACCTCAGCGAAAACATTATCCGCAGGATCGCGCGGGAGGTGGTGGAAGATGCGGCTGCCGACAAGGTCCGCTACCTTGAGCTGCGCTTCACACCGGCGGCGCTTGCTCGCGCAAAGGGTTTCCCCTTTGCCGAGGTGATTCGCTGGGTGTTGGAAAGCTCGTCAGAGGCCGCTGCGGAAAGCGGCCTCGCCGTGCGGTATATTCTGAGCGTGAACCGCCATGAGCCGATAGAGCTCGCCAAGCAGGTCGCCCAGCTGGCGGTCGATTACGCCGGCCATGGCGTCGTCGGCCTGGACCTTGCCGGCAATGAGGCCGATTTCGCCGCCGACCCCTTTCGCTCGATCTTCGCCGGCGCCCGGCAGGCCGGCCTGGGACTTACCGTGCACGCCGGCGAGTGGGACGGCCCGCCTTCGGTGAAACACGCGATTGAAACGATGCAGGCAGTGCGCATTGGGCACGGCGTCCGGGTGCTCGAGGACCGCGAGACTGCGCTCATGGCGCGCGACCGCGGCGTGATCTTCGAGGTCTGCCCCACCAGCAATCTGCAAACAGGCGTGGTCGAAAGCTACCAGCGCCACCCGCTGCCGCACATGATTCAAGCCGGGCTGCAGGTCACGGTGAACACGGACGACCCCGGCATCTCAGACATCCGGCTCTCCGATGAATATGCTGCCATCGGCGGCCATATGGGTCTCTCTCTTGAAACGATCAAGGGCCTGATCATGGCCGGCGTCCAGGCAGCTTTCCTGCCAAAC
>JBFJVD010000091.1:0-10405 GCA_041624375.1 Anaerolineales bacterium
CAGGGCGATGGAGACCTGATCGGCAAGCAGCGATAGCAGCCGCAGGTCGTCCGCATCGAAGCCGTTGAGCTCCTGGGATTCGACGTTCAGGACACCGATGATTTCCTCGCGCTTGCGCAACGGGACAGCGAGCTCGCTGAGGGTGTCTGGCGATAGGGCGACATAATCCGGGTCTTCGCGCACGTCCGGCACCAGCGCAGGGCGGTTGGTCCGCACAACCCGGCCGACGACGCCGCGATCGATCGGCATGCGGACCTCCTGTTCGGTCGGCTGGTGCCCCGTCCCGCGGGTGGCTTTGATGACCAGTTCGTCCTCTTCGATGAGATCCACATTGACCACCGGATAGCCAAGCACTTCGCTCACCTGGTAGACGACCTCCTCGAGGAGGGGCTGCATCTCCAGTCGCTGGTTGAAGACCTGGCCCATCTGCTGCAGCAACGCGAATTCCGCAAGCTGGCGCTCGACCTGCTCATAGCGCTCTACATTCTTCATTGCAAGCGAGAGCTGGCGGCTGATGGCGACCAGTAGATCCAGATGCGAATCCTCGAACGCATCAGGTTCTGCATGGAAGACGGAGATCACACCCAGCAGCTCGCTCCCCGACAGGATCGGAGCCATCAGCCCGCTGCGCACAAACTGGTCGCGTGGGCTGCTGATGACCCAGCGCGGATCAGACTGCAAATCGGGCACGCGCACCGCCTCCCGGTGCTTGGCCACCCAGCCGATCAGGCCCTCTCCGATTCGCAGCTGGAGCTCTGCATCCATCTCTCTGACGGTCAGGCCGGCATGGCCGGTGAGGCTTTGGAGAGACAGCCGCCCATTTTGCGGATCCGGAATGACCACGCCGCCATGCATCCCGCCAAGGCTCTCAACCGTCAATTCGATGGCGCGCTGGAGAATATCATCCCGGTTGAGCGTACTGCTCAGCTCGCGGGTGATGTCGATCAGCAGCTGTTGATTGCGGCGCTCATGCGTGGTGCGCTCGAAGAGCCGGGCATTTTCGACCGCCACCGCCGCCTGGTCGGCAAACAGCTCGAGCACTCGAAGCTCGTCCTCCGTGAAATCATGAAGGCGCTCGAACGCAATGGTCATGACGCCGAGAACCCGCTTTCCGATGCGCAGGGGGAGCCCAAGGATGCTGCCTTCCCAGTCTGTGGTTTCATACAGTGGATGGCTGCGCATATCGGGCACAACGATCTGCTCGCCGCTCCGGGCCACGCTGTAGGTGAGGCCGTCGCGCCTGGGCTCGGCATAGGGCTCGCCACGGGTACCATCGGCCCACATGGCCGCTCCGAACGATAGCCGCTCACCATCGAATAGGAAGATGTGCGCATCGTCAGCCTGGATCAGCTTGAGCGCATGTTCCAGAATGGCCTCAAAGACCGTCTCAAGCTCAAGACTCGAAGTGAGGCTCAGACTTGCCTTCCGCAGCGCTTCTAGCTCAGCTCGCTGTTGCTTTTCCACCACCTAAGGCTCACTCCCGGTCTGGATCGTCGGACGTGTCAATTGAAGGGATGGTCGGACAACGGAAGGAACTTCCGTACGGCCCTGCGGCCGCAGATCTCTGGATAATAGACCATTCCCATGGAGTGGCGCCAGAGCCACCAGTATCCGGCCATGGGCAAGCTTCTTCGAAAAGGGTTCGGGACAAATGAGGTGAACGACATGCGGCCCGCCAGCTGCTGACCCCGGATAGAGAAACCCTGTGAATCGGGGGCGTTCTGCGAGGTCCAAGCAAGGCTGGCGCCGAAGCGGCGGCCGAGATGACCCACAGGGTGAGGATATTCCCAGGCACCTTGGCCAAGAAGCTTCCCAGTCCGGTGTCAAGGGTCGAGCCAGCTTTTCGATTATACTCGTGCTGGACATTTCGAGCCTGACCGCCTGAACACCCCTGCCCCATCCGCCCGGCACTTTCAGGCCCATCAAGCAACAAATCCCTGGAGTACCTTATGCCGCTTGATCCATTCGACAGCCGAGACCAGTTGACGACAGCCTCGGGCCGCTTTCTCATTCACCGGCTGGACCGCCTGGAGAGCGCCGGGCTCACGAAGCTCGAAAAGCTGCCGTATTCCATCCGCATCCTGCTTGAGTCGGTGCTGCGCCAGGTGAATGGTCGAGAGATTCAAGAGGCCGATGTCGTGGCGCTGGCCGGCTGGCAGCCGCAGGCCGAACAGCGCGCCGACGTGCCGTTCCAACCGGCGCGGGTGATCATGCAGGACTTCACAGGCGTTCCCGCTGTCGTCGACCTGGCCGCGATGCGCTCGGCGCTTGCCCGCCTCGGCGGCGATCCCGCAATGATCAACCCGCAAGTTCCAGTGGACTTGGTGATCGATCACTCCGTACAGGTGGATTTCTTCGCCTCTGCCGAGGCGCTGAACCGAAATGCGGAAATGGAGTTTCAGCGCAACCGCGAGCGTTATGAATTCCTGCGCTGGGGGAAGGAAGCCTTCCAGAACTTCCGCGTTGTCCCACCGGCCACCGGGATCGTCCATCAGGTCAACCTGGAATACCTGGCCACCGTCGTCCAGACTGCAGCGAGCGGCGGCGAACAACTCGCCTACCCCGACACACTCGTCGGCACGGACTCGCATACCACCATGATCAACGGTCTCGGTGTGCTCGGCTGGGGAGTCGGTGGGATCGAAGCCGAGGCCGCCATCCTGGGGCAGCCCATGGTTATTGTTGCGCCCGACGTCGTTGGGTTTCGACTGGTCAACCGCTTGCCGGAGGGGACAACCGCCACCGATCTCGTGCTGCGCGTCACCGAGATCCTTCGGCAACAGGGCGTGGTTGGGAAATTCGTCGAGTTCTTTGGTCCGGGTCTGGCCGAGATGTCGCTCCCAGACCGGGCCACCATCGCCAACATGGCGCCGGAATATGGCGCGACGGTCGGGTTCTTCCCCGTCGACCGGGAAACCCTGCGCTACCTGCGCCAGACTGGCCGGCCGGATGAGCAGGTTGACTTGGTTGAGCGCTACTGCCGGGAGCAGCAGCTGTTCCGCAGCGCCGACACCCCCGACCCGCTGTACACGCAGGTTCTGGAACTCGATCTCAGCAGCATCGAGGCCAGCCTGGCTGGGCCGAAGCGGCCGCAAGACCGGATTCCACTTTCGGCGATGAAGCAGTCCTTCCAGCAGGCGCTCACAGCGCCGGTGAAGGCAGGCGGCTTTGAGCTTACGCCGGAACGGCTCCAGCAACGGGTGGCCATCGGAACCAACGGCACGAGCGCCGAGCTGGCGCACGGATCGGTGGTGATCGCCGCCATTACCTCCTGCACCAACACCTCCAACCCGATGGTGATGGTCGCCGCCGGGCTCCTGGCACGCAACGCCCTCGAGCGCGGCCTCAAGCCAAAGCCGTTCGTTAAGACCAGCCTGGCGCCGGGCTCGCGCGTCGTCACGGAGTACCTGCGCGAAAGCGGCCTGCTGGAGCCGCTGGCCGAACTCGGCTTCAATGTAGTTGGCTACGGCTGCACCACCTGCATCGGCAACAGCGGCCCGCTGCCTGGCGAAGTGGTCCGGGCGATCAGCGAGGGCGACCTGGTCGCCTCCGCGGTGCTTTCCGGAAACCGCAACTTTGAGGGGCGCATCAATCCGCATGTCCGGGCGAATTACCTGGCCTCTCCGCCGCTGGTGGTGGCCTATGCCCTGGCGGGCACGACAGACATCGACCTGGTCCAAGAACCCCTGGGTGAAGACCCTCAAGGGCAGCCGGTCTACTTGAAGGATCTGTGGCCTTCGCAGCAGGAGATCCGCGAGGTGGTGGAGCGCTGGTTGAACGCGGAGATGTTCCGCGCCCGCTACGGGGATGTGTTCACGGGCAACGAGACCTGGAACGAGATCCCGGTCAGCGGCGGCGAGCTCTACGCGTGGACCGAGGATTCGACCTACATCCAGGAGCCGCCATTCTTCGTCGAGATGGCCCCGGACCCGGCGCCGATCGCGGAGATCCATCGCGCACGCGTGCTCGCCCTCCTGGGCGACACCGTGACCACAGACCACATCTCGCCGGCCGGCGCCATTCCGGTGGACAGCCCCGCCGGACGCTATCTCATGGCCCAAGGGGTCCAGCCGCGCGACTTCAACTCCTTCGGCTCGCGACGGGGCAACGACCAGGTGATGACCCGCGGCACCTTTGGAAACATCCGGTTGAAGAACTTGCTTGTGCCGGGGGTTGAGGGCGGCGTCACGATCCATCTGCCGGATGGTGAGCAGATGAGCATCTTCGACGCCGCCATGCTTTACAAACAGGAGGGGATGCCGCTGATCGTTCTCGCCGGCAAGGAATACGGCACCGGCTCATCGCGCGATTGGGCTGCCAAAGGGACGTCTCTTCTCGGCGTGCGCGCCGTGCTGGCCCAATCCTATGAGCGCATTCACCGCTCAAATCTCATCGGGATGGGGGTTCTCCCGCTCGAGTTCCTGCCGGGCGAAGGGGTAACTGAGCTCGGCCTGACCGGACACGAACTGTTCAGCATCCTCGACCTGGGTGAGGATCTGGAGCCGGGGGCGCACGTGCGCGTGCAGGCTGAAGCGCCAGATGGATCGGTCCGGGAATTCAAGGCCCTGGTCCGCCTGGACACACCGATCGAAGTGGACTACTACCGCCATGGCGGGATCCTGCACATGGTGCTGCGCGGTATGGCCAATTCGCCTGCGTCTTGAGCCGGAGGCGAAATCAAACGGGGCGCCAGGACCTGGCGCCCCGTTTTCATTTTATGGTTCGCTTACGCCGTCAGCCGCCCAGCTCTGTCAGCTCAATTTCGAGCTGGGCGATCTGTGTCCGCAGCTCGGCTGCCATCTCGCCGAGCATATCACCGCCGGCGCGCTGGGCGATCGATGCGTCGAGCATAAGCTTCACCGTGTGCGAATTGGCCAGCTGATCGAGATTGCGGGTGAGGGTTGCGATCAGCCGGTCAAGCCGGCTCACCTCGGCCCCCAGCTCGGCAATCAGCTGCCCTCGAGTCTTCTTTGGTGGCGCCTCCGCGGGGTCGGGCCGTCGCTCGAGCTCGCGCAAGATTGCCAGATCGCCAGCCGCGTACGCCTGATTGACCTCGGCCATGATTTTCTCACGAGCTCGCTTGCGAGCCGGATCCGATTCCAGGTCGGGGTGAAATCGCTTCGCCAATTGGCGGTACAGCGTCTTGAGCGCCTCGGGGTCGACCTGGGACTGGCGGCGCGGTGGAGGCGCTGTGGCTGGGCGGCCGCTGCGCTGCCAGGTCCGGCGGAACTGGTCGACGACATCGACCGGCGCATCCTCCGCCTGCAACCGGTCGCCCCACTGGCCGCGCCGCTCCGCCATGTGGCGAGCTTCTTGCAGCTGCTCCTCGAGCGCCGCGAGTCGGCGCTGGAGCGGACCCAGCCGGCGCTCCAACTCCTGTTCGAAGCGCGCCACTTCCACCTGGGTGTCGAACAGCTCGAGTTCCAGGCGGGCGACCTCGTCCTGCCGCCGGGCGACCTCCGCGCGCAGCTGCCGCAGCTCGGGATCTGCAGCTCCCTGGACCGCTTTACCTAGTGAGCGATTTCTTCGGCGAAACATCGCCCTATTCTATACGATTGCGGGGATCTGGCAGCGAACGGAAGGCTAGGGGGCTGGCGGTGCCTCGAAAATCCTCACCTGGCCTCCCCCGGCCCGCTTCGCATGGCGTTCCGCGCCGTCGGCGGCGCGTAGCAGCTCATGAGAGGTGGTGGCATGATCAGGATAGACGGCCCCGCCGATCGAGACGTTGATCGGTTGGGTTTCGCCGGAGGGCAGTTCAAGCTCAGTGGCGGCGAGCATCCCCCGGAATTTCTCGCCCAGACCGCGCAGCAGGTGCGGGCCGCAGCCCGGCAGGACGACCGCAAACTCATCTCCGCCGTAGCGCGCAACCCAATCCGTTTCTCGGAGGTTGCCCTTCAGGACTCTCACGGTGCGCATCAGCAGCTCATCCCCGGCCAGGTGTCCGTGGTCATCATTGATGCGCTTCAGTCGATCGACGTCGAGGATCAGCAGCCCAACGGCATACCCGAGCCGGCGCGCACGGTCGACCTCCAATGGGAGATTTGCCTCGAGGAATGTCCGATTGAACGCGCTCGTCAGGCCGTCAACATTCGCCAGCTGTTCAACTTCATGGAAGAGCTGGGAGTTGGCGATTCCCAATGAAGCGATCTGGGCCAGCGCCATCAGGAAATCCAGGTCCTCGTCGCCGTATTGCTCGGGTTCGCCGTTCACCAACAGCGCGCCGGTCACCCTTTCGCCGAACTGTATCGGTGCGCAGAGCAGGCTCCGATCCCGCTCGGGTGAACCGGGGATCTGCTTCGTGCGCGGATCTTCGAAGACATGATCGACTCGCTGCGGCAGGCCGCGCTCCACCACCCAACCGGTGACTCCTTCGCCCACTCGCAGCTTCATCGCCTTCAGCTCTTCGCTGTAGCTGCCAGCCACGGCCAGCGGGGTGAGGGTTTCTTCATCACTCTCAAGAAGAAACAGCCCGCAGGTGCTGGCGCCGAGCAGCCGGTACGCCTTTTCAACGATCAGGTCGAGCGTCCGCTGAAGGTCGAGCTGGGTGAGCAGATCGCGTTGAACCTCCAGCAGCACCGCCTGCTCACGGGTGCGGCGGCTCAAGAGATCCGCCACGGTGAGGTGCTCGGAGACATCGCGCGCCACCCCGTCGATGCCCACCACCGAATCGCCGTCTCCTTTGACCGCGGAGAAGAAGAGTTCGACCCACAGCGGTTTCGCGTCTTTGCCCTTGATCTGAACCACCAGCGCCGCAGTCGGCGCTGCGCCGGATTGGAGCTTGGCGAACGTCGCCCGCAGGTCCCGTTGGCCTTCCTCACCCACGATCAGTTCTTCGGTGAAGTCTGAGGTCGATTCAAGTTCCGCCTCGGATCGACCCGTAAGCAAAACAAAACCGGGGCTGACGTAGGTCAGGCCCGAGTCGAAAAGCAAACGGAAGTAGGCGTCCGAGGAACGCTCCGCAAGAACATCAAAATCGGGTTGGGCGCCGATGGGGTTCCCCGACCCCCCACCGGCGGTCGCGGCTTCCCCAACCGGGGGTTGATCACCGCTTGCAGGCATACCTCGGCCTGTTGATCAGTAAAGTGCACCCACTCTACACGAACTGTTGGCGCTATGCAAACCTTCCGTTCGAGGGTCATCCCGAAGAGACCTTCAAGTTTGCTGCCGGATAAACGCCAATCTATAATCACAGCGTCCCAGCTCAGTGCCGGAGGGCAGCCTACCTCATGACCTACCCCGACCTGAACACGCCACCGCGCATCCTGCTCGGCCCGGGTCCCAGCAGCGTGCACCCCCGCGTGCTGCGAACCATGGCCACCCCGGTCACCGGCTACATGGATCCCACCTTCCTCGAGATCGTCCAGGAAGTGCGCGCCCTGCTCCAGCAGGCCTACCGCACGGAGAACGACCTTACCCTGGCCGTCTCCGGCACCGGCACCTCTGGGATGGAGGCGCTGATCAGCAACCTGGTGGAACCGGGCGATGCGGTGCTGGTGGGGGCGAACGGATTCTTCGGGGAGCGTTTGGCGGAGATGGCGCGCCGCCATGGCGGCGAGGTCGAGCGTCTCGAAGCGTCCTGGGGCCAGGTATTCGACCCGGCGCAGGTGGACGCCGCGCTGCAGGCGCGCCCGGCAAAGCTGGTGGCGATGGTTCACGCTGAAACCTCGACGGGCGCCCTTCAGCCGGAGGTGGAGGCCGTCGCCGCCGCCTGCCACCGGCATGGCGCGCTCCTGATCCTCGACTGCGTTACGTCGCTGGGCGGCCTCCCCGTCGAGTTGGATGCCTGGGGTGTGGACGGTGCCTACAGCGCCACCCAGAAGTGTCTATCGGCGCCCCCCGGCCTGGCCCCGCTGAGTCTGAATCCGCGCGGCGTGGCCGCGATCGAGAAACGAAGCAGTCCGCCCCCGGTCTTCTACCTCGATCTCATGCTGCTCCAGAAACAGTGGGGCGAGCAGCCTGCGTATCATCACACGGCGCCGATCAGCGCCATCTTCGCACTGCGTGAAGCGCTGCGCATGGCCATGGAGGAGGGGCTGGAGACCCGCATCGAGCGCCATCGGCGCAATGCCGAAGCGCTGTGGGCAGGGCTCGAATCGCTGGGTCTGGAGCTGTTCATCCCGCCCGCGCACCGTCTGCCCACACTGACGACGGTCCGCGTTCCGAAAGCGGTGGACGACGCCGCAATCCGGCGCCGGCTGCTCGAGGAATTCAACCTCGAGATCGCCGGCGGCTTTGGCCCGCTGGCCGGCAAGATCTGGCGCATCGGGCTGATGGGCCACTCAAGCCGTCGCGAAAACGTCACACTACTGCTCGCCGCGCTGGCGGAGCTGCTCCCGGGCTGAACGAACTCGTTGGGTTAATGGGGAAGCCGGAGCCGGTCTGCGGCCGGGCTCAGCGCAGCGACATGGGCGAGCGGCGGCGGCTGTAACGTGAGGCGTAGTACCCTAGGCCGCCGGCCGCAAACAGCAGGACCACCCCAAGGATACCGAGCAGGGTCGAGCGGGTCCCGCCGCCGCCCTCGATCCCCCCGCCGATCGCCGCGCTCGGCTGTGCGCCAAACTCGACGAACTTAATTTCGCCGGGGGCGAGCCGGACCGGCAGGTTGAGCGCCGTGGTGGGGTTGAAATCCTCCGGCACTGCCGCACTGACGTTGTAGTCGCCGTTCTCAAGCTCGGTGAAGCAGTGGCCTTCGATCGCATCCGTGGTGGTGTGCTCACCGACCAGCATCCCCGATGCATCCGCCACGCTCACCTGGCCGTTCGCCAGCGGGAGTTCGGTTGTGGCCATCCGGGCGTCCCCATTCTGATCGACGAAGAGCAAGACGCAGATATCGCCTGTGCCCGAGGACGGAGTCGGTGTCACCGGAATCTCGGTCGGCGGGGCGGCCCCCTCCGGCGGGGCGGTCGGCGCCGGCGGACCGCCTGTGCCGAGAAGGAGCTGAAGCCCGGGCGTGATGAAGTCGGTCGGCTGGAGACCGTTCAGGGCATAAAGCTCCTCCAGCGTGATGCCGGCGATGGCGGCGATGCGCCAGGCTGTGTCGCCCTCGGCGACGGTGTAGATGATTTCGCCGTTGGCATTGGGGGTGGGTGTGAGGAAGGGAGTCGGCGCCTGGGCCAGTGGCGCGTCCGCCCGACCTGCGCCTGCAGGCAGGGTGAGTCCAAACCCAAGCGCCACCATGGCGGCAAGAACCAGCAGTCCGGCACGCAAGTGATAACTCATCTCGCGAGGCATTATAGCGCGCTGGAAGGGCGCAGCAGCTTCCGAGAAGCTTAAAGCTTCCCGGAAGCTTGACTCCGCCGGTCCGATCGTCTATCCTTTCCACATCATGAAGCTGCCTGTCGTCCTTCGCCCGCGTGCTCGTCGTTCGCGCCAGACCAGGGTCTGGTGGATGGGGTATGCCTAGGCAGCGCTAAGCCAGAGCGGTTCGTTTCCCCGCCAGACCCACGCCAGGGTCTGGCGGTTTTCTTTTTCCACGGAGGGAGTGCCATGAACGTCGGCGTTTACGGTGCCAGCGGCTACACCGGCCAGGAATTGATCCGCCTGCTGGCGCGCCATTCGCAGGCGAAGGTGATCTTCGCCACGTCGGAAACGCATGCCGACCGACGCCTCGACACGCTCCACCCGCAGCTGCCGCCCATCGAACTTGTGGACCCTGCTACGGCGCCTTTAAACGAGGCGGATTTCGTGTTTCTTTGCCTTCCGCACGGTGCCGCCGCCGGGGTGGCGGTCGAGGCGCTAGACGCCGGCGCGCGCGTGATCGACCTGAGCGCCGACTTCCGCCTGCGAGACGCGGCGTCCTATGAGCAGTGGTACGGGGCGGCGCACCCCGCTCCTGCGCTCCTGGCTGAGGCCGTCTACGGCCTGACGGAGATCGCCCGGGAAGCGATCGGCGGCGCCCGGTTGGTCGCCAACCCCGGCTGCTACCCCACCAGCGTTCTGCTGGCGCTCTATCCCCTCGCCCAGGCGGGAATCGCTACCGGCCGGATGATCATCGACGCCAAGTCAGGCGTTTCTGGCGCCGGCCGGACGCCCAAGCAGCACACCCACTTCGTCGAGGTGGCCGACAACCTGACGCCCTACAACATCGGACGCACACACCGCCACCTGCCCGAAATGGAACAGGTGCTGCGCAGCTGGGGCGCGGCGGATCCCGCGCTGATCTTCTCCCCCCACCTGCTTCCCGTGCCGCGCGGGCTGCTCTCAACCATTTACGTCCCACTCGCGCCGGGCTGGAACGAAGGTAGCCTGCGAGATCTGTTCCGAGAGCACTACGATGGCGAGCCGTTCATCCAGCTTCTCGGCCAGAGTGAGCATGCCACGCTTGCCCACGCCGTCGGATCCAACCGCTGCGCCATCGGGCTGCATGTCGCGGACGGCAGCTTGATCCTCACGTCCGCCATCGACA
>JBFJVD010000092.1:0-10390 GCA_041624375.1 Anaerolineales bacterium
AGCCGCGGAGACGTTGAACTGCTTGTGGAGCTGGGCAAGAAGCGGTTTCAACCGGCTGCGCTTCTGCTTCAAGGAAGCACAACCTGGAAGCTGGAGATGGATGGTGAGCGCGGCGACATGCATAGGCTGAGTGTAGTCAGAGAGTCTTCCGCCGACAAGCCCTAGCTGAGCCCGAGTCAACTATAATACCGGCATGCGCAGCTCCGCCTCCTCGATCCTCGTGGCCGGCCTCCTGGTACTGCTCGGGATCGGCGCCTGGGGGGTGTTCTCCGTCGTGAACACAGTTCGCGAGGCGACCGCTCCCGTTTCCCAGCTCTCCGGCGATTTCGGCACGCAGGTCGCCCGGGTCCTGAACCCGTCTCCGACCATCCGTCCCGATCCGGTCACGATCGTGCGCGAGGTGCGGGCGCTGGCTCGCCTCGAGACGATCCAGTACACCGTCGAGAAGGTGATCACAGCGGAAACCGGGCAGGGCCCGTTTGGGTTCCTTTTCGGCGACCGCTTGCTGCTAGTCGCCCACGGGATGGTGATCGCCGGCGTAGACCTTTCGCAGATCAGCCCGGACGACGTCTGGTTCGACGCCGAAGGGCGAATCTTCCTGCGGCTGCCGGAGGCGGAGATCTTTGTGGCGACGCTCGACAACGAAGCCTCCTACATCTATGATCGCGACACCGGATTGTTGACTCAGGGGGATATCAACCTTGAGGCGGCCGCCAGGCAGGCGGCGGAGGCGGAAATCCGTCGCGCTGCGCTCGAGGATGGGATCCTGGATCAGGCTCAGGTCAATGCCGAGAACTTCCTCTTTGGCTTCCTGCGCTCACTCGACTTCCCGGATGTCATCTTCGCCGGGCCCGATGACTCGCCGCCTGCAGGAAACTCCCCAGGCGGGACACCGACCCCCTGACGCCTACCTGGCTCACCCGCAGTACCTGATCCTCAGACGCGCCCGGTCCAATTCGGGTCTTGATAACGGCTCCTGTGGAGCTCCGCGGCGCGGGCTTCTTCCTGTTCGGTGAGGCCGGCGGGCTGCAGGTGCAGGTCGAGTGCTACAGCAAACCCCTCGGCGAGCGCTGCGGCCGCTGTCTTCCAGGTGATGGGCCGGCCAAGCAGGTCCTGCACGCTTGCCGCCCGGCGGCGCAGCCGGTCCGCAGCGAGACTTCGGGCCTCTTCATCTGCGAAGGTCAGTGCGCCGCAGATGCGGGTGATGTCTCCGGTAAGCGGGATGGAGCCATGCTGAAGGACGCCGTCCCGCCGGCGGACCTGTGCGCTCCCGACCAGCTTGCGACCTTGAGCGGTCAACTCGTAGGCGCTCGGGACCTCAAAACAAATAGGGTTTGGGGGCGCTTCCGGCGCGGCCGAAATCTCGGGCTGCACTTCGATGGTCAGGCCGAGCAATTCCAGACCGGCGATCAACCCCCGACTGAGCTTGCGGTAGCTTTCGAGCACCCCGCCGCTGAGGTGGATGCTTGAGGCCGGGGCGATGACGGCATAGGTCAGCTCATCGGCGTGCAAGAGGGCGCGACCGCCGGTGGGCCGCCGGACCAGATCCCAGCCGGCGCGGGCCAGCCGCTCGCGGTCCACATCTCCGACCGGCTGCGCATAGCCAATAGATAGACACGGCGGTGTCCAGGCGTAAAGGCGGAGAGTCGGCAAACTTTCTCCCGCGATCACCCCCTCGAGAATCGCCTCATCGAGCGCCATATTCATGGCGCCAGGTGTAGGCTCAGTTCGGATGAGTCGCCAGCGCTCCTGGCGTTCGATTTCCATGATCCTGGATTATATCGGGAGACATTCAGCGTCTCCCTGGGACCCAAATGGAACGGGGACCTCTGTCATTGCGGATCGACTACGTTTGACGCTTGCCGCCCTCAAGCTGCCTCCTCTAGGCTTGCGATACCGAGAGGACGCTGCTCAGTGCGCTGGGGGAGCCGTTTCAGTCGGATCTCACGACGATCTTTTCGTGAAGTTCGGTACACATCCTTGACAGTCCTGCTGCCATCAAGCATACTTCGCCGGGAGCCATGAATCATCGGAGGACCCGCAATTGAGGAGGGGTGGGAGGTGATCAGCGGCAGAAGGGGAATCTAATCTCGTGTGGATGCACCCGTGCATCGATCCTTCGAGCCTGCGGGCTCGATCATTCTGTAAGGAGATTTCGCCCGATATGAATACCAGAAAGCTCTTCGGCTGGATGAGCGTTCTGCTCGTCCTCTCCCTCGTGCTCGCGGCCTGCGGCGGTGCGCAGCCCGCACCCGAGGTATCCGGCACGATCGTGCTCTGGCATGCGCTGAAAGACTCAGAGCAGGCCGGTCTAGCCCAGATCATCGCCGACTTCCAGGCGGACAACCCCAACGTTGAGTTCGAACTGCTCTTCACCCCATTCGACGATCTGCGCGGCAAGTACGAGACCGCTGCGGCGACCGGTGAAGGTCCGACGATCCTCATCGGTGGTGACGACTGGGGTCCTGCACTGTATCAGGCGCAGCTTGTCGCCGACCTCTCTGGCGACTTCGACTCTGCGTTCCTTTCAAACGTCAACCAGGCTGCGCTTGCTGAGGGCCAGTTCCAGGGCGCTCAGGTTGGCCTGCCGTACGTGTTGAAGGGCGTCGTGATGTACCGCAACAACTCGATCATCTCGGAAGCGCCGGCCTCGGCGGAGGACCTGGTTTCGATGGCTTCCGCGGCGACTAGCGGTGACATCGTTGGGGCCGACCTCGAATATGGGTTCTTCTTCTCCGCCGCGCATCTCTACGGGCTCGGCGGTCAGTTGATGACCCCGGAGGGTGATCCGGCCTTCAATACCGACGCGGGCGTCGCCTGGCTCGAGCTGCTGGCTTCGTTCCAGGATGCCGGCCCTGTCGAGAACTACAATGACAACGACGTCAACCTGTTCAAGGCGGGCAATGCCGGCTTGATCATCGACGGTACATGGAATCTGGCCGACCTGGCCGGTTCGATCGGCGAGGACAACCTTTCGATCGATCCATGGCCTTCTGGCATGTCTGGTTTCGTTCAGAGCGGCTACATCTACCTGAACGCCAATGCCACTGGTGGGGATCGAGATGCGGCAGTGGAATTCATCCGCTACTTGATGACCCCGGAGGCCCAGGCTCGCTTCGTAACCGCTGACCAGGCGTTCATCCCCTCGGTTGACGGTGTTGACGTACCGGATCGGCTGCGCCAGGAAGCGGTTGCCGCCTTTGCCGGAGGCACCGGCTTCATCACCATCCCCGAGATGGGGGCCTACTGGGACCCGATGAACAACGCCGTTCTGCGGGTCGTCCAGGAGGGCGCCGACCCGGCCACAGTATTGGCTGAGGCCGAGGAAAGCGTCCAGGCCGCAGTCGCTGAAATCCGCGGCCAGTAGCGACGGTTCCGTTGAGATGGGTGGGGGTTCTTCCCCCACCCATCTGCTTTCTCCAAGTCCACGGTATCGCCTGTCGAGGGCAAGCTCATGGAACTTAAGATGGACTACGCGGGTAAACCGCTGGCGAAGCCGCAGCCACCCAGTTCCCCCATTGCGACCTTCTGGCAGCGGGTCAAGGACTCGCGGCTTGCCTGGTTGTACATTCTCCCCGCCGGCGTCATCATGGCGATCGTTTCGTTCTTTCCGCAATTCGTTCAAATCTGGATGTCATTTACCGATTTCCGAATCCAGAACCTGCGCTTCAACTTCTTCAATTCGGCCACCTGGGAGACCTTTGGCCCCGAATGGGTCGGCCTCCAAAATTACATCAAGGTCATCACCAGCCAGTTGGCGCTAGAGAATTACGACTTCGGGCGGCTGCTGGCGTTCAACATCACCTGGACAGTCACGAACGTTGCGGTCCACGTTGTCCTTGGCGTGCTGATCGCCCTGGCGCTCAACAGCGAGAACCTCTTCGGCCGACGCGTGTATCGGGTGCTTTTCATCATTCCCTGGGCGCTGCCCGGCTACATCACGGCGCTCACCTGGGCCAATATGTATGACGACCGCTTTGGGGCTATCAATCAGCTGCTGGCCGAAGTGAACCAGGCCTTTGGCACCGCATTGCCGACCAGCACCCGCTGGATCGAGGCGACGACCCCACCGATAGGCGGGCTGCTCGCCTTTCTTCCTCTGGCCTTCTATGCCGCGCTGATGGCGAACATCTGGCTCGGCTGGCCGTTCATGACGGTCGTCGCCACCGGCGCGCTTCAATCGATCCCGGCCGAGCTCTATGAAGCGGCCGATATCGATGGCGCCTCCGGCTGGCAGAAATTCTGGGCGATCACAGCGCCGCTCATCCGGCCGGCGATGGTTCCGGCCATCATGCTCGGCACCATCATGACCTTCAACCAATTCAATGTCATCTACTTCATCACCCAGGGCAAACCATTCGGCCGAACCGAAATCCTGATTACGCAAGCCTTCAAGCTCGTGTTCGAGCAGCGGCTCTACGGCGTCGCGGCTGCCTTCAGCATCGTGGTTTTCTTCGTCTTGCTGGTCATCACCCTTGCGAACAATCGGGTGACGCGCGCAACGGAGGCCTACGATGTCACGTAAAGGCTGGACGTTCTCCCGGGTCCTGCGCCAGGTGGGGGTTCAACTCTTCCTGCTTTCGGTTGCCGCAGCTGTGCTCTTCCCGGTCGTCTGGATCCTCGCCCTGGCGCTTGACCCCCGCAACATCGACAAGCCGCTCGAGCTCACCCTGATCCCGCCGGGTGCCTCGCTTGAGTCCTTCCGGAAAGTGCTTCTCGATCCATTCCGGCTCCTGTGCAGCAACCCGAACAACCCGGAGACCTGCATGACGTTTGGCCGGCTTTTGGTGAACAGCCTGCTCGTTGCTCTAGGAACCAGCCTGTTTGCAGTCGTCACCGGAGCTTCGGCGGCCTACGCGTTCTCTCGCTTCAGCTTCATCGGCCGCCAGACCGGGATGCTCGGATTCGTCGTCCTGCTGATGCTGCCCAGCACCGGGAGCCTGGCACCGCTTTATATCTTGCTGAGCCAAATCCGGCTTGGCAATGAGGCGCTTCGATCAACCCTGATCGGTCTGGCGATTGCCTACGCAGCCAGCGCGCTCCCGTTTGCGGTCTGGAACCTGAAGGGATACTTCGACACCATTCCGAAGGAGCTCGAGGAGGCGGCGCTGATCGACGGCGCCAGCCTGACCCAGACGTTCCTGCGGATCATCCTCCCGCTGTCGACGCCGGCCCTTGCCGTCACCGTGCTCTTCAGCTTCATGACCAGCTGGACCGAGTTCATCCTGGCCTGGACTTTCCTGGACAAGCCCTCGCGCTTCACCCTGGCGATGGCGCTGCGTTCGATGCAGGGCCAGTTCACCACGCCATGGTCGGAGTTCGCGGCGATGTCGATTCTGATGTCGATTCCGATCCTGGTCCTGTTCTACGCGTTCCAGCGCTACATCGTTTCCGGGCTGACGATCGGTGCGGTCAAAGGCTAAAGCGACCCGCGGGACAGACATGCGCGATTCTGAAATGGATGCCGGGGAGCCGACGCGCTCCCCGGCGTTTCGATCCAGTTATTCCATGAAGTTGCTGGCAACGCTGTTCATGGCATCTCTGCTGCTGGCCGGTTGCGGGCCGTCAGAAGGTCCGGTCGGCTCCGCATCGGAAGCGGCGCCCGCTAGTCCGTCGCCGTACGTCACCCCGGATTGGTTCGCCAACGCCGTGGTCTACGAGATCTACGTTCGATCATTCGCGGATTCGAATGGCGACGGCATCGGCGACCTCAACGCGATTCGCGCGCAGCTTGACTACCTCGAAGCGCTGAGCGTCGATGTTGTGTGGCTGATGCCGATCTATCCGTCGCCCTCCGTGCATGGTTATGACGTCGTTGATGCCCGGGCCGTCCGGGCGGAGTACGGCACGATGGAGGATCTGCAGGCGCTGGTATCGGAGGCGCACGAGCGGGGGATTCGCGTCTTGCTCGACTTCGTGCCATCCCATGTCTCGGATGAGAACCCCATCTTCGTCGACGCGTACGCCAACCCTGCCTCAGCGTTCAGCGATTGGTTTGTCTGGACCAATGACAGCCATACAACCTATGCCACCTTCGCCGGCAGCCAGGACCTGCCGCGCCTGAATCACTACCATCCGGAAGTCGTCGCCGAGCTGCTGGAGTCCGCACTGTTCTGGCTCGATCTTGATGGGGATGGGGATTACACCGATGGAATTGACGGCTTCCGCGTCGACAACGCAACATTCCCCCCGACGGAGTTCTTCCTCGAACTCCGTCGGGCCGTCAAAGCTGCCAACCCAGAAGCGCTGCTCCTAGGTGAGGCCTGGCTGACAGCGCCCGCGGACCTCTCTCGCTTCTTCCCCAACCAATTTGACGCCCTTTTTGACTTCCCCTACTTCGACCTGCTCCTTGGCGACCCGGCTTTCAACCAAGACGCCTTGCTGGCAGGAGACGGCTTTCCGGTGCTGCTCACCAACCTGCTGGATGAAGAAGAGCGCCGCTTCCCCGTTGAAGGCTATCCGGTTCGCTTCCTCAGCAACCACGATACGAACCGCATCGCGACCGAAGTTCAAGGAGATCCAGCACGCCAGCGCCTGGCAGCTGCCCTGCTTGCCGCTATGCCTGGACCCGTCATGATCTATTACGGGGAGGAGATCGGGATGATCGGCCAGAAGGGTGGCCCGCCGCACTGGGACAGCTACCGGCGCGAGCCGATGGAGTGGGCGGCCGACCAGGACGGCGACCTCCAGACGTCCTGGTTCCAGGTGGCCGATCGGGGGAACCGCCCGCTTGATGGCATTTCGGTTGAGGAACAGGAGCCCGACCCGGAGTCTCTCCTGAATTTCTATCGCCGGGTCTTCGGGCTTCGACGGACCCAGCCGGCCCTGCAGGGAACGGACTTCCAGGTCGTTGAGCTCGAAGTCTCGGGCGTGGGACCGTGGTCGATCCTGCGGCAAGGCGCAGACGACCGACTCTTGATGCTGGCAAACTTTGCATCTGAGCCGCGTGAGGTGGCGATCCCCAGCTTCCCGCTGGCCGGACCCGTGGTCACTGACCTTCTCTCCGGCGTGACCTACCCTGCTCCCGGCGAGGGTGGAACCTTCCAGATCGAGCTCAAGCCGGCAGGGATCGTTTTCCTCATCTCTGGCCCATAGGGCTTGCTTCTGTGTCGCTGTGGTAAACTCGACCCTCGTTCGCGGCGAGCGGTCGGGGCGGGAGGCTGGATGGAGGATACACCCAAGTCTGTTTGGGCTCGTTGGATCTGGCTCACGGTCCTGCTGATTGCGCTCCCGCTAGCCGGCTGCGGCGCGCCGCCGACGGCCTCTCCACCAGCTGTGGTTCCGACCGAATCGCCCGCAGCGACGATGATTCCCTCCCCAACGGCGCCGCGCTCGCCGACTCCCTCCTCAAGCCTGCAAGGAACCGTCGCCATCTGGCTGGATTGGTCTCCGGCCGAACTTGCCGGGCTCCAGCAAGCGATCCAGCGTTTTCGCCAGGCTCACCCCCGGGTGGAATTCGAGTTGGTCTATGTCCCTTCCGACGGCCTCAGGCCGGCCTTCGAGGAAGCCGCAGCAGTTGGCGAGGGGCCGACGCTCCTGTTCGGCCCTGCGGAGTGGGGGCCGGGCCTCTTCCTTGCCGAGCGGATTCAAGATCCAAGCGGCTCCTTGCTGCCCGGATTGCGCGAGACGCTGCATCCGCTCGCATGGAGCCAGGTCTCGTATCGGGGAATCACGGTCGGCTTGCCGCTTGAGTTCCATGGTGTGGTCCTCTACCGGAACGCCAGCCTGGCGCCTGAGACCCCCGATTCGGTCGAAGAACTCGTTGAACAGGCCGCCGCCCTTCGCGGCGGTGATCTGGTGGGCGCAGCCCTCGACTTCGGGTTTCTCTTCTCCGGCGCGCAGCTCAGTCCGTGTGAGAGTCGCTTCTTTGACAGCGCTGGGCAATTCATTCTCCCCGGCGACGAAGGGATCTGCTGGCTCAACTTACTGCGCACCCTGAGCGGATCAGGCCCCAGCGTGTTCAACTCGGATGAGGATCTCAACTTCTTCCTGGCCGGGCGGTCTGCATGGCTCATTGATACCACGCATCGGCTCGACGCAATTCGGCAGGCCCTGGGGAATACCGTTGCCCAGATCGACCCCTGGCCACTCTACCCGCCCAGCGGAGGTGCCCTGACGGGGTACGTCTGGAGCGAAAATGTCTACTTCAATGCTGCCGCGCGCGGACCGGATCTGGAGGCGGCGGTCGCCTTCGTGACCTTCCTGCTTCTTCCAGACACCCAGCGTCTGCTGAGCGATCCGGCGGGGGCTCGCCATCTCCCTGTGGCCCTGGATCTCGAAATTGATGATCCGCTGCTGGCCCGGGCGCTGCAGGTGGTCCGCGGGGGGCAACCACGGCCGCTGGCGCTCGACCTGGATGCCTACCGCAGCCCGCTCCTCACCGCTGTCCGGCTGGTCGTGGCCGGCGGGGGTGAGCCTGAGCTCGCCTTGCAGCTCGCCGTCCAGGAGATCCTGTCGGGCACCGGGACACCGACGCCGACGGCGAGCGCCACCCGCACACCCAGCTCCACACCCACTCCCACCCGGACTCTCACACCCTCCCCGTGAACGTAGCGTAGACAGCTGACGGCGTATGACCGTACCCGAGTGGGTTCAAGACAGCATTTTCTACCAGATCTTCCCCGATCGCTTTGCAAATGGGGACCTTGAAAATGATCCCCCCAACGTCCATGCCTGGGGGAGCCCGCCAACGGTGCGCGGCTTCCAGGGTGGCGACCTCCAGGGAATCCTCGATCGCTTCGACTACCTGCTCGATCTGGGTGTAAATGCCCTCTACCTCAATCCGATCTTTCAAGCGACCTCCAACCATCGGTACAACACTACGGACTACTTCCGCATTGATCCGAAGCTCGGGGATCTGCCTCTCTTTCATACGCTCCTGAAACGTGCTCATCAGAACGGGATGCGTGTGATTCTGGACGGCGTCTTCAACCACTGCGGGCGCGGCTTTTTCGCCTTCAACGATGTGCTTGAGAACGAAGCGGATTCCCCGTACCGAGACTGGTTTCATATTCGGCGTTTTCCCCTGAACGCCTACACCCGCGGCCGGGCAAGAAACTACGAAGCCTGGTGGGGCATTAAGAGCCTGCCCAAGTTCAATACTGGACACCCTCAAGTTCGCCGCTACCTGCTGAATGTGGCCCGCTACTGGATTGAGCAGGGCGCGGACGGTTGGCGTCTCGACGTGCCCAACGAGATTGCCGATCCCGACTTCTGGGCGGAATTTCGAGGCGTCGTTCGGGCCGCCAACCAGGATGCGTATTTGCTGGGGGAAATTTGGGAGCTGGAGCCGGGCTGGGTCGGGGAGGCCGGGTTCGACGGGCTGATGAACTATCCCGTCCGGCGGGCGATCCTCGGCCTGCTAGGGCCCAATGGAGACCCCCTTTCGACGTTTGCCAAACGGCTCGAAGTCATCCGGGAAGCCTACCCCGCTTCGCACTTGCACGTGCATTATGTCCCGCTGGGGTCCCACGACACTGAACGACTCTTCACTGCCCTTGATCAGGATTCGACCCGAGTCATGCTGGCGTACGCTCTCCTGTTCTTCTTCCCCGGTGCTCCGGCGATCTTCGCGGGGGATGAGATCGGGTTGGCGGGCGGGCGCGATCCAGACTGCCGTCAAGCCTTTCCGTGGGATGAGACTCGGTGGCGCCTGGACCTGCGCCGATGGGTCCAACAGCTGATCGCTGCCCGCAAGGCGCACCCGGCCCTGCGGCGCGGAACTTTTGACGTTGTTCAGGCGACCGACCTCGGCCACGGCCTGTTCGTCCGGCGGCTGCCCAGCGAGCAGGCTTTTCTTGCGCTCAACCTCAGCTCGGTTCCCGCAGAGATCGAACTCCCTGCGAGCCCTGCACCCTACCGGGATATCCTGGAAGGGGGATCCATCGAGCGGCAAGCTGGGAAGACGCGGGTGAGGCTTGCGCCGAAGACTGCCCGACTCGTGGCCACGGAGGCTCCGGGCGAACTCTGAGTCGACCCGGGTAGCCATGCGTGCGCTGCGGCCCCCTCCACAATCGCCTGGTCAGGACGTATCCAACCGGAGCGCTGCGTCCACAGCAATTTCGAAGATCCGGCGACGCACCGCGACCTGATCCTGCCACTGGCGATCGTCCCAGACGCCAGCCTCATCCCCGACATTGTCGCCCGCGTAGAGCAACTGTCCGAAACGGACGGCGCGATGCCGGGCGACTGCGAAGAAGGTCGCCGCTTCCATCTCGACGCTAAGACAGCCCTCTGCCCGCCGGGACCGCGCCTTTCCCAGCGTCTCACGATAGATAGCGTCCGTCGTCCAGGTCAGAACCGGCACGAACGGGGCGCCGTGCGCTTCCAGGCTCGCCTGGATGGCTGCCACGACCTCGGGGTGCGGGTCGACACTTCGCCCAGGGGGGAG
>JBFJVD010000093.1:0-10338 GCA_041624375.1 Anaerolineales bacterium
CCGGATGGCGCTTGAGCCGATGCCGGCGAATGAGCGCAGGGTGATCCACATCGAATTGCGCGATCACCCCGGGGTCACCACAGAGAGCGTGGGCGAGGGCCGAGAACGCAAAGTCACGATCATCCCTCGCACCTGAGACTGCCAACGCCCCTCAGAGGAGTGCCGGATTCAAGCGATGCCCGAGCCTTCCACCCGCCCCGGCGTCGAGTACCTGCTTATCGGCCATGTAACCCGCGATCTGACGCCCGAAGGATCGATCCTCGGCGGGACGGCGGCTTACGCCGGCCTGACGGCTCACGCCCTCGGCTGGCGAGTTGGGGTGGTGAGCTCCGCATCCACCAAACTCGATGTATCCCAGCTGGCTTCCCTCCAACTATCGCTCGTACCCGCTTCCGAAGATACGACCTTCGAGAATATCTATGTGGGCGGCAAACGGAGCCAGTGGCTGCGCGGCCGCGCAGCCGATCTCACCTTCGATGACGTCCCGGTCGGTTGGCGCCAGCCACGCGTCGTCCATCTTGCCCCCCTTGCCCAGGAAATTGACCCGGCATTAGCCCACGCTTTCCCCGATGCGATGGTCGCCGTCACACCGCAAGGCTGGCTGCGCAGATGGGACAAATCTGGCCGCGTCCACCGATCTGAATGGGAAAGCATGGAGGCTGTCCTCTCTCGGGCCGACGCAACCGTGCTCAGCCTCGAAGACCTGCACCGGGACGAAGCGCTCGTAACCACGCTTGTTGAACGCAGTCGACTGCTGATTGTCACCGAGGGACCACGCGGCGCGCGACTGTACCACCAGAGATCGATTCAACATATCCCTGCCTACCCTGCAGAGGAGGTCGATCCGACGGGCGCCGGCGATGTGTTTGCTGCAGCGTTCTTCACTCGCTTTGCGGAAACCGCGGACGCGCTCAGTTCGGCCACATTTGCTGCCCGGCAGGCATCGGCCTCCGTGAGCGGCGTCGGCCTGGCGGCCCTGGGCCGACTGCCGGTCGCCACATCCGTCGGATCGAAGGGACGCTGATGGCTCGCGTGTACGCGTTGGTCAATCAGAAAGGCGGCGTCGGCAAGACCACCACCGCCATCAACCTTGCTGCCTACCTTGCACAGTTCGGCCAGCGAGTCTTGCTGGTGGATCTTGATCCACAAGCGAACGCGACTGCGTGCCTGGGCATCGACCACCAGAGCATTCTCGAAGGGACCTATGAAGCGCTGATTGGCGAGGTCCCGATCAACCAGAGTGTGCTGCACAACCAGCGGCTGGGTCTGCACCTGCTCCCCTCTTCGCCGGCGCTCGCCGGCGCCCAGGTGGAACTGGTCGGCCTGCCGGACCGTGAGCGGCTGCTCCGCCAGGCGCTTGAGGGCATCCGCGGGCGGTTTGACTACACCTTAATCGACTGCCCGCCTTCGCTCGGTTTGCTGACGCTGAACGGACTGATGGCCGCCAGCTCGGGCATCATCATCCCGGTTCAATGCGAATACCTCGCGCTCGAAGGGCTGACACAGCTTATGCGAACGCTTCAGCGCGTTCGCGCCAGTCTGTATCCCACGCTTAACATCCGCGGCCTCGTCCTGACCATGTTTGATAGCCGCACCAACCTCTCACAGGACGTCGTCCGGGAGGTCAGGCGGCATTTTCCGGGCCAGGTCTTTCAGACGGTCATCCCACGAACCGTCCGGCTCGCCGAGGCGCCCTCTCACGGTGTGCCCATCTCCAGCTACGACCCGAAGTCCACCGGAGCCATCGCCTACCATGCGCTGGCTCGCGAGCTCCTGGATGGAGACACACTTGCGCTTGCCGAGCCGCTCCCCCACGCCGCCGTCGAGGAATGATATGACTCGGAAAAGAGGTCTTGGAAAGGGGCTCGATGCCCTGATCCCCACCGGCGCACCCGATGATTCCGGGGTCGCCCATGTGGCGCTTGACGCCATCCAGCCCAATCCTCGCCAGCCCCGGACCGACTTCGATTCCGAGAGCCTCGACGAGCTCACCGAGTCGATTCGCAAGCACGGGGTGCTTCAGCCGCTGGTGGTCACAGCGGAGGACGACGGCGAGAGCTACACTCTCATCGCCGGGGAGCGTCGGCTTCAGGCCGCCCGGAAGGCGGGGCTTGCCAGCGTCCCGGTGGTCATTCGCCAGGCAAGCGAGCGTGAACGACTCGAACTGGCGCTGATCGAAAACCTGCAGCGGACCGATCTGAACCCGCTTGAGGCGGCCGAAGGGTACCGCCAGCTGGCGGAGGACTTCGAGCTTACCCACGAGGAGATCGCCGCCCGTGTCGCCAAAAACCGCACCACGGTCAGCAATACCCTGCGATTGCTGAGCCTCTCGGCCGGAGTCAAGGCAGCCCTGAAAGCCGAGCAAATCTCGGAGGGCCATGCTCGCGCGCTGCTTGGACTGCCCACCGCCCAGGCGCAGTCCGCCGCGCTCAAAGCGGTCGTCGAGAAGGGACTGAATGTTCGTCAAACGGAAGAGCTTGTCCGCCGGCTAAGCGGGGATCGCAAGAAGCCGGGCAAGCCAGCCGCGAAGTCGCCGGAAGAGCGAGCGATCGAAGAGCAGCTTCAACAGGCGCTCGGCACCAGGGTCACCCTGCGCCGCGGGCGCCGCGGTGGAAGCCTGGTGCTGCGCTTCTATTCGGACGAAGAACTGAACGCCCTCGTCGAGCAGATTCTCGGTACTTCCTGACCACCACATGCGCTATCTCGTCTACGGAGCGGGAGCCGTCGGGAGCCTGATCGGAGGCACACTCGCCCGCTCCGGTCTCGAGGTCGGGTTCCTAGTTCGCCCGCCACGTGCGCAGCTGCTCAAAGCCCGGGGCCTGACAATTGCCCACCAAGGGGAATCCTTCAATCTGGGCAGGGCCCCCATCATCACTGACGTCGGCCAGCTCGAAGGCACATTCCAGCCAGAACTGGTCCTGCTCACGGTCAAAGCTTACGACTGCTCGGGCGCTGCTGCGGACCTGAAGCGGCTCCCGGGGTCCGTCCCGGTCGTCAGCTTTCTCAACGGGGTGGGAAGTGAGGCCATTCTTAAAGCCGCGCTGGGAAGTGGGCGAGTGATTGCCGCGACGCTGACAAGCTCGGTTCGAGTCACGGGAGCCTTGGTGATCCTCGAGCGAAGTCGCGGCGTGGGGATCGTGACGGGGCACCCTGCCGCGGACCGGCTCGCAGCCGATCTTACCCGCGCCGACGTGCGCGTGAGGCGTTATGCGAATGCCGACTCCATGAAGTGGTCCAAGCTGGCCATCAACCTGCTCGGCAACGCCAGTTCGGCCATCCTGGGTTGGCCGGTGGATCGGATCTTCGCCAACCGCGCGCTCTACCGATTGGAGCACGAGGCGCTCCGCGAAGCGCTTAAGGTGATGCGGGCGCTCGGGCATCCGGTGGTCTCGCTGCCGGGCGTACCGATGCGCTTGCTGGCTACCCTCGTCCAACTTCCCGCCTGGCTGGTCCGGCCATTGATCGGGGGGCGCGTTGCAGGCGGGCGGGGAGAGAAGATGCCATCCTTCTACTATGACCTTGAACACGGTCGCTCGGAGCTGGACTGGCTTCATGGCGCCGTGCTGCGAAGCGCCCATGAACTTGGGGTCCACGCACCCGCAAACCAGACTCTGTTCGACACGCTCAGCCTGCTGCTGGCGGAGCCTGCGCAGCGCCCGGAATTTGCCGGCAGGCCAGCGGAGCTGATCCGCCGGGCTGCCGCCAACGGCGTTCCAGGCATGCCAAGGGTATAATGCCTCGGTGCTGCAAAGTGCAGCCCGCAGGCGGGTCCGTCTGAACCGCGGCCGGGGGCGGGAGGGGCCGGCCAGGAGGCCAAGCGATGAGTTATTCTGACCAGGTCGCGATCGTCACCGGCGCTTCGCGGGGCATCGGTCGAGCGATCGCCCTTGAGCTTGGTTCACGCGGCGCCAGCGTCGTGGTCAACTACCGTTCCAGCGAAGCGGAGGCAGCCGAAGTCGTCCAGGCCATTAAGGAGAGTGGGGCGCAGGCTGTCACCTACCAGGCGGATGTCGGCGAATTCGAGCAGGCACAGGACCTCATCAAGTTTGCCACGGAGACCTACGACGGGCTGCATATCCTGGTCAACAACGCCGGCATCACCCGCGATGGGCTGATCATGACGATGTCTGAGACTGACTGGGACGACGTCATCCGCACCAACCTCAAGTCCACCTTCAACTGCTCAAAGGCCGCCGTCCGGTACATGATGCGCAAGCGCTATGGTCGCATCATCAATATCACTTCGGTCGCCGGGCAGATGGGCAACGCCGGTCAGACAAATTACTCGGCATCGAAGGCCGGCCAGATCGGCTTCACGAAGGCGCTGGCCCGGGAAGTCGCGCCGCGCAAGATCACCGTGAATGCCATCGCCGCCGGATACATTGAAACTGACATCTGGTCGACCGTTCCCGAAGAGGCGCGAGAAGGCCTGATGGAACTGATCCCGCTTGGCCGCAAGGGGGAGGTGGAGGAGATCGCAAAAGCCGTTGCTTATCTCGCTTCGGCGGAGGCGGGCTACGTCACCGGACACGTGTTGAGCGTGGATGGCGGGATGGCCATGTCTTAGTCCCATTCGTCACGAGAGACGGGGGGGACTGAAGAGCAAGAGGAGAAACCAAATGGATCCCGAAGCACCTGATCCTGGGAACCGTTCGGGTGCGACCACCGTCGCCCCGGATGTGCTGGTGACGATCGCACGCCTCACTGCGCTGCAGGTCCCCGGCGTCGCCGGCATGGCACCCGTCCCCGGCGGCGTGAACCGTCTCTTCCGCAGGGGGGCCGGGGAAGGTGTGCGGATCAGCATCGAGGACGGCTCTGTGACCGCTGAGCTCTATCTCTTGCTGATGCACGACACGAATGTCCGCGAGGTCAGCCGCAAAGTGCAAGTTGAAGTCAAGCGGGCAATCGAAGAGATGGTGGGCATGCACGTCACTCAGGTGGATGTGCACATCGAAGACATTGAATTCAACCAAGCCGCGGCCGAAGACGGCTGAATGAGACGTGAGCTGCAAGCGAGCCCGCCTCAGCATAAGCCGGCGAGGTCCAGATGAAGCGCGAGCGGCGTAGAGCCCGTCAACTGGCACTTCAGACGTTGTATGAAGTCGAGGCCGCCGGCCACCCGGCCGAGGCCGTCCTGTCGCGCCACCTGGCCGGGCACGATGGGCTGAGCGAATCCAGCAAAGCCTTCCTTCGCGAGGCGGTTTTCGGTAGCCTGGAGCATGCCGCGCGGCTCGATGAGATGATCGCTGCGTGCGCCCCCGAGTGGCCTGTGGACGAGCTGGCAATCATCGACCGGAGCATCCTCCGGCTCGCGCTCTGGGAGCTCCACATCTATAAAGAAACCCCGCTCAAGGTGGCTATCAACGAGGCGGTCGTACTCGCCAAGCGCTACAGTTCAGACAGCGCCCCTCGATTCGTCAACGGCGTGCTCGGCTCCCTCGCACCGCAGCCATGAGGCCTTGCACCCGCCCCCCTATTCGCCGAGGTCACTGACCCCATGGACTTCCTCGGCATCGGCCCGCTCGAGCTGCTCTTCATCATCGTCCTGGCGCTGATCGTCCTCGGGCCACGCGACCTGGCGCAAACGGCCCGTTCCCTCGGCCGGATACTCAACCGTCTCTACCGTTCTGAAACCTGGCGTATGCTCACCGAGGCCTCTCACACCCTGCGCGGGTTGCCGAACCGACTGGCGCGTGAAGCCCGCCTCGAGGAACTCGATGCCACCCGGGGCGAGCTACAGGAAACCGATCGCGAGATGCGCCGTGAAGTCGAACAAGCCGAACACGACCTCAGCGCCTGGACCCCGCAAGCCCCATCAACCGAGACGGACAATGGGGAGCCCGAGGCACCCGAACCCAGCACGGAAGATCCGGCATGAAGACATTTCTGCACGGCCTGTGGCGGATTCTCAGCGCCCCGTTCCGGCTACTCACCTGGCCGATCCGTGCCTTGCGCGATTTCATCAATTTCGAGCCCGATGATGCCCCCACAGCGGACGTGTTTTCCAAGACCATCGAGCAGCCTTCCATGCTTATCGAGCACCTGGAGGCGCTCCGCCGTCACCTGCTCCGCGCCTTGTTGGCCTTAGTTCTCACCACCGGCGCAAGCTTCGCCTTCGCATCGCGCATCCTCGACTGGCTTGCAGGTCCGATCGGCGGGATCGATGCCCTGCGCGCCATCGAAGTCACTGAATCAATCGGTGCCTTCATGCGAGTTTCGGTGCTCAGCGGATTTGTATTCGCCTCGCCATACCTGTTGTTCGAGTTTTTCTTGTTCTTGAACCCGGGCCTGAAACGGCGCGAACGCATCCTGATCCTGCTGGCGGTCCCGAGTTCGGCGATACTCTTTCTGGCCGGGCTTGCATTTGCCTACTTCGTGATGCTGCCTGCTGCGCTTCCGTTTCTCCTGAATTTCATGGGCATTGAAACGGTGCCCCGGCCGACAAACTACATCGGATTCGTCACCGCACTCATGTTCTGGATCGGGCTCTCGTTCCAATTTCCGCTGGTCATCTACGCGCTGGCAGCCATGGGTCTGGTCCGCGCCCGGACGCTGCTGGATGGCTGGCGCTTCGCCGTTCTGGGGATCGCCGTCCTGGCGGCGGCCGTGACACCTACCATCGATCCGGTGAATATGGCACTGGTCATGCTGCCGATGATCGTTCTCTATTTCCTCAGCATCGGCCTGGCAGCGATTGCGCAGCGGACCCGCCCTCGGCCGACATTGCGCCAGGAAGAGGCGACCGGATGAGTCGCGCGTTCTGGAGCTTGAACCGCGCAGGGCGGCTCAAGGGTATGTTCTTTGAGGGCGATGCCCGAGGTGCATCCAAGGCACAGTGGAGGCAAGCAGGTTGACTTTGATGCGGCGCCGTTGGATTCTGCTGCTTTCCGGCGCTTCACTTGCGGCGCTTCTGGCGCTCGGTATGAGCTTATCGGAGCTCGACTTCCAGACCGGACAGCCGTTTCGGGTCGTCTGGGATGAGCTCACTCGCGGGCTCTGGGCGGGAATCCTTCCATCCGACGATCGCTCGCTGTGGGCGATCGTCCGCATCTTGATCTTCATCTACCTCTGGGCGCTCGTCCCGGCGGCCATCCTCTACTCGCTGCTTTCGGCGGAGGGCCGGCGCCGCCTGCTCACCGCCATGCTCCTGGCAACCATCGGCGTCGTTGTGCTCTTCCTGCTTTCGCGCACGGGGATCCTGCGCGACCTGCTTGGGGACCTGATCCTCTCATTCTCGCAGCAGGAGCAGCCGGCGTTCGAGGCGGCCCCAGCTGCCGAGATCTCGAGCCCGCCAAATTGGCTGCGCTGGGTCTTGAATGGATTCCTTGTTGTCGTCCTGAGCGCGGCCGCCTGGTTCAGCTGGCGCCGCCTGCGCCGGGGCCCACCTCCGCTGGAGCAGCTGGCGCACACCGCCCAGGTGGCGATCGATGATCTGGAGGGCGGCGGAAGCTTCGCAGATGTTGTGCGCCGCTGTTACTTCGAAATGAGCCGCGTGCTGCGTCGCGAGCGAGGCGTTCAACGTGAGCTGGGGATGACGCCGCGCGAATTCGAGTTCGCCCTGCAGGGAGTCGGACTGCCCGAGGAAGCCATTCACCGCCTGACCCGGCTGTTCGAGGCCGTGCGCTACGGCGAGCACAGTGCAAGCCCGGGTGAAAGAAAAGAGGCAGTGGGCTGCCTGGAGGCCGTCGTCAGAGCCGTCGAGAGCCCGGCGTGAGTTACCGCTGGATTGCTCTGGCAATCATCATCCTGCTCGTTAGCGGATTCGTCTATCTTACCCGTGGCTTCATCGAGCTGCTGTTCATCGTCCCCCTGTGGGAGCTGCTCTCCGTCGCTCGGCTCACGCTGCGCAGTATGCCCCAAGGCTTGATTTGGGCCGTCTTTCTTGTGGTGCTGGCCGCCCTCTCGCTTAGAACATTCTTTGCACTGGATCGCCGCCGCCGCTCACCGCCACCACCCTTCGAACTGGAGGGAAGCTGGGTCGCCGGTCTGGCTCGATCGCTCGAGCGGGCGGCACATGCCGACTACTTCGCCTGGCGGATGGCGCAGGAGATGGCTCGGCTGGCGCTGAGCGCATTTGCCTATGGACAGCCTCGGGAGACCAACAGCCAGGAACGCCTGCCCGACGAACTCCCGGAACACATCCGCAGCTACCTGGAGGCCGGATTAAGACGCAGGACCTCGCTGCGGCTTTCCTCGGAAGCCCGGCGGGGCGAGCCCCCGCCGACACTCGACGAATTGGAGACTTTTGTAAGCTACCTTGAGTCCCGCTGGGAGGTCCCGGGTGAGCGCTGATGTGGCTGAGGTCTCCCGGCTCGGCAGGCTCGTGATTGAGGAAGTCGAGCGAGCGGTTATCGGCAAGAGGCACTTGCTGAAGATGATGATGGCGGCTGTGCTCGCGGATGGGCACGTGCTACTCGAGGACTACCCCGGCCTGGCCAAAACCCTTACGGCAAAAAGCATGGCGGCGACGCTCGGCTTGCGCTTCAAACGCATTCAGTTCACCCCCGATATGCTGCCGGGAGACATCACCGGCGGCTACGTCTTCAACCGGGAGACGAGCGCCTTCGAGCTTCGCAAGGGACCCATCTTCGCCAACATCATCCTCGCCGATGAGATTAACCGCGCCTCACCCAAGACGCAGGCGGCCTTGCTGGAAGCCATGCAGGAACGGCAGGTGACCCTCGAAGGGGAGACCATGCGCGTCCCCGAGCCCTTCCTCGTCGTCGCCACACAGAACCCGATCGAGTATGAAGGCACCTTCCCCCTGCCGGAGGCCCAGCTCGACCGCTTCATCATGAAGGTGCCTGTCGGCTACCCCACCCTTGACGAAGAGCAGGAAATCCTTCAACGCCGGCGCGAGCGCCGGCAGGATGAGGTGGAGTTGGGTGCGGTGGTTGATCGTGATCAACTGCTCATGATGCGCGCTGTGGTCGAGTCGATCTATGTCCACGCCGATATTGAACGCTACATCGCCCAGCTGGTGGCGGAAACGCGCAAGGACCGCCGGGTGACTGTTGGTGCCAGCCCACGCGGTTCGCTGGCCCTGCTGAAGCTCGCCCGGTCCTGGGCGGCGCTCGACGAGCGGAGCTTCGTACTTCCTGACGACATCAAGATCTTCGCGGTGCCGGCTCTGGCACACCGGTTAATCCTGGTCCCCGATCTATGGCTGAAGCATCACGCCGCCGAGGACGTCATCGAAGGTCTACTGCGCTCGGTGCCGGTGCCCGTGATCGAAGAAGGGCCTGCGTGAATTGCGGCGCTTCACGCTGCTGATCGCGGCCAGCTGGGCCGGGCTGCTGTTGGCCCTGTGGGCACTTGATGGTGCTGTGCTCGGCCTCATTGTTGCGCCGCTGCTTTACCTGATCGTGGCGCTGTATTTCGCCCCTCCGCCGATCGAGCTTGAAGTCATCCGCAAGCTCAGCGCCAATCGGGTGGCACACGACACCCCCGTTATCATCACCCTGGACGTGACCAACCTCGGCGAGCCGCTTGAAGATGTTCAGCTGGTCGACCTGCTGCCTAACCGTCTTCAGCTCATCGAAGGCAGTCCGGGCTTCCACGGCCCGCTGGGACGCGGCGAGACCGCAACCTGGTCCTATACGGTACAGGCCCGCCGGGGCTATTTCCTGTTCCGTGGCCTGGAAGCTGTCGCTGCCGAGACCTTTGGCATCCTGCGTCGCCGGAGCCTGCTCCATGCCCCGTCGCGGCTCTTCGTCATGCCCGGCGCGCCACGCGTGCGCCGCCTGGCGATCCGGCCGCAGCGCACACTGTCCTATGCCGGCCCGATCCCGGCCCGCCAGGGTGGGCCAGGGCTGGAGTTCTTCGGCGTCCGTGAGTACATCCCCGGCGACGCGCTGCGCTGGATCCACTGGAAGGGAATCGCCCGCCATCCGGATTCGTTCCTCACCAAAGAGTTCGAGCAAGAGCGGACGACCGATGTCGGCATCATTCTGGATGCGCGCCGGCGCAGCAACCTGCAGCACGCCGGCGACGAGTTGTTCGAATATGCGGTAAACGCCGCCGCCTCGCTCTCTGAGACCTTCCTCAACCAGGGACACCGGGTCGGGCTGCTCCTCTATGGCAAAGTGCTGGATTGGACGTTCCCAGGCTACGGCCGGATTCAGCGCGAGCGGATCTTCCACTCGCTCGCCCGCTCCGAGCCGGGCGACAGCATGGTGTTCGACCGTCTGGATCACCTGCCAACGCGTTTCTTTCCACCCAAGTCTCAGCTCGTTCTGGTCAGTCCGCTGCACAGCGACGATCCCGACCGGCTGATCGGCCTGCTGGCGCGCGGCTACCAGGTGCTTGTCGTCAGCCCCGACCCGATCGGCTTCGAGG
>JBFJVD010000094.1:0-10177 GCA_041624375.1 Anaerolineales bacterium
CGGGCGCTGGGCTTACGGCGATCGGCTCGAGCTGCGCGGCACGCTGGAGACCCCACCGGTCTTCGACACTTTCTCCTACCGGGATTACCTGGCCCGGCAGGGGGTCCACAGCCTGATCACGCCGGCAGAGCTCACCCGCCGCGCAGCCAACCAGGCCAACCCGGCGCTGTACTGGGTGTACCGCTACCGTACCCGGGCGCTCGGCGTGATCCAGCGCCTGTATCCCGATCCAGAAGCCTCCCTGCTGGCAGGGATCTTGCTCGGCATCGAAAGCCAGATCCATCCAAAGGTGCGCGAGGCCTTCAACCGCACCGGCACCAGCCACATCATCGCCATTTCCGGCTTCAACATCAGCATCGTCGCCGCGCTGTTCGTCGACCTGCTCGGCCGCTGGCTGGGTGCCCGGCGCGGGGCATTCGCCGCTGCAACGGCGATCGGCGCCTACACACTCTTCGTGGGCGCCGACGCGGCCGTGGTCCGGGCGGCGATCATGGGCGGCCTGGGGCTTCTCGCCCGCCGCATCGGCCGCACGACCGACGCGATGGCCTCACTCGGCGCGACGGCGCTGCTGATGACCTTGATCGACCCATACACACTGTTCGATGTGGGCTTCCAGCTCTCGTTCGCTGCTACGCTCGGGTTGGTGCTCTACGCCGCACCGCTGCAGGCGTGGTTTCAGGCCCGAAGCGAACCCTTACTTGGCGCCGATCAGGCGTCACGAGTGGCGGCGCCGGTTGGCGAATATGTCCTGTTCACGCTCGCCGCCCAATTCACGACACTGCCATTGACCGTCTTCTACTTCCGCCGGCTCTCGCTGGTTTCGCTGGTGGCCAACCCGACGATCCTGCCGCTCCAGCCGCCGGTGATGATCCTCGGCGGGATCTCGGCGCTGCTCGGCAGCCTCTGGGCCCCGCTCGGCCAGGCGCTGGCCTGGGTCACCTGGCCGCTCATGGCCCTCACCATCCGGCTGGTGGAGTTCTTCGCCGGGCTGGGTTGGGGGTCCATTGGCCTAGGCTCGGCATCCATCTTCGTTCTGGGAGGAGGTACGCTGATGATCCTTGCATGGACCGCGCTGGGCGGCCAGGAACTGCCCCTGCCCTGGCTGCGGTTTCCGTCCGTGCCGCGCACGATGGTCCTGGCCGTGCTGGCGCTGGCGGCCGCGCTGACCTGGCGGGCGGTCGCCGACCGGCCCGACGGCCGGCTGCACCTGACCATCCTCGAAGCTGGCCTCGGCGATGCCGTCTTGATTGAGACCCCCGAGGGCCGCTTCGTGCTGGTCGACGGCGGCCCGAGCGGCGTCGCGCTCTCGGAGGCGCTGGGCCGAAGGCTGCCGCTCTTTGCGCGCGGCATCGACTGGGTGATCCTGAGCGGCACGGGCCGAGAGCAAATCGAGGCGCTGGCGGGTGGGTTGGACCGCTTCCCGGCTGGTGGGCTGATCGTTGCCGCCCCGCCCGGCGGGCGCGCCTACCGGCAGGTGGTTGAGCTGTTCCGGCAGGCGGAGCGGCCGGTCGTCGAGGCGGCGGAGGGCACCTGGCTGGATCTGGGCCGGGGCGCGCGCCTGACATTCGCCGCGCGCGGCGACCGCGGCGCGATCCTGCTCGTCGAACATGGGCGCGCCCGGGTTGTCCTCGCGCCGGCGGCTGATTCCGGCTTGACGGGCGAATCGCGGATCAGCCGCCGGCTTGAAGGGGTCACCGCCGCGCTGCTCCCGGATGGCGGCTCGGCGAGCGCCAATCCGGCTACATGGCTCGCCGCGCTGTCGCCGCGGCTGACGATCCTCTCCCTGGAGGCCGGGAACCGGCGCGAGCTGCCGGCCATGGAGACCGTTGAGGCGCTGACCGGCAGCCGCCTCCTGCGCACCGACCTGAACGGCTGGGTGCGCCTCAGCACGGACGGCGAGCGGCTCTGGGTCAACATTGAGCGGCTGCCGGAGTGGATGGACGATGGATAAGCGCGCAAGGCCGCTCCAGCGGATGCGCAAAGCCCTTGAAAAGGAAGGGCAGGGCGCCTGGCCCTGCCCTTCCTACTGGAGGAGAGACACGCCTTTCCTGGCATGCTTTCTTCAATTCTTCCCCCTACTCGCTCAAATCCCAGATCCAGGCGTTGTCGAAGGTGCAGGTGGTCTCGCCGGATTCCGACCAGATGTAGTAGGCCAGCAGGCCCTTGTGAAGGGAGGTGAGTGTGACGCGGCCAAGTCGATGACCATTGGCATAAACCGTAAGCAGGTTGCCTTCGGCCACAAACAGATAGGTGTTCGTGCTCCCCTGGTCCTGGTCGATGTGGGGCGAAGTGATCAGTTTGCCGCCTGGGGACACGGTGGCCTTCCAGCGGTTGTACTCCCAGAGCTCCACGTCCCACGCAGGAAGACCGGAGAGCCGTAGGGTTTGGAAGACGTAGTATTCCGAGTCTTCATGGAGGCCCTGCGCCCTCAACCAGAAGCCGCAGATCGCCAGTCCACTCGTGGATTCCCAGGTGACATCCGCCTTCAGCACGAAATCAGAGAAGAACTCGCCTTCGGCCAGGGGTGCCCAGTAGTGCGTACTATAGGTCTGAAGCGTGAGCTCGACCGGGCTGTTGCTCACCCAGGCGAGGCTGCCCTGATCGGCGCTCAGGCCGACCGCCTCCAGCTCGGCGCCGACCTCCTCCGCCTTGGCGCGAAAGGCAGCTTCTTCTTCGGCCACCGCCGTTGCCGACAGATCGGGCGTGGCGGTGGGGGTTTCGGTCGGGGTGGGGGTGTCGGTCGGGGTGGGCGTCGCCGTCTCGGTTGGACGCGGGGTGGATGTCGGGGCCAGGGTGGCGGTCGGTTCGGGCTGCGCCGCGCCGCAGGCCGCCAGCAGCGCCGCCGCACCACAGGAAATCGTCAGGATCACACGCTTGGTTCCCATCGTAGCCTCCAGGCGGGGCCAGCCGGCCCGGCAGTGCGACGCCCGCGGCAGGAGCGGCGGCAGGTTCGGGGCTGCCGGCGGTGGCTAATGGATGACTCCATGAGACACTGGGCCTGTTAGCGGGTTGTCTGTCCGCCCGTTAATGCGCGCCGGGCTTGAGGTCGGGCCAATTGCGGACGGGTGGGGGAAGAAAAGCAAACGGCCCGGGCTGCGCCGGGCCGGGAGAGTTTGGAGCATGAGGTGGGGGTCAGGCGGCCAGCGATTTCTGGAAGCTGGGCTCCTTGGCCGGTACGCCGGTGAAGCGGACGACGAGCGCCTCAAGCGTCGCCAGATCGATGGGCTTCTCGACGACCGCGTCGCCGCCCAGATCGAGGAACTGCTGCTGAATGTGCTTGTCGGCGCTGGCAGTCGAGAGCACCACCGGCAGGTCCTCGCCACCCGGCAGCCGGCGGATGTTCTCGAGCGTTTCAATCCCGTCCCAGCCGGGCATCATGTAATCGACCATCACCAGGTCAGGCCGCTGCTCGGCGATGACCTCGACGGCCCGCTGGCCGCTGCCGACCCCAACGGGTTCATGCCCCAGCATTCGAATGGCCAGCGACACGATGTCGATGGTGTCTCGTTCGTTGTCCACCAGCATGATGCAAGCCACAGTGCGCTCCTTACCTGCTCCGTTTCGAAGATCGGCCGCCCAGGGAACCGCTCGGTGGGGTGAAGGTCGCCCGCCAAGCCAACAAGTCGGCTGGTTCACATGGCATTACTATAACGGGGAACTAACTAAAAACTAATTGCAGGCACCTTACAACCTCCCTAACCGCGCACAGGCCCCGGCACGGACGCCGGGGCCTGATTCAAGCCTGGAAGCGGATTGGGGCTACTCGATCGGCAGCTCCCAGTAGCGGATCTCGCTGATCCGGTAGGTGAAGTTGGCCGTCTGCGAAGGTCGGACGTAGATGCCGTAGCGGCCGGAGCGGAAGCTGCTGTCGGTGAGCTGGTTGACCTCAAAGCGGTTGGCCAGGATCGTCAGCGTCGAGTCGTCCATCCGCAGCCCCACGATGTTCACCTGGTTGGCGCCGGCCTTGATGGCGTTGCTCTGGGTCCACGGGATCAGCTCGGTCGCGCTGTAGGGCGTCGAGCTGTCGAGGCGGCGCACCGTGTAGCTCCCGTCGCAGGAGAAGGCGACGATGTAGCCGTAGGTCGAGAGCGCCCCACGAAGCGGGCCGCGCGCGATCAGCCCGTAGGCGTCTTTGCCGGTGCAGCTGTCCGTGCGCACTTCCATCTCGATGTAGACATCGGTAATGATCGGCCAGGAGAACCACCAGGTCTCAAAGCCGAGCTTCTTGCCGGTGACATAGAGCTGGTCGCCGCGCAGCTCGAGTCGGAGGTTCTCGGTATCCGGGAGCAGGTTGTTCTCGCCGCGCCAGTTGCTGGCGTTGGTCATATTGTCGACGAACGCCGGGTCGCCATACAACTCGCCCGGATCGATCGCCGGGCCGGTCGGCGTGCCGGTCGCGCTGGGCGAAGCCGCCGGGGTGTTGGTGGCCTGCGCGGTTGCGCTCGGATCGGCCGTCGCCAGCGGGGTCGGCGAGCCGTCATCCGGCGGGACCGGGGTCACCGACTGGGTCGGAGGGACGAGCGTGATGTTGGGATCCGTCAGCTCCTCGGTGGCCGTCACCGAAGGGATGACGGGGGATGGCTCCGGCGTCGAGGTCGGCAGCGTCGAAGCCGACCGCTCACAGGCCGCAATCAACAGAAGCACCGGCAGCCAGCCAAGCGCGCGCAGGTTCTTCATGGTCTTCGTTCCTCTCCTCCGGCTTGTACGTATCCGCCGAAATGGCCAGCATCCGCCCTATGATACCTGGACCCGCTCGCTTTCGCGAACGCGGCCCCATGGGTCGGACGTCATGCGCCAGATATGGTGTATTATGACACCAAACGGCCCAGATGTGCCAGTTTTCAGCCCAAATCCTGCATCCCCGCCGGAGGCTCCTCGATGGACGTTCCCACCTTCCAGCTGCGCATCCAGCCGGAGGAGCACGCCAGCCGCTGCCGCCAGCTTGGCGAAAAAATCACGGCGGCGGGGCTGGACGGCGTCGTCCTGTTCGACAATTTCTACGTCCTCTACTACACCGGCTTCGCCTTCGTCCCCACCGAGCGGCCAATTGCCTTTCTGCTTCACAAAGACGGCGAGCGTGCGCTGTTTGTTCCCCGCCTCGAACTTGAACACGCCCAGGCCAATGCCTTCGTCGAGCGGGTAGTCTCCTACCCGGAGTACCCGGACGACCCGCACCCGTTGACGCACCTGGTTGAGCTCATGCGCGAGCTCGGACTGACGGGTCGCATCGGCGCCGACCATGATGGTTATCCGTGGATCTTCGGCTACCGCGGCCCGTCGCTCCACGATGCGGCCGGCGTGGAAGTAGCCCGGGTGATCGCCTTCGTCGAAGACCAGATGATGATCAAATCCGAAGCTGAGCTTCGATTGATCCGCGAAAGTGTTCGCTGGGGCAATCTTGCCCACACGCTGCTCCAGCGCTACACCTACCCGGGCGCGTCGGAGACCGAAGTGAGCCAGCGGGCCAGCGAGGAAGCCACTCGGGCGATGCTGGATGCTATCGGGCCCGTCTACCGGGCGCAGAGCCCCTTCCAGAAGGGAGCCAGCGCCGGCTATCGCGGCCAGATCGGCCGCAACGCCGCCATCCCCCATGCCCTCGCCGCCGACATCACCTTTCAAGCCGGCGACGTCCTGGTGACCGGCGCCGGCGCGCCGGTCTGGGGGTATGAGTCCGAGCTGGAACGCACGATGATCCTGGGGCTCCCGAATGACGAACAGCGCCGCCTGTTCGACCACATGCTGGCGCTGCAGGAGACGGCCCTGGCGGGGATCCGGCCCGGCGTCCCCTGCGCCAAGGTGGATCTGGCCGTGCGCGCCTACTTCACCAAGCACGATCTTGAAGCGCACTGGCGCCATCACAGCGGTCACGCCATCGGGCTGCGCTACCACGAGGGCCCGTTCCTGGACACCGGCGACCAGACCACCATCCAGCCGGGCATGGTGTTCACCGTCGAGCCGGGGCTGTACCACCCGGACTGGGGCGGATTCCGGCATTCCGACACCGTGGTCGTCACCGACGATGGAATGCAATCGCTCACCTACTACCCGCGCGACCTTGCGAGCCTGACGCTTCCGGCCTGAGTCACATGCAATGGAGGCTGCCGACACCATGACCCGCCCAATGAGCAGCCGACGCATCGAGCTTCGTCCCTGGGAGCCCGAAGACGCCGGCGACCTGCAAACGATCCTGAATCACCCGGATCTCGCCGGCCATCGCTCCCTGCCGCATGGGTTCTCGGAGGAACTGCCGCTCTCGAAGCAGCAGGTCAAGGCGATCATCGAGAAGTGGTCCCAGATGGAGGACGGCTTTCACATGGCGGCCCGGCACCGGGTTTCCGGCGAACTCATTGGCTACGTCGAAGCGGATTGGCGCTGGGACCCGCATGCCCCGGGGTTCTGGCTGGCGGTCGACCCCAAGCACCAGCGGCGCGGCTACGGTCGCGAGCTGCTCGGGCTGCTGCTCAGCTACCTCTTCGATTCGACGACGGCGCACAACGTTTCGACCTGGGTCGCCGATTGGAACGCCGCCGGCCTGGCCTTCCTGGAGGCCGGCGGCTTCTCTCGGGCCGGCGCCATGCGGCGGGCCGGACGGCGCAATGGTGAACCCTTTGACCTGATTGTCTATGACCTGCTCCGCCCCGAATGGACCGACGATCAAGGAGGTATGCCCGATGCCGCTTGAGGGCGAGCACATCCGGCTGCGGGAGGAGCGGGAAGGCGACATGCAGGTATTTGCCGCCCTGCGCAACGACCTCGAGACGCAGGCCTGGAGCAAGACGCTGCCGCCGGACTACACGATCGGGATGTATCAAAAGCGCTTCGAGGCGCGTGAGTTCTCGTTCGACCCCCGCGAAGGGCGCTTCACGATCGAGGAGCGTGAGTCGGGCGATGTGGTGGGCACCATCTCCTACACCAGCCTCGAGAAACGCTGGTCGGCGACGATCGGCATCGTCGTCGCCAAGCCGTTTTGGGGCAGCGGGTACGCCTATGAGGCGCAGGAGCTGCTGCTGCGCTTTCTCTTCCAGGAGCTCGGCCTGCGGGTGGTTCGCCTGTGGACTCACAGCGGGATCCCCCGGGCGGTCGGCCTGGCCGAGAAGGGCGGCTTCAAGATCGGCTTTCGCCAGCGCGAATCGATCTACAAGGACGGGCAGCTCTTCGACAATCTGTTGATGGACATGCTGCGGGAGGAGTACTTCGAACGCCACCCGGAAGAGGAGGATCGACTGCCGAAACTGTAGTGTCGCCAATTCTGGACTTCCGCCAGGGCTTGGCATATAGTCGAACCGGAAGTGACTCGCTCGGAGGAGAATGCGATCCATGAACAGAATCTCGAAGGATTTCAACACGATCACGCTTGTGATGATCCCTGTGGCCATCGCCATCAACATCGCCATCGGCCAGCTGATCGTCGTGCTGAAGGTTCCCCTCTACCTGGACTCCATCGGAACGGTTCTGGTGGGTCTTCTTGCCGGGCCATGGGCCGGCCTGGTCACGGGCGCGCTGGCCAACCTCATCTGGGGTTTCAGCGGCATCAATCCAGTCTATGCGCCCTTCGCCGCGACGGCGGCGATCATCGGGCTGCTTGCCGGGCTGTTCGCCGGCTGGGATTGGTTCAAGCGCGCCTGGCTGTGGCTGGTCGGCGGCTTGATCACCGGGGTTGTCGCCGCCATCGTCTCGGCGCCGATCGCTGCCTACCTCTTCGGCGGCGTGACCGGAACCGGACAGGACCTCCTGGTGGGGATTTTCCGGGCCTCGGGCGCGAGCATCATTGAGGCGACCTTTGGCCAGGGCATCGTCTCCGACCCGCTGGACAAGCTGGCAACCTTCCTGGTGGTCTGGTTGATCGTACGTGCACTACCCGCTCGCTTCATCCAGCGGTTCCCACGATCGGAGAACGTCTCTGGCTGATTCGTCGCCGCTGACAACCTTCCTGCCGCGCGCGAGCAGCCTGCATCGGGCCTACCCGCTCACCAAGCTGACGCTTGCCGGCGTTCTGATCGTCGTGGGGTTGCTCATGCCGTGGTGGGGTACGTACATCCTGTTCGCCGGGCTGATGCTCCCGCTGGCAGCCTGGGGGCAGATCCTGCGCCCCTACTTGCGCACGGTGGTCCAGCTGCTGCTGCCCTTTGCTGTGCCGATCGTTGTCATCCAGGGGCTCTTTTGGACCGGCGGCACGCCGCTGCTGACCCTCGGCCCGCTCTCGCTGAAAGCCGAAGGTCTCCTCTTTGCCGCAGCCAGCCTAGGGCGGCTCTCCGTGCTCATGGGCGCCTTCCTGCTGCTCGGTTTCACCACCCGACCGGATGCCCTGATGCAGTCGCTGGTGGCGCGTGGCGTTCCCAACCAGCTGCTCTACCTGGTGGTCACGACGATCCAGATCGTGCCGCGCTTTCTGGCCCGGGCAAACACCATTCTGGATGCCCAGCGGTCGCGCGGGCTTGAGACCGAAGGCAACCTTCTTCATCGACTGCGTTCCATCGCCCCGCTGGTCGGCCCGCTGATCCTGAGCAGCCTGATCGACATTGAAGAACGCGCCATCGCGCTTGAAGCGCGGGCCTTCAACCGGCCGGGGGCGAAGACCACGCTGCTCACCCTGCACGACACCCGCCCCCAGGCCTGGCTGCGCACCGGCCTGCTACTCACTGCGATCACCCTGCTCGCGTTCCGAATCTACTTCGCCCTGCGGTCGTGATCAGCGTTCGGGATCTCACGTTCCGCTACAAAGGGACGGATGCGCCTGCGCTGTCCGAGGTTTCACTCGAAGTGGCTGAAGGTGAATTCTGCGTCGTGATTGGCGCTAACGGAGCCGGCAAGACCAGCCTCTGCTATCTCCTGGCCGGCTTCATGCCGCAGTTTTTCGAGGGTTATCTGGAGGGCGACGTCTCGATCGACGAAGAAGACGTGCTGCCGGTTGCGCCTTCGGAGCTCGCCGGGCAGGTCGGCCTGCTTTTTCAGAACCCCTTCAACCAGATCACCGGCGCCCGCTTCACCGTTCGCGAAGAGGTCGCCTTCGGGATGGAGAACCTGGGGGTGCCGCGTGACGAAATGGAGGAACGGGTGGCTGCCGCCCTCGAGCTGGTCGGGCTCGACGGCCTGGAAGGACGTTCCCCGTTTGCACTTTCCGGTGGGCAGCAGCAGCGCCTGGCGATCGCCTCAGTGTTGGTGATGGAGCCCCGTGTCTTGATCCTCGACGAGCCGACCTCCCAGCTCGACCCGGTCGGGACGCGCGAAGTCTTTTCAGCCCTGGACCGATTGTCGGCGGAAAAGCGAGCCACCATCGTGCTGGCCGAGCACAAGATCGAATGGGCAGCCGCCTTCGCCGACCGGGTGATCGCCCTCGAGCGCGGGCGGATCCTTGCCGATGGCCCGCCCCGCGCCGTGCTCGGGCAGGACTTACCCCTCTCGGATTCGCTCCCTCAGACTCGCTACACCCGGATTTCCCGTCGGCTCCGCAGGCAAGGACTCGCCCCACAAGATGGCGCGCTGCCCGTGACGCTGGAAGAAGCGGTTGAGTTCCTGCAATGAGGATCGAGGTACGCCAGGTTTCCTTTGCCTACCCTTCCGGAGTCGAGGCGCTGACGGATATCGACCTGACGGTCGAAGCGGGGGAACGCCTCGCCATGCTGGGCGAGAACGGGGCGGGCAAGACGACGTTGGCCAAGCACCTCAACGGTCTGCTGAAGCCAAGCCAGGGTTCGGTGCACATCGGCGACTGGGACACTCGGCAGCACAGCGTCGCGCAACTGGCCCGCCGGGTGGCGTACGTGTTTCAGAACCCGGACGAGCAGCTGTTCGAACGTACGGTCCGCCGGGAGGTGGCCTTCGGCCCCCGCAACCTTGGGGGTTCGCCGGCGGAGATCGACCGTGCGGTGGAAGACTCCCTTGCGCTCGTTGGGCTCGCAGACAGGGCGGACACCCATCCTTACGATTTGCAGCCAGCGGAGCGCAAGTGGGTGGCGTTTGCGGCCGCGCTGGCGATGGGGTCGCCGGTGCTGCTGCTTGACGAGCCGACGACCGGCCAGGACGCAGCCGGGATCCAGCGACTGGGGAGCATTGTCGAGGATTTGAAGCAAGATGGCCGGACCTTGATCACCATCACCCACGACGTGGAGTTCTGCGCCGATCACTTCGACCGTGTTGTCGTGCTCTCCGGTGGGCGCATCGTGGCCGATGGCCCGGC
>JBFJVD010000095.1:0-10172 GCA_041624375.1 Anaerolineales bacterium
ATCGCCTCCTCCGACACCGCCACTGCCGTCCCCTTGGTCTCCCGGATCGACCGCAGAATCAGGCGGTCTGCGAATGCAGCAGGCACCCGCAGGCCGGACGCTTGCGTCGTTGCGTTCTCCCATCGGACCGCCCGCTCCGCGCCTTGTTCGAAGGCCCGGACGATCGGCGCACATCCTTCGGCCTGTACGCTCACCAGCCGAGGCCGGCCGGAGCCGATCCAGCCCAGCTCTTCCAGTTCGTTGAAGGCTTTCCACATCCCGATCAGGCCTGTGCCACCGCCCGTCGGGTAAAGAAACACCTCCGGCAGCTGCCAGTGAAAGGCTTCGGCTAGCTCCAGGCCCATGGTCTTCTTGCCCTCAAGCCGGTAGGGCTCCTTGAGGGTCGACACGTCAAACCAGCCATGTTCACTAGCGGCCGAAGCCGCCATGCGACCAGCCAGATCAATCAAGCCATCCACAAGCTGCAGGTCGGCGCCTGCGGCGCGCACCTCCTCGACATTCACTGCGGGGGCATCGTAGGGCATGTAGATGTGCGCAGGGAGCCCGGCGCGGGCGGCGTAGGCCGCCAGAGCGCCGCCCGCATTGCCGGCGGTGGGAATGACAAATTCCTTCACACCCAGCTCGACACCACATGAAACGGCCAGGGCCAGACCTCTCGCCTTGAACGTTCCGGTCGGATTGACCCCTTCCTCTTTCACAAAGAGTTGCTCGAGACCCAACGCTTCGGCGAGCCGGTGAACCGGGAGCAAAGGGGTGTCTCCCTCTCCGAGGGTGACCCTGTGCGCCGGATCGCGCAGCGGAAGGAGTTCGGTCCAGCGCCAGAGACCACGCGGGCGGGCACGGATCGCGTCGCGGTCGACCTCAGACCTCACCCGCCCAAGGTCATAACGGGCGAGCAGGGCCGAATCACAGGCACGACAGTAGGTGTTCAGCTCCGTTGCAGCAAAGACCTCCCCACATTCGGGGCAGGTGAGATCCATCAGCGCGGAGCGAGCCTCCGGCCCGTTCAAGGCGACCTGCTGGAAGTCGCTGCCTGCTGGACGGGAGCATCCGCTCTCATCACAGTTGAAATCCTGCTATCACACCATGGACGGGGCCATGTGCTGGGGGTCATTGGGTTGGAGCTGAGAATGAAACTGAGGCGCCCAACCGCTCGCTCGGAGTTCCGCCGCGGCCAGCGAGCGAAGCGTCCTTGACGCGGCACGCTTGGCGGAAGGCACGCAAGAAGGTCTTCGGCCTCCTTTAAGATGCACCTCCAGGTTGCTCGTGGAGCATGAGCAGTTTCATCTCGGTCATCTCTTCGATGGCGTAGCGCAGCCCCTCTCGTCCTGCACCCGACATCTTGACCCCGCCGTACGGCATGTGGTCGACGCGGAAGGTCGAAACATCGTTCACCATCAAGCCGCCGACTTCAATCGCATCGAAGGCGGCCTGGATGACCGACCAGTCCTGGGTGAACAATCCGGCCTGCAGCCCAAAGTCGCTGTCGTCCACGGCCTGAATGGCCTGGAGGATCTCGTTATAGCGGTAGAGCCCGACGACCGGTCCGAAGACCTCCTGGCAGGAAACGTTCATGTCCTCCTCGATTGAAGCCAGCACCGTGGGGCGCATCAGGTTTCCGTCTCGGTCGCCCCCGGTCAGGAGCTCCGCGCCGCCCTCCACGGCCTCACGCACCCAGGTCTCGACACGTTCCGCCGCGCCGCGGTCGATAAGTGGCCCCACGTCCGTCGCCTCGTCCAACGGATCTCCCACAACGAGCGCTTCGACCTTTGGCATGAGCTCATCGACGAAAGCTTCATAGATGGCGGCATGGCTGTAGACGCGCTGGACGGAGATGCACGATTGGCCCGCGTAGGAGAACCCGCCCCATGCGACCCGACCGGCCGCGTAGCCAAGCTCGGCGTCATCGTGGATGATGACTCCTGCGTTGCCGCCCAACTCGAGCGTCACCCGCTTGCGGCCGGCGCGCGCCTTCAAGGCCCACCCAACAGCCGGACTCCCGGTAAACGTTAGAATCTTGCCACGGTCGTCCTCCACCAGCGGCGCCGCATCCTGCGTGGTGGAGGGCACAACGGCGATGCCCCCCTGCGGCCACCCTGCCTCCAGCACCACTTCGGCCAGCTTTAGCGAGCTGATCGGTGTCTGAGATGCCGGGCGGAGAACAATCGGGTTGCCGGCGGCCAGCGCCGGCGCCACCTTGTGGGCCACCAGGTTCAAGGGGAAATTGAATGGAGAAATCCCGATCACGGGCCCGAGCGGGACCCGGTGAACGTGCCCAACGCGACCCTCTGTACCTGGCAGCCAGTCGAGCGGAACGATCTCCCCGTAGATACGGCGCGCTTCCTCACCAGCGACCTTGAAGGTAAAGACCGCCCGGTCGACTTCGGCGCGGGCGGTGCGAATCGGTTTCCCGGCTTCCAGCGCAATCGCGCGGGCAAACTCCTCATGTCGAGCCTGGATTCCCTGGCTGACCTTTTCCAGCACTTCAGATCGCTTCCAGGAAGGCAGTCGGCGCGTGATCTCAAAGGCTTGCTCGGCGGTCGCCAGCGCCCGCTCAATCTCCTTCGGACCGGCTCGATGAACCACAGCAACAAGGGATTCATCGTAAGGGCTGCGAATCTCGATGGCATCACCGGTCGTTATCCATTCGCCATGGATCAAGACCCCATACTCACCAAATTCCGATTGCACGCCGCCGCCTGCATTTGCCGAACGGATGGCTGCATCTCTCAATCGCTCTGCGCTCATCGAACTTAACTCCTTCAGCTCAACCCAATGAGCCTCATGGTTCTTGATAGACATCGATGCCCACCGTCGAGGGATCGATTGCCGCGGCCATGATCCAACCCGGAAACCGTGTCACAGCGTCTAGTTTCCCCTGCGCCTCCTGATGGAATCAGGCTCGAACGCCGAAGAGCGGTCCAAGTGAACCGCTTCGAAATCATGCGGCGTGCCTAGTGTATCACCTGCAGTTCCCGATCGGCAGCTGCTCCGTCGACGGGCTCCCTCCCCTGAAGATCCGGCCGACTGCCAGCGCGCTGCGGATCATCTAACGGGCCAAATCTGGTGATTTCGAGACAGCCTCTTTTCCGCCCCAAGTGAAAGGTCCGAGCCGGGACGGGATTGTAGGTACAATAGCCGCAATGGCAGCTTCTGAGGACTTCCTGGGTCGAAAGGCCCTCGTCACAGGTTCCGCTAAGCGCCTCGGGCGCGCGTTCACAGAGGCGCTCGCCTCCCGCGGGGCGCAAGTGATCGTCCACTACCGCAGCTCAAGCGACGAAGCCGAGTCACTTGTCGAGCAGCTCGCGGCACAAGGCGCGAGGGCGGTCCCGCTTCAAGCGGATCTGGGAAGGCCCGAGGAAGCGGTGGCCCTTATCGACCGGGCCGTTGAGGTGCTCGGGGGGCTCGACATCCTGGTGAACAGCGCCAGCATCTTCGAGCCGCTCAGTGTGATGGAAACCGATCTCACAGCCTGGGAACGCAATCTAACCGTGAACCTGACCGCGCCCTTCCTGCTGTCCCAGGCCTTTGCACGCCAGCTTGACGGTGGAGAGGGCGCAATCGTGAACATGCTGGATTGGCGCGCGCTGCGTCCCGGCGCCGACCACCTGCCCTACACGATCGCCAAGGCCGGGCTTGCCGCGCTCACCCGCAGCCTGGCCCAGGCCCTAGCGCCGCACATTCGCGTCAACGGCCTCGCCCTGGGCGCAATTCTGCCGCCTTCCGGAACCGGCGAGCAGAAAGACGAGGCGATCATCGAGAACGTTCCCGCCGAACGCTGGGGAAGCGTGGAAGAAACCGTTAAGGCGATGCTCTTTCTGCTTGCGGGGCCGGCCTACATCACGGGCGAGATCCTGCACCTCGATGGCGGCCGCCACCTGGTCTGAACGAGAGGTCCCATGCCGGAAGACCGGATCGTGATCAAAGATCTGCTGTTGCGTGGCGTTATCGGCGTCAACGACTGGGAACGGGAGGTCGAGCAGGACATCCTCGTAAATGTCACTCTCTTCGCCGACCTTGCGGCTGCTGGCCGGTCGGACGACATTCGCGACACCGCCAATTACCGCACGATCACCAAGAAGATCATCGAACACGTCCGGACGAGCGCACGGTTCACCGTCGAAGCGCTGGCGGCCGATGTCGCCCGGATCTGTTTGGAGGAGAACGGCGTGCTCCGTGCCCGGGTCCGCATCGAAAAGCCGGGCGCGCTGCGATTTGCCCGATCAGTGGGAGTCGAGATCGAGCGCACCGCCGCCGACCTTGACTGAATCGGCCTTCATCGAGTTGGGGTCGAATATCGATCCTTCCCTGCACCTGCCGGAAGCTGTCCGGCACCTGGTCCGCGTGGGGCAAGTGCGAAGGTTATCGCGCGTCTACCACAGCGCCGCCGTCGGCCCCGCAGGCCAACCCGACTTCACCAACGCCGCTGCGCTCCTGGAAACCCCCCTCGATCCCAGCGCGCTGCGAGAGGAACTGAAGACCATCGAGCACGCGCTGGGTCGGGTTCGGACTGCCAACAAATTCGCGCCGCGGGTGATTGATCTCGACCTTACGCTGTACGGAAGCCTGGTTCTGGACCATGGGCCGCTCAGGCTGCCCTCACCCGACCTGCTGGAACGCGCCTATCTGGCGGTGATCATGGCGGAACTGAGCCCCGGCTTCAACCATCCGGAAACCGGCGAAACACTCGCTGAAATTGCGGCCCGCCTTTCCGAGGGTGTGGCCCTGGAGGTCGATCCCTCGATGACCGAGGCAATCCAGCGAGCGGCTGGACTCGGCAAGTAGAGTCAACCGACCTTAGGACAGGTCGTGTTGGGACCCCTCGCGGCGTTCACCTAGGAAGCAGCGCATGTCGGGACCGACAGCAGAGGCTGTCATCTGCGGCGCCGGGATCGCCGGCATCTCGACCGCCTACCACCTGTGTGTGAGTCAGAACATGTCGAATGTTGTCCTGGTGGACGAGCGTCCGCCGCTCTCCCTCACCAGCGACAAATCGACAGAATGCTACCGCAACTGGTGGCCGGGGCCCGGGGACGCGATGGTGCGTCTCATGGATCGCAGCATTGATTTGCTCGAAGCGTTCGCCCGCGAGACCAACAACCGCATCCAGCTCAACCGCCGCGGCTATGCCTTCGCCACCGCCGACCCGGAGCGGATATCGATCTACCGCCAGGCCGCAGAAGAAGCCGCCGCGCTCGGCGCAGGGCCGCTGCGGGAGCACCGGGCGCCGGGGGACTATCAACCCTGGCCGGCATCAGGTTTCGAAGCCCAACCCCGCGGTGCCGACCTGCTGCTTGATCCGTCCCTGATCCGTGCCCACTTCCCCTACCTTGCAGACGACACAGTCGCGGTCTTGCACCCGCGTCGCTGCGGATGGTTCAGCGCGCAGCAGCTCGGTATGCTCATGCTGGAACGCGCCCGCGACAAGGGATTGGCGTTGCTCGAAGGGCGCATTGAAGACGTGGAGATCAAGGGCGGCACCGTGAGCCAAGTACGCCTGCGGACAACGTCCGGCGCGCAGTCCATCGACACGCGGCGCTTCATCAACGCTGCAGGCCCTATGCAGGTGGAGGTCGGGAAGATGCTCGGGATCGAGATCCCAGTGTCCTGCGAACTGCATGCGAAGGTTGCCTTCAGCGATCCGAAGCGGATCGTTCGACGTGACGCCCCGCTGCTCATCTGGTCCGATCCGGTCGATCTGGTCTGGTCACATGCAGAGCGCACCGAATTGGAGGCGGACTCGAGCGCCCGCTCCCTCCTCGAGACTTATCCGGCCGGGGTCCATGTGCGGCCGGATGGTCCCGAGGACAGCCCGATCCTGGTCGTGTTGTGGACCTATGACACACGCACGGTAGAGCCGAAATTCCCCATCGGGTTCGAGGATCCGAACTTCCCGACGATCGCCCTGCGCGGCCTGGCGCGGATGATTCCAGGGCTCGAGACCTACTTCGGCAAGATGGCGAGACCGTTTGTAGATGGAGGCTATTACGCCAAGACCGCCGAGAACCGCCCGCTGTTCACCCCGCTCCCGGTGGAAGGCGCCTACCTCATCGGCGGTCTCTCCGGTTTCGGCCTGATGGCCGCGCCTGCAGGCGGCGAGCTACTCGCAAAGCAGATCGTGGGCGAAACGCTGCCGAGCTACACCTGGTGGTTCCAGCTCGATCGCTACCAGCGGCCGGACTACCAGGCCCTGCTGGCGGATTGGCAGGGGAGCGGCCAGCTCTAGGACAGTCGGAAGAGCGCGCAGCGCGCGGCGAGAACCCCCTGCCACACTGAGAGGCAAGCATATTTCGTATGGCTATGCGAAAAAGGGAAGCTAAAGCAGCCCGCCGGCCTCGAGGATGGCCCGGAGTTCCGAGCGTTCCGAGTCACCGAGCGGCAAGAGCGGCGACCGGACCGGTCCGCCATCGTAGCCCATCATATCCATCGCCGCCTTCAGTCCGGGGACGCCGAAGCGCGCCGTGACAGCTCGATTGGGCTCGACAAGCCGCAACTGGATGGCCTGCGCCGCTTCGAGCTCCCCTCCCTGGAAGCACTGCGCCAGTTCATGGAGTTCCGCGCCGGCGATGTTGGCCAGTGCTGAGACCGCCCCAACCGCGCCGACCGCCAGGCTCCCCAGGAAGAAACCCGCCGATCCGGCAAGAATCTGGAAGCGGTCGCTGGTGGCGTGCACCATGCGGGCGATTTTTGTGACATCTCCACCGCTGTCCTTCAGGCCGATGATATTGGGGTGCTCGGCCAGGCGCACAACCGTCTCCACCGGCAGGTCGATCCCCGTATTGGACGGCACACTGTAAAGAACGATGGGAATGGGCGCTGCATCGGCCACCAGACGGTAGTGATGTTCCAGGGCCTCGGCCGTCATCTGCTTCTTGAAGTAATGGGGAGTAACAACGATCGCCAGGTCTGCGCCGGCGTCGGCCATGCGGCTTGTGATCTCAATCGTCTCGCGGCTCGATTCGGCTGCTGCGCCGGCGATCAGCAGCCGATTCGCGGGGACAAGTTCTCGAACGGCCTGGACGACCTGAACCCGTTCATTTGCCGTGAGGAAGACGAACTCGCCATTGGAGCCGCCGACAACATAACCGGCCAGCGGGAACTCATTCCAGCGCATCAGGTTTCGATCGAGCGCAGGGAAGTCGATCTCACCATCGGCGTGAAAGGGCGTGGGGATGGGAGGGAAGATTCCGGCCAGGGAGATCGACATATGCTACCCCAGCGAGACTGCGGTCAGACGCCGACGAGGATGGCTCGGGCCGGGGCGCCATCACTGCCGATCAGTTTGAGCGGCAGGCAGTAGAATGCATAGCGCCCTTGAGAAACCGCGCTCAGGTCCAGCCCTTCCACGACGACCACACCCGTCTCGAGCAGCACGCGGTGCGTCGGCACCACGTCGTCGAACGGCGCCACCGAGAGGTAGTCGACTCCGACGAGTTGAACGCCGCGTGCAACCAGCCACTCGGCGCCGCTGGCATCGATCGCCACGTAGTCTTCCTGGAATTCCTGCACACCGCGCTTCCATAAATTCGAATTGCGCGTCTTAAAGAGCACACGCTTCGTACGTGGCGGGATCCCCGCCGCCTCCAGCGTCTTCGCGGTCAACGCTTGAGCCTTGGTGAGATCGACAACATAGGCTCGTCCAGTGAGCAGTTTCAAGGGAAGCTCATCGACACTGGCGGCCCCATCGATGAAGTGCAAGGGCGCGTCAATGTGCGTTCCGGTGTGGGCAGAGAAGGCGATCCGGGTCACATTTGAGCGGGCGCCGTCGGCGATTTCGGCGACGCGCTCGACCACGGGAGGCGGATCGCCCGGCCAGACTGGAATATTGGGTGTGATCCCCACCGAGATGTCGTAGATGCGCATCGCGCCTCCAGGGCAGGGATTATAGAGTTCCTGATCCCTCCACGCAACCAAAGCCCCTGACGCAGACCGAATCAGCAAGGCACATTGGCCTCTCCGATCTGGCCATGCGCGTCCGCTGTCTGTGGGATAATCGGATCAAACCCAGACCCGACCTAACCCAGGAGCTCCGAGATCATGATTGACTATGCCGCGGTCGACCATGCCATCGAAGGACGGTTGGATGCGACGCTCGCAGAGCTGAAGCGGCTCTGCGCACAGCCCAGCATCGCAGCTCAAAATGAGGGCATGCGAGCCTGCGCTGACCTGGTCGCCGAGATGCTTGCGGCGCGCCAATTCAACGTCAAGATCATGGAGACCAGAGGCCACCCGGTTGTCTACGCCGAACGCGCCGGACGTTCGGATCGGACCCTGATCTTCTACAACCACTATGATGTTCAACCACCGGAGCCTCTCGAGTTGTGGGAAACCCCGCCCTTCGAACCCAGCCTGCGCGACGGTAAGCTGTATGGCCGCGGCGTGAGCGACGACAAGGGGCATTTTCAGTGCCGATTGGCGGCACTGGATGCGCTGCTCGAAGTTGAAGGCGAGCTTCCCTGCAACGTGAAATTTCTGGTCGAGGGCGAGGAGGAGATCGGCAGCGTGAACCTTCCCGCCTTTGTTGAGGCGAACGCCGAACTGCTCGCCGCAGACGCCTGCCTGTGGGAGTTCGGGGAACTCAATGAGGCCGGGCAGCCGGTTCAGTATGCCGGGATGCGCGGCATCTGCTACGTCGAACTGAGCACCGAGACTGCTGAAATCGACGCGCACTCCGGCCTGGGCGGCTCCATCTTCCCAAATGCCGCATGGCGACTGGTCTGGGCGCTGAGCAGCCTTAAAGGGCCGGATGAGAAGGTGAGGATTCCGGGCTTTTACGATCGCGTTCGTCCACCCTCTGAGCAAGACGTAGCCCTGCTCGAGGGGCTTCCCGAAGTGGCCGATACGTACCGCCGCCGCTACGGCGTGACCTCCTTCTTGAAAGGGATTGAAGGCGGCATCGAGCTGCGGCGCGCCGAGGTCTTCGAGCCGACCTGCACCATCTGCGGCCTGAATTCTGGCTACCAGGGCCCGGGCACGAAGACCGTGCTGCCTGCGCGTGCCAGCGCCAAGGTCGACTTCCGCCTGGTCCCCGATCAGGAGCCGGAAGAAATCGTGGAGCTGCTGCGCAGCCATCTCGACGCGAGCGGGTTTGACGATGTGGAGCTCACCTACCTGGGCGGTGAGCCCCCGGGCCGCACCGATCCGGATGACGACTTCCTCCAGCTCGTGGTCCGCACGGCGGAGGACGTGTATGGCGAGCCGATGCTGGTTCAGCCGATGATCGGAGGATCGGGCCCGAACCACGCCTTTTTGCACTATTTGAAGGTGCCTGTGGCCACGGCCGGGATCGGCTACCCCGGTACCCAGGCCCATGCACCGAACGAGAACATGGTGATCCGGCATTTTGTGGACGGGGCCCGGCATACGGCCCGCATTTTGGGGACATTCGGCGCCGACTGACACCGCATGGCGATCTTCCTTGTCGCCGTCACCACCGTCGGCTATAATCGGACTCAATCGGGGCGTAGCGCAGCCCGGAAGCGCACCTGCATGGGGTGCAGGGGGTCGGCGGTTCAAATCCGCCCGCCCCGACAGCGACCAGCAGCCTGTTCGTCAGGGCTGCTGGTGTTGTTTCTGAGCAGGGGGCAACTAGGGCAGCGGACGAGTCAAGTGCGCTGTTGAAGTGGATTTCTCCTCTGGGCCGAGAGAAAGCGCCCCAGACAACCGGGGCGCAGGCGACTCTTGGGCAGTGCTGGGATTCGGCTAGCCCTGGCACCGCTTACCCCGGTGGTTTGGAGCAGGCCCGCCGGTGTGTGCATGCACTTCGGCGGGCTGACTCTTGCTCAACGTCTCGGACATCATCATGGTCCTGGAATACGAAACTCCTATTGCAGAGTCTCCAACGCTCATCACTTTGTAGCCCAGATCGTGCGCGACGATAGCATAGACAATATTCATAAGAGGACTTAATCAAGGCAAGTCACGGAAGAGACGCCTGTGCCAGGGACGGCGACAAGCTATGATTGAATTCCCAATGTTGATGTGCATAGCTGAAAGCGGGTACGATGAGTTGTAAGGGCAGCGCATCGGGCATCAGTCTTATGGAGGAGAGCATCGTGAAAAGCAAGCTGACCACCCTGGCATTGCTCATCCCTATCATCTCAGTTGCCATTCTGGTCGTGTTTGCGCTGACCCCGAAGACTGCTCTGGCAGGCGTGCCAAAAGTACCTATC
>JBFJVD010000096.1:0-10150 GCA_041624375.1 Anaerolineales bacterium
AGCACTTGGCAAGAGACTTGGCATTGGCGACCAGGCCATGCCATTTCTCCCAACCCGAGCGCGGTAGCCGCGCTCCCCAATCCCCGGTCGTTGCCAGAAAACAAGCACCGAGGAAGCGTCAGGCAACAGTCGAACGATCGCAGGGCGGGCGACGTGAGCCCTGGCCTGCCTTAGCGTAGGCTTGGTTCGTATGCCAGCTGGCAGGCTGCCAGGCTCCCAGCCAGGCGCTCTCTGCATCGACACCGGAGGCGCTTCGGGGGTATGCTGAATAGAGAAAGATCGGAGTCCGCGCCTGCGCTCGTTGAAACCCGAACCATCGCCGTAGTGCAAGCTGTGGCGTGGTGCTTGCATCCACGCCCCGCCTGGCGGTGGCGATCAGCGGATGAACTTGGCTCCCCTCTACCCCTGAGGCATGGAAACGGATGAGCAAAGAGATACACAGCTCGCGCAATACGTCCCTGGATGAACTTGATCTCCCAGCTTCGCCGGCAAACGACTTGCCGGTTCCGCTCGATCTCGAAGAAATCAGTCTGGGAGCGGCGGATCGGCGCGATCCAGTGGGGTTGTATTTCAGCCAGGTGACCCGAAGCCCCCTGCTTCGTCAGGAGGAGGAGATTGAGCTGGCGAAGCGCATCGCTCGCGGTCAGCAGGCAGGCCGGCAGATCGCCAGTGGAGTACGGTCTGCCGAGCGGCGCGCCCGCTTGCTGGTGTATGTTCAGGAAGGCCTGGCCGCTCGCGAAAAGCTCATTCTGGCCAATTCCAGGCTAGTGATCAGCATCGCCAAGAGGTTCCGTGGGCGAGGTCTGTCCCTGCTCGACCTGGTTCAGGAAGGCCAGATCGGCCTGATGCGGGCGATCAAGAAGTTTGACTACAGTCGCGGTTTTAAGTTTTCAACGTATGCAACCTGGTGGATCCGTCAGGCAGTAAGCAGGTTAGTCGCAGACCAGGGCCGGACGGTTCGCCTGCCGGTCCATATGGGGGATCGCATCAACCGCATGCGGCGTGTCTATCATCGGCTCACGCAGGAGCGCGGCAGGGAGCCAACCTGTGAGGAGGTTGCGCGGGTGCTCGGAGCACCGACGAGACAGGTCGAGGAGATGCTTGCCTACGCGCAGACTCCCCTTTCGCTTGAGCTTCCTCTGAATGAGACGGAGGATTCGGTTTTGGGGGATCACATCGAGGATAAGAGCGTGCCTTCGCCAGAGGATGAAGCCGATCTGGATCTGCTTCTACGCGATCTGCGGGCATCTCTGGACACTTTGCCTCCGAGGGAAGCCCAGGTTCTCAGGCTGCGATTTGGGTTGACGGATGGCCGCAGCCATACGCTCGGTGAGGTCGGCCAGAAGATTGGGGTCACGCGCGAGCGGGTGCGTCAAATCGAGAGGCAAGCCTTGCTCCGCCTCCGCTCCATGGAACAGAACCTTCACTTGCGAACCTACCTCATCTAGCGGCCCGTTCGGTCCATCCCCTCATTTCTCCACGATCTTTGGAGCTACCTCAAGGGGACGCTGAAGTCGGAGCGTCCCACGTATGGCACCCGGTCTGCGAGGCGCTGGCACCGCACTTGCAGCTTCCGGCATAGGAGTTCCTTCCGCTTGCGGGAATAGGTTGATTGGGATAGAGTCGGAACACTTCGGTGGACCCGGACTCTAGGTTAGGGTCTGTCAGCCATAGAGGATCTGGGGGATGGCCAGATGAGTGATGCGCCCTCCAATAACGACAAGCATGTTTCGCTTGCCTTTCTCGACCTGACCAATTTCGAGGAAGGCGGCGCAATTCGGGGCGGCTGCCTGGTGACCGACGCGCAGGCTCGTCCGCTTGAATTCCGCGTTAGCGGGGCGATCCGCCCCACCAGCCTTCAGCGCGTGTTGTACGGCGATACCCTTCATGAATACATCTGTAATGATCTCATTGGCCTGCCGATGCTGCAGACACTTGAGATGGAGCCAAGTTTCGTCCTGGTCCGCGATGCCGAGTTCCTGAAACTGCGCCCAAAGATTAAATACCCGGTCCTGTGGGTGCGTGGAACCGTGGACGGCCAATTTGTGCTCCAGACGTTTCCCGGCTTTGAAGATGAGGTTGAAAACAGCCGTGAGATGCTCCCGGCCCGCTTTCGTGGGCGGAATATCATGGAGCCGTTCTTGCGAATTCGGGACGCACTGGAAGAGGCTCACCGGATGAGTATCGGCGAGCAACAGAAGGAGTGATGTGCCGCCGCTCCGTCTCTCGACCGGTCGAGCCGTCAACCCGCTCCAGCGCCCTCCCATCGCTCGCGCTCGCGAGCTGACGGTCGAGCCGCCAGACATCTACATCGTACCGCCACCAGCTCACCTGCATCCGCGTCGAGGGGCGGATCCACGCCCGTTTCGGGTCCGTTTCGAAGCGGTCAGCCTTCACCCTCTCCCCTTCGAGAGCCAGCCCACTGCGATCCACGATCTTGAAGGTTTTCGCATCCGGGTCGATCCACAGCAGCCGATTGAGGCCAGATTGGATTCGGTGGGAGTTGAAGCCCTGCAATTTGCGGGCTCCGACACGCCATCGTCCGGACCGGCGGCCATGCCCAGCCTGGATGGCGAGGCGGGACCGGAAGCCGCCCAAAACGGCTCCAGCCTTGCCCGGCTGCGACACTTCCTGCAGCCCTCGATCAAGCTGCTGGATGGCCCGGCGATCTCACTTGAGGGGCAGGTGAATACGGCATCGCTGGATGCGATAGGTACGCTCCACGAAGTCGAGCGCGTTCTCTTTGCGGACCCGCCCGGAACTGGGAAGCGTATGACGGTTGCGCTGGCGCTTCGTCAACTCTTTCGGAGCCGAACGATCGGACGAGCGCTCATTCTTGTTCCGCGCGCTGAGCGCCGGATTTGGGTTGAGGAGCTTCAAAACTACGCTCCAGATCTCCTTATTAACGTCATTCAGGGCACCGGGCCGGAGCGGAGAAAGGGCTGGGGTTGCGAAGCTCATCTCTACCTCGCAGACTACGCAAGCTTCCTTCATGACCTGCAAGCTGATGACCTGCCCAAGTTGCGTACTCATTTCGATGCAATCGTCATGGATATGGCGCTTGCGGCCTTGAGTTGGTCCGACCATCCGCTCACCATCCTTGATGAAGTGGATTGTCGCTTCCGATGGGCGCTTGCCGGTGGTAAGCCTCGGTCCGCCGTTGAATGGAAGTCGCTCTTTGGCGTTCTAACCCCCGGGAAGATCCAACCCGGTGAGACCATCCCGTTGGCCGAATTTGAGCGCCGCCTGGGGGCCAATCTCCTATTGCGAACGAAATCGGAGCTATCCGATGGACTGCCGCGACGCTTGCGGCGCAGGCTGTGGCTTGATCTAGAGCTGGAACAGCGGGAGGCCTATGACGCCATCCTTGCGGAGGAGCGCCATCGACTGGCGAAGCTCGGCAGCTCGGTTACGCGGGGGCATATTGCCGCAGCGGAACTCCGGCTCACCGAGGCCGCTGATTTCCTGGGCGACTCGCTCGAGGGTGTGAAAGTCCAGGCCCTGCTCGACCGGCTCCGCGAGATCGAAAGTTCGGGGAACAAGGCAGTCGTCTTTTGTCAAAATACCCAGACTCTCGAGCATCTATACCCGGCCCTGGAGGTCTTCGGGGCGTTGCGTCTCCCGGCGGGGACGAGCGAGGCGAGCCGTGGAAAGACGCTCGATGCCTTCGAGGCCAATCGCAACAACCGGGTCCTGCTGGCGGACGTGGAATCGCGCACCGATGGGCGCCGCCTCCCCATGGCGAACTACCTCATCCATTTCGATCATAGCTGGAACCCCGTCGTGCGGCTGCGTGCAGAGCATCGCCTGCACTGGGACGGTGCGCTTGATGTTCCGCTCGATATCACGGAGTTCTGGACCGTCGATACCGTCGAGCACAGGTTGCACGACCTGCTGGAGTCGCGCGGCCTGGGAACGGATAAGCTCTCCCCGAGTGTGGATACCTCCAGCCTCGACCGGAGTCTATCGATCGAGGACTGGCTGCAAAAGGTCTTCGAAGTACCGATGCGCCCTCAAGTCCGCAGGCCGGTGGAGCCTGCCCGGCCCGTAGCGCCCTCTCGGCCGGGGACCGGCTTGCTGCCGGGGACGACGATGCTGCGCAGCGAGCTCGACTCATTGGACGACGAGCGCTTCCTCGCCGGGGTGGAGCTGTTCATGCAGGCGCTCGGCTTTCTGCATGCCGAACGCTTGGCGGAGGGCAGCGGCAGCCGGCTCGCGCTCCTCGCTCGACGCACGGAGCAAGAAGCCGACGAGGCGGTTCTGGTGCATTGCATCAGGACCGATAAGAACGTGGGCGTGGCCGAGGGGCGCGCCCTGTTGAAGGAACTCGATCCGCGGCCCGAGTTGATTGGCGGCTTTCTGCTTTCAAGCACCGATTTCACTGCCGCATGCCGCAAGCTGGCGGATGAATCCGAAGGCCGCCTCGGCCTCATCGCCGGCACCGAACTGGCCCGGCACCTGCATATCCTCGGCTGGTTTGAGGGCTGACCGGCCCCTATCCGTTGCCTAGACCCGATTTGCCGTTCACCTGGAACAATCTTCCCACGAACGAGCTTCTTCCCTCTCAAGGACAATCAATGTTGGTGTAGGTCCCCAGGTTAACCGAAGCGAAGTTCCTTGCCATATCATCGGCTCGTACTCGCAGCACGGCTGAGCCAGGCGAGCTAAAACCACTGAAGGTAATCGATCCATCATAGAAAGCATCCCAGCCTCCCCCAGAAGCCCCACCACTGCTTGGAGGCGCGAGGTTCGAGGTAATCAGAGTCCCTGCTGGATCACGAAACTGGAGTTCGACTCGAGATAGCCCATATGAGATTGCAGGATCTACGATATGCAAATTGGATATCGAGACATCACATGTTGAGATTGCGCCAGGGGGCGGATTCAGAGTCCAGCCGGGGAGGATCTGTGGGTCCTGTGTGTCGGGCGGTGTCGGGGTCGCCGTCGGGCGCGGCGTGTTGGTCGGCCGCGGGGTGGGTGTGTTAGACGGGGTATTCGTCGGGGGCGGCGTCAACGTCGCTGTCGGAGTCGGGGATGGTGTGAAGGTTGGGGTGTTCGTCGGTGTCGGCGAGGGGGTGCCGGTGAAAGGCGGATCGCCGGCGAAATTGAGGGCGGTCGCAGTGGGTATGGAGGCGGCGAGCGTCAATCGTATCCGCTCGGATTCCTCGTCTGCTTCGCGAGGCGAGAGGCCGACCTCCTCCAGTAGCTCTTCCAGGATCGAAAACTGCAGGGCTCCGAAGCGGACCCCACCGTCGCTGCTGTAGTCGGCGACCAGGCGGGAGCGAAGCGCTTCGGCCAGTCCGGGCCCGGCGGCGGCGCGAAGTTGCAGGAAGCCGATAAGGATCACCAGGCCGACCGCAATCAGGACGCCGAGGGCGCCAAGAAACCAGGGTCGACCCGAGTCAGACACGTCGATGCTTCCTGGCGATCAGGCGGAGGCCGCAGTCCGGGCTTCGACGAGGCGAGTGGTCCGATTTCGGACTTCGAACACCATGATGTCCCGCGCCGAGCCGGGCAGATGGGAGACCCAATTGCGTCCGGTTTGGAACTGGCCTTTGGCTGCACCGAGGAACTCGAAGGTCTCCTCGCTGATCAGAACAACGGGCGTCTCAAGCTCTTCGTTGATCCGCTGAATATGCTCAGCAGCTTCCACAGTGTCGCCCAGCAGGGTTTCACCATGTCGGGCATGGTTGCCCAGCTCGGCCACCGTGACGGTGCCAGTGGCGATACCGATCCCGATGGCCAGGTCCGGTTGGCCGCCCAGCCCGGCAGGCAGATCGGAGGAATCCATGAACTCCAGGAGTTCGAGCGATGCGTGCGTCGCCTGCAGCGCACTGATCTGGTGCGGCAGCGGCTGAGCATAGACGCCGAAGGAAGCCAGGATCGAGAGACCGTCGGCCTTCCAGAGCCGGCCGCCGTGCTGACTGAGGATCACCGCCACATGGTGGTACAGCTCATTGAGCACGGCCAGCTTCGATTGGAGTTGCGGGGTTTCCGAGAGCGAACCGAGACCGTAAACCTGGGCGGCCAGCAACGTGGCACGGAAGGACCGGGGCCGGCGCAGGGAGGGCGCCGTGGCGTCTTCTTCCCTGGACGTGGTTTGCAGGCGGAGGGGTTGTGTTTCCATGAGCAGTTCGGGTTTCACCGAGCCGAGCTGCAGGCTATTGGCCATCGAATTAAATGTCCGCGTCAAGGCGCCGATCTCATCACTGCCACCTTCCGGGACCCTGATGCGGAAGTTGCCTCGGCCGATTTCGTGCGTCGCCTGGATGAGGCGCAGCAACGGGCTGGTAATCGAGCGGCTGATGAGAAGCGCAAAGATCACAATCAGAACCACAATTAAGACGGAGAAGGCTAGCAGGCCACGTCGGAACCCCGGCGACTCCAAGGTGAGCGGGGCGCCGGCCGGCGTCTGCGATGTATCGAGCAGGGAGACGCCGATCACACCGAGCAGCGCCGACCCCTGGCGCGCTTCGAACGGCAGCAAGGCTTCACGATACGCCGTGCCGGCGATCAGAACCGAGCGCAAGGGTTGCTCGCCAGCCTCGGGAAACATCGAGGCCGCAACCAACTCGGGAGGCAATCGAGCCTCTTCTTCTGTGCGGGGCTCGAGCGTGGTGGCCATAATCCCGCCGCTCGCCAGATCGTAGAGGGTCACATTCGCCCCGGCTTCGGCGGCCAGTCGGCCCGCCAGATCCGGCAGATACTCCCCGACCAGAACAGCCCCGAGCATGGCGCCAGACTCATCCAGGAGCGGGCCGGCGACGAACAGAACAGGAACCTCCGTGCCCTCCAGCTGAATGCTATGCAATCCGACATGGCGGTCGCCAATGCCCGGATCCGATTGCAGCGCCAGAACGCGCTGGACGAAGGGCCAGTCCGCGTAGTAGGCTTCGCTGCGGACGCTCTCAAAGTTCCCGGGCAGGCCGCCGGGAAGGCGGCGAATGGTCATCAGGCTGACGCCGTCTGGTTCGATGACCGAGACGACATCGGCATTCACGTTGGCGGCCAGAGGCAAGATTCTTGCACGCACACCCTCAGCATCCGCCGCCGTTGTCGCGCTCGCCACGCCTTCTGTATTTGCCAGGCGGCGTTGGAGATCGACCAGTCCCTGTTCGATCCGGACGGCGGCATCGGCGGCCTGCTGTCCACCATCCAGGAGCAAACGCTGGAATCGCTCTTCGGCAGTGATGGCCTGAAGCTGAACAACCAAAGCGAGGGCGGCGCCGCCGACCAGCATCGCGAGCAGCAGGAAGGGCAAGATCAAGCGCCACTGGAGTCCGAACCGGATCCGCGCGACGGCCCGATTGACGGGGCCGTTCACGGGATGGTTGTTGCCGCTCTTCATTTCATCGCACTCATTGGCACGGCTGCCTGAGGATCGCGGCCAGTTGGGTTAGGATATTGTTTGCGAACCGTCGTCTTCCCTCCCAGATCCGGGCTCGTTTGGCCTTCTCAGCTGGGATGGAGAGTCCCCTGCAACGGAACGAAGGGTACTCGCTGCTCGGCTATTCTAGAGCATAATCTACTTGGTCACAACATGTGAGCTGTCATTGCATTGGCGGCGAAGGATCGGGTTGGGTGGTCAATAATCGTCAGCGATCGAGGGGCATCCGATTGCACTCTCGGGTCTGCAGCCGGGGTCGACGCGGCGGATCCTTTGCGCGAGGCCGGTTGGCTCAGTGAGCGGAATTGAAGGCGCCACGCTCAATCACTACAAACTGATCGAGCAAATCGGTCAGGGCGGCATGGCCTCCGTATTTCGGGCCAAGGATCTCGAACGTCAGGCGATTGTGGCGGTCAAGGTTCTCTCGCCCCTGATCAGCGCCGACGCGCGCTTCGTCCGGCGATTTCGCCGCGAGGCCGAGTACGTGTCCCGGCTCAACCACCCAAATATCATCCCGGTGTTGGATTACGGCGAGCACCGCGGCTTCGTTTATCTGGTGATGCCTCACATCCCGGGCACGACGCTGAAAATCCGGCTGGCGGAGGGGACCGTCCGGCTTGAGGATGCGGAACGCTGGATCCACCAGATTGCGGATGCGCTGGATTACGCACACCGGATGGGGATCCTGCACCGCGATGTAAAGCCTTCGAACATTCTCATCGACGCTGCCGGCGATGCGCGCCTGACAGATTTCGGTTTGGCGAAGTTGATCGGGGGGTCCAGCAGCCTGACAGGCTCCTCCCTGATGGGCACCCCCGCCTACATCTCGCCTGAGCAGGCGCGCGGCGATGAGGTGGATCCGCGGTCGGATCAATACTCGCTGGGCGTCCTGCTCTACGAAATCCACACGGGCCGGCTGCCGTTTACGGCGGAAACGCCCATGAATTTGGCGATGAAGCACGCGACCGACCCGGTTCCACCGCCAAGCCGGGTTCATTCCGAGGTACCGGCGGGGATTGAACGTGTCATTCTGACCGCATTGCAGAAGGATCCGGCCCATCGCTTCGCCAGCATGGCCGCCATGCGGGATGCGTATCTGGCTGCCCTGGCAGGGGATCCGCTCCACGCCCTCAGCGCGACGCAGACGGCAATCGGACGCTCCGCAGGGCGCCGCTTTCTTCTCCGCCGCAGTGTCTGGGCGGATCGATCGACCCAGGGCTTCGCGCTGACCCTGCTGGCCCTGGCGCTAATCCTGGTCGCTGCTTTGAATTGGCCCGCGCTGGCAGCGCGTTTCCCGGCGCTGGCGGATGTCTTCGGTCTCACCGCAGCTGAGTCCACCCCGGAGTCCATTCCGGTTGCCGGCGCCGCCACCTTGTTGCCCGCACCCACCTCCACTTCGCCGCCGACCGCGTCGCCACGGATTGTCTCCGAGGCCTGCCCCGGATTGAGTATCTTTGGATTCAATGTCGAGGGGGAGCAAACCCGCTGGCTGCTCGACAACCAGACCGGGCTGGCGTTAAGGTTGATCAACCTGCGGGATTTCCGAGGACCACCAACCGAGCAGCGGCTCGTCGCAATCTTGCTCGGCGATGAGGTGGTCTTCCAGGGGGACAGCTCGGCCGGCGATCAGGGCTGGAGGGAAGGTGCCGATCGCGCGATTGAGGCAGGCGCGATCACGCCACTCACGTTTCGTTTCGACTGGCAGGCGGCGCCAACAGGCTACGCCTTTACCCTTGAATTCGATAACGATTGTTCGATTTCGGGAACCTGGTAGCGGAGATCAGGCTTCGTTCCGAACCATACCGCTACGCAGGGCAAACAGGGCGGCCTGCGTACGATCGGAAACCCCAAGCTTCTTGAAGATATTCTGGACGTGCGACTTGATCGTGTTGTAGCTCACGTACAGATGGTTTGCGATTTCGTCGTTGGTGTGACCCTCGCCCATGAGCTCCAAGATGCGCCGTTCCTGATCGGTTAGGTTGCCCAGCAGCTCAAGCCGCTCTGATTCCGGACCGACGATGGATGGATCGATCATCCGGAAGGCGTCGCGCAATAGGGTCGGTTCGACAATCGCCTCGCCACCGGCGCTCAAGGTTTCCAGCATTCGTGGCAGTGTGTCGAGATCGATCTCGGTCTTCACCAGGTAGGCTGCCGCGCCCTGGGCGATTGCCCGCGCAAGCAGTTCCTGCCGCTTATGTGCCGTCAGGATGATGACGCTCACTGATGGATATCTGGATTTCACAGCCCTGAGTGCCTGAAGCCCGTCCATCTTGGGCATCGAGATGTCGAGCAGGAGCATCGAGGGGCTCAGTTCGACAACAGCGTCGAGCGCGTGTGCACCATCATGTCGCATTCCGACGACATTAATCTTGGCACGCTCTAGCTGGAGTTGGATGAGGTTGCAGAGCTCGGGGTCGTCATCGATGATGAGTGCTCGGATCGGTGGCATGCGTTACGAAACCCCTTCAACATGAATCGAATAATCTGGCGAGACGGAATACTACCTCTATAACGGACTCAATGGCCGTGCGTGACACTAGGACGTAAGTACTATTCGGTCGTTTTTGCTTATCAGCCATGTAACAGCACCCCTGATCTTGCTGTTATCAGCCACAGGGCAGGATCTTGCGCGCCCACTTGTGGATGGCTGAGGCATGGGGGATCGCTGGCTCAGGTGACGTGCGCGGAGCAGATCCAGATTCAGCGGATATCGCTGCTTGTTTGGAGCGCCAAGTCCGTATATGTTATGATCTGCCTCGCAGG
>JBFJVD010000097.1:0-10122 GCA_041624375.1 Anaerolineales bacterium
CGCCGCTGACCAATATCCGCAGCGGCGTGGAGCTCATCGTCGACCGCACGCCGGACCTCGGCGCCTCTGTGAAAGAGGTGCTGCAGCTTGTGCAGCAGGAGACTGGACGCCTGGGCAGCTTCGTTGAATCGATCCTTGATCTGTCGGCGCTGGAAGCCGGCCGCTTCCGCGTCCATCCGGAAGCTGTGCCGATACAGGAGACCGTGCGCAGCGTCTGGGCGCGCTTCCCACGCCATGTCGGCGGCGACCGGCTCGAGGTGGAGATTCCGGACTCGCTTCCGCCCGTGCACGCCGACGAGAGCGCGTTGGGGAGCGTTCTTTTCCACCTGATCGACAACGCCGTCAAGTATGCGCCCAGTGGACCCATCCATGTGCGCGCCCGGGTCGAGGGGGAAGTGGTCGCCATTGAGGTGATCGACCATGGGCCGGGAATTCCCGCAGAGGAACGCGAGCGGATATTCGATCGCTTCCACCGTCTGGACTCGAGCGACGCCCGCGAGGTGTACGGCCACGGACTGGGTTTGTATCTCGCACGCCGCCTGCTCGAAACCATGGGCGGTGCGATTGAAGCCTCGGAGGCGGATGGCGGCGGCGCCCGCTTCCAGTTCTGGCTGCCAATGGCGACCATTGAGCAGCACGCATAGCCTTGAACTCATCGCGGGAGCAGAGTTGGGGGTTGTGCTCGAGCCGAGCCTCACCTTGAGGCCATTCTGATTGGAGCGCACTGCAGCGCGGCAGTTCTATGGCGACAAAGATCCTCCTTGTTGACGATGATCAGGCCCTGCTCCGGATCGCCGGCGAATTTCTGGAGAAGGAAGGGTTTGCTGTAACAACAGCCGATCGCGGCCGGAAGGCGCTCCGTGTTTTCTTTGAGGAGCGACCGGACCTTGTCATTCTGGACGTGATGATGCCTGGGATGGACGGGTGGGAAGTGGCCGCCCGGCTGCGTGAGCTGGCGGAAATCCCGGTGATCATGCTCACCGCGAAGTCCTCTGAGAGCGACAAGCTTCGGGGCTTCCGGCTTGGCGTCGACGACTACGTCACCAAGCCGTTCAGTCTGGCCGAACTGACGGCGAGAGCGCGCGCCATCCTGTCGCGAACGCAAGAACAGCGGCTGCAGGAGAACTCGATCCTGAGGGTGGGGGGATTGCGGGTGGACATGCGCAAGCGGGAGGTATCGCTCGACGGTGAGCCGCTCTCGCTCACCCCGACGGAGTTCCGCCTGCTGGCGGCGCTGGCCAGCCGGCCCGGTGAGGCGATCTCCCAGGAAGATTTAATGCGCAGCGTGTGGGGCGACCTGCGCGAGAAAGGCGGCAGCGCGCTACGCAGATACATCTGGTTCTTGCGCCAGAAGCTCGAAGATCGGCCGGATGAACCAGCGCGACTGGTGACCGTGCGCGGCTTCGGCTACCGCCTCGAACCTTAAAACACACCTGCAAGAACGATGCCGATCCCGACACACCGGGTCCATAAGAAACCCTCAAGAGCCCGCGTCGAACCTGATAAGCAACCGTAAGGAGCGTGTAATTCCATTGAAAGGTAGCTGGACAAGGTACTTCCTGTATGATGAGTGCGTATACGGGTCCGCACTTGCCCGGAGGTACTGGCTTTGAACAATCACGCCCCAGATCAGAGCGCGAAAATCGGCCGAATCCTCATCGCTGATGACGATGAGGCGTTCCGCCGTCTGCTTGTGCTACGGGCCAGTCGAATGGGACTGGAGATCATCGAGGCGACCGACGGTGAGGAAGCCATCAAGGCCGTTCGTACCCAGGCCTTTGATGTGATCGTTCTCGATCTGTCCATGCCGGGGGCCAGCGGAATCGAGGTGCTCCTGGCTGGGCGCAGGACCGACAAAGATCTGCAAGCGATCATCCTGACCGCCAACGCAACCCTCGAGTCCGCGATCGAAGCGCTGCGCGCGGGCGCCTATGACTATTTGACCAAACCGCTGGATTCGTTGGCCGTGTTCGAGCTCGCGCTTACCCGAGCGCTCGAGCATCGGCATCTGCTTCATGAGAATGCCCGCCTGTTCGCTGAGGTGCAACGCCTGGCCGTGACAGATCCACTGACCGGGCTCTTCAACCGGCACAAGCTTAATGAAGCGCTTGAGTCCGAGATCGAACGGGCTCGTCGCTATGATCGTCCACTCTCGGTGATGATGATCGATATGGACGATCTGAAGCACATCAACGATACCTATGGGCATGCGGCCGGCGATGAAGTTCTCAAACGTGTCGCCGACATCATCCGCAATTTCATTCGGAAAGTGGATGTGCCCACGCGTTTTGGTGGGGACGAATTCGTTGTCATTCTTCCTGAGGCAGACATCAAGGAGTCGGCTCGGGTTGCGGCACGGATCCACGAACAGGGCCGGGAAATGTCCTACGACAAGGACCAAATTTCGTTCAGCATCGGGGTCATCGAGCTGCATGAAGGCGTAGAGACCCCAGAACAGTTTCTTCACGAGGTCGACCAGGTACTCTACCTCGCCAAGCATGAGAACCGGGGCGGGATCTCCACTGGAGAGAGCTTGCTCTCGGGGGAACCTGAGTCCGGGTCAAGTACGGGCGAGGCGCGCTCTACTACGGCTCCCTGAGGCGCGCGGAGACGAAGGGTCGTCCATAGCGATTGGCGATACTCCCACGAATGGTCAATACACCCTGGAGCATCGACTCATTGAATGTGGAAGAACGCCAGGCCGATGAGCAAGAGCGGATGGAGAGGGTCCCTGCTGGCGCGCTGCCAGGCTCGCGCGCCGCTATTGTCCTTAACACCCTCTCCTCGCTACGCGCAAAACTGATCCTCCCCTATGTTCTGCTGACGTTGCTCACGGCCTTGGTTGGGATTTACGTGATTACCCGGCTGGTCAGCTCAACGGTTCGCGAGCGGTTCGTCAACCAGCTGTATGAAGCCGCGCGGGTGGCGGCCGATGGGACGGTGCGCCTGGAACGAACCCAGCTCTCCGCGCTCCGGCTCATGGTCTTCTCCGAGGGGGTGCCGCAAGCCGTGCAATCCGGCGACCTTGAGCGGCTCGAAGAGACGTTGTTGCCGCTCGCGCTCAACTGGGGGATGGAGGCCGTCGTCGTCCTCGATGCGCAAGGCATTGAGATTCTGGGACTTGTCAAGGATCCCGAACTGGGCGAGTACGTCGGAACAAGGGGATCGGATTTTTCGAACCATCCTTTCGTTGCCCGGGTTCTGAATGAGCAAACCGATTCCCAAGGCGACAAATTCACTGGCATGATCGAAACGAGCGCAGGCACCTTTCTGTTCACCAGTGCCCCCATTCGAGATACCTCCGATGAACTGGTCGGGGTCATGCTCACCGGGACCAATGTGCAAACGCTGGTGATGGACCTGAAGCTTCAAGCACTGGCCGATATTATTTTGCTGAATCCCGAGGGCAAACTGATTGCGACCAGTATGCTCCCGATGGATCTCGATGAGGGAGCGATCGAGCTCAGCCCCGAAGAGGCCTCCAGCGTGCGCGGCGCCCTGATTCGCGAGAGCGAGATTTACAGTCGAGATTTTCAGATTGCGTACGGCCCCTGGGTGGTCCGCCAGAATGTCGAAGGCCTTCTTGGTACTGTGCTGCCTAGCAATTTCCTGGTCGCTGCTGAGGCCACCAGCCGCAACACTTTCAGCATCCTATTCTCGGCCGCAACGGTGATGGTGATCGTCCTCGGCTACCTGCTGGCACATTCGATCGCTTATCCTATTCTGCGTTTGAGATCCATGGCGCAGGCCGTCGCCTCCGGGGATCTGGAGCAATCGAGCGGCTTCCGGCGTGCCGATGAGATTGGCGACCTTGCCAGCGCGTTCGATATTATGACGGCGCGCCTCCAGGCTCGCACGCGCGAAGCGGAGCGGCTGTACGGTGAAGCCATCGACCGCAACCGGCAATTGGCCGAGATGTACGAGAAGCTGCAGGCTGCGCAGCAACAGCTTGTGCAATCCGAGAAGCTGGCGGCCGTGGGGCAGTTGGCGGCGGGCATCGTCCATGACGTCAAGAATCCACTTGCCGTGATCAAGGGCATGGCCGAAGAACTGGCGCTCGATGCCGCCGAGGACGAAGCCGCAGTCAGCGGCCTCTCAATCATCCGCGACAATGCCTCGCGCGCCAACACCATCGTGACCGACCTGCTCACCTTCGCGCGGCAATCGACGCCTTCGATGGAGATGCGCGATCTTCGGGACACCGTGCAAGGCTGCTTGCGCCTTACCGATTACCTGCTGCGCAAAGGAAAGGTCGACGCAAAGGTCTCCCTTCCGGCGCGAGCAGTACTTGTTCGCTATGATGTGCAACAGATCGAGCAGGTCCTCGTTAACCTGATACAGAACGCTGTACAGGCCATGCCAAATGGAGGTGAGCTCGCGCTCGACTTGCGCCTGGAAGCAGATGAGGCGATCCTTAAGGTTCGGGATACAGGAGAAGGGATCCCGCCAGAGATTCTGGCGCGGGTGTTCGATCCCTTCTTCACGACAAAACCGGAAGGGCAGGGAACCGGCATGGGCCTCTCGGTGAGCTACGGCATTATCAGCCGCCACGGCGGCACGATCGAGGTGGAGAGTGAGCCTCAGGAGTGGACCGAGTTCACGATCCGCCTGCCGCAGGAACCGCCGATCGAGACGCAGGACGAGGGCGCGGCGGCATGAGTCACGAACGGGTACTGGTCGTCGATGATGAGCGCGATTACCTGCAGCTGATGCAGTCTCACTTGCAGCGCCGCGGCTACCAGGTCCACACGGCTATGAACGGGCAGGAAGCGATGGCCCGGCTGCAGAATGGTGAGTCGTTTGAAGTCATGGTCACCGACCTCATGATGCCCGAGATGGACGGTCTCGAACTCCTGCGCGAGGCGCGTGGGCTGGATCCGATGCTCGAGGTGGTCGTGATCAGTGGGGCGGGGACGCTTGAGTCGGCGATCTCCTCGATGCGCGCCGGCGGCGCCTTCGACTATCTGCCGAAACCGCTCGAGACCATCACCGACCTCTCGGCTGCCGTTGAGCGAGCCGCCGCCCACCGCCAGCTGCGGCTTGATAAGGAGCGATTGCAGGCTCAGGTCGCTGCCGAGCGTGAACGGCTTGCGGCCGTGATGGACAACACCGGCGATGCCATACTGGCGGCCAACGCCGACGGAGTGGTCACGGTCGCCAACCCGACCGCCTGCCAGCTGATCGGGCGCGATCACCCGGTGGGCAAGGACGTCCATGCGTGCCTGCCATCGCAGCTGCTGGCCTTCCTGGCGAACTGGCAGGCCTACGAACGGCAGCAGCCGACCATTACCGAGATGCCGTGGCCGACAGGCTCTACGTATATGGCCAGCCTGACCGCGATTCAGGGGGAGGATGAAGAGAGCATTGGCGGTTGGGTGATGGTCTTGCGCGATATCACGCAGCATAAGTTGCTCAATGAGATGAAGATGCGGCTTCTCTTCCAGTCGGCGGATAAGCTGCGTGCGCCGCTTGCGCATGCAATCTCAACACTCGTGGAATTGAACGAGCTGCCCGAGGCGCACGGCGAGGCCTTCACAGGCGCCGTGGAAGCCATCATGAACCGTCTTAGCAGCATCCGCACTTGGACGGATGATCTCTTTCACCTTGTTCAGAGCGAAGCGGGGATCGGGGCAGAACCCGAAAGGCTTGATCTGGCGGAGGTGACCCGCGAATATGAGCGATTCCTGGAAGAAGGCCTGGTGACTGAGAAAGGCCTCCACCTGGACGTGATCGTGGAATCGACACCGCCGATCTTCGCCGACGCCGACCTGGCGCGCAGCCTCCTGCAGCGGTTGGTTCGGCAGGCGGCCTGGAGGGCGCCGCGCGCGAGCGACCTGCGCCTCCACGTGGGCAGCCAGCGCGGGCAAGCCTGGGTTGAGGTGGCCGATGAAGGGGTGGCCATCTTCGAGGAGGAAGCGCCGCAGCGTTTCGAACGCTATTTCGGAGCAGACCCCGACCCCTCAGGGGCGACCGGGCTCGAGCTCGCATTGGTTAAGACGCTCGCGGATCGAACGGGCGGGCAGCTCTGGATTTGGAGTCATAAGCCACAAGGAAATACCTTCGCGGTCGGATTCCCCGCCGCGACCTGATCCTGCGGCGGCGAAAAGGCCGCCTTCCCAGCCGGATGGGAGCACCTCAAGAGTAGGACTTCAGCGCACGCTCGAGGCAGCAGTCGCAGTCACGTTCACTGCCAAGGAGAGACGAGCGGCGCAATGGCATTAAAACCGGAACCTCAATTCAGCGAACCCAAAAATCAGCATGGATGGAGAGTCTACGCCGGGGTGGGCCTGGTGGTCATCTTGGCCATGTTTGCCTGTGGCCGGCTGGCGACCCTGGCCCCGATGGCAGCCTCGGGCGTTGAAGTCCTCTCGCGGCTGGATGCCGATTATCGGCCCTGGCACGGCGAACCCTTTGTTGCCTTCAGCCCGCGCCTGCTGATTGATCTTGCTGAGAGCTTTGGACCGGGTGCCAGCCTGGGCGTGTCCGCTGGCGACGACTGCCTGCTACCTCAGGGGAGTTGCGAAGTGACCCCTGAGCCAACCCTTGAACGGGTGGCGCAAGCGGGGACGGAGACGCCCCCGCCAAGCGCGCCAAGCCCGTCGCCGACCGCCGCTCCGCCGACCAAAACACCCAGCGCAACGTTGCCCCCGCCGACCGCGACTCATACGCCTACGCGACGTCCGCCGACCAAGACGCCGACCCCGACGGCGACCTTCACACCCAGCTCAACGCCGACCAACACCGCCACCCCCTTGCCTTCATTGACACCAACGCCGACCTACAGTCTCACGTTCGTGACGCCGGGCGCGGCCGAGCCCGATATTGGCACACCGGATGGGGCTTTCTATTCCATCCCCTCCGGTCAGGGACTCGTTTTCGATCTTGGCACCAAGCCTGTTGTGGTCAAGGAAACGCCAGACGCGGATCCAGAACTTGTCTACTATGAACGCGAATGGAGCGGCGGCAGGGTCCTGCTCGACTGGGTGATTGTCGAAATTGCCACAAGCCAGACTGGCCAGTGGTTTGTCGTCTTCAACTGGGGCGATCAGGTTCCGGACGCCAACACCAATGTCGCCACACACGGGGCAGATGGGGAAGATGACAACGAATCCATCCCAATGACGGATCTCTATGGGACGCCGCCGCTCAATACCGGCATCAGCATCGATGCGGAAAGTGTCGTCCCAACGCCAGGTATCTATTCCTGGCTGCGCATTCTTTCGCCCTATGGCGGCGGCGATGCCGCCGAGGTCGATGCGGTCGAGATCCTGCCGACAAAGACCCCTACGCCGACACCAACGCCGACCTCTGCTGCGACAGCAACGCCATCGCCGGTCCCACCGACCTCGACCTTCACGCCCAGCGCCGTTCCGCCGACGCCAACGCCGACATCAACCCCCTGAGGAAGGAAAGCGAGCGTCGCAGCGGATAAAATAGGAGGGTACGACGGTCTCGTCAGAGACCGGCACATGATCTGAAGCAGATGCCTGACGAGGAGGGCGCCGGCGAAGGATTCCGTAGGCCGTGGGTAGGTCCGATTCGGATCCAATCAGCGTTCAGGAGAATGAAGCCCGGCGGCGAAATCGCCGGCTGCTTCTTCTCCTACTGATCGCGCTAATCAACTTCATTCTCCTCTTCACCTGCGGTTCGCTGGCCTCGCTCGGCAGGCTGCCGCAGGGAGATGTGGAGGTTGGCTCGCTCCTCAGCGCCGACTACGAGCCCTGGGCCCCTGACTCCTTCGGGCCGCTCAGCCCGGCGTTTGTCCTGGACCTGGCGGAGGAGCTGGGTTTGCAGCCCTCCGGCGCCCGGTCTGCAGGAGGCTGCCTCCTGCCGGGCGGGTCCTGCACGCCGGTCCCCTCACCCTCGCCGAGTCCGGTGCCCACGCGGATTGCAGCGGCGACCTCTCCGCCGGCGACCGCCGCGCCGACTGGCACTTCAAGTCCTTCGCCCACGTTTGCGCCGCCAGCCACAGCGACGGCGGGCAACACAGCTGCGCCGACGCGCACACCGAGCCTCACCCCGTCGATCACGCCCACTCCGACGCCGCTTGTATTCCCGGCGAAGTTTGCCGAACCCGATGAAGTACCGGTCGGTGCGAGCGTGGTTGAGTTTGAAATTGTGGTCATCAACTATGGCAGCCTCCCGCCAGCCGAGCTAAGCTTGGTTTGCGATTTCATCCCCCCCGGGATGAGCTTTCAGCCCGGCTCCGATTCGCCGCCGGGTACGCTTGGCATCTGCCCAGATGGGAGTGGGCGTACTGCGCTCTACTGGAGTTTCACACCGCCCGCATTGATCCCCCAGGGGTCCTTTCGCAGCTTCCAGTTCCGGGTGGACATCGAGAACGCCGCCGCCGGCGACGTCTTTCGCAATGAAGTCCTCGCTGATGGGGATAACTTCCAGATCGCCGTGAACTGGGAAACGGTTCACGCCTGGACTCCAACGCCGAGCAGCACGCCGACCCTGACCGCGACCCCTTCGGAAACCCCTACGCCATCGGCCACCTTCACGCCCTCAAATACACCAACCGTGACCTTTACGCCTTCGATCACAGCAACCGCTTCCATCACGCCGACACCCTCCAATACGCCGACGCCGTCCAACACCCCGACAGCCTCGAACACCCCGACCAGCACATCAACCCCATCAGCGACACCGACTGCCTCGAATACGCCGACCCCATCCAGCACGCCGACCGCTTCCATAACACCCACAGCCAGCAATACGCCCACCGCATCCAACACGCCCACGATCACGGCAACCCCGACGAACAGCCCGACGGCGTCCAATACCCCAACGGCGTCGCTGACGCCCTCCACGACGCCGACCGCCAGCCTCACGCCCACCGCTTCGATCACACCAACACCGACACCCGAGATTGTGGTCAACAAGTCGAGTGAGTCTACAACCGTGGATGTGGGAGACACGATCCAATTTACGATCGCCTGGATCAACTACGGTCCCGGCACGGCTTTTGGCGTAGTTCTGGATGACTCGATCAGCGGCCCGTGTTCGCTACAGAACCCTTCCCAGTTCCCGCGCAGCATCGGCGATCTCCCACCCGGTGCGGGCTTCCTCGATGTGTTTGCGCTGGCTGAGGCTCCCGGCACATGCCGGAATACGGCGGTGCTGACATCCACGAATGCCGGGAGCGATACGGATTCGGCCACGGTGACCATTGCAGGATCCTCCTCTTCAAGCGGGGACGCAAGCTCGGGTGCCTCCTCGGACGCTGGCCAAGCGCCCATTGCTTCGCCGACCGCCTCGCCGGCGCCCACCGATACCGTGGACGTGACGGCGGTGCCGGCCGCGTCGGGATCCGTGACGGCGACGATGACGCTCGCCGCTGTACCCTCGGGGACGCCTCCGGCGCCAACTGCATCCGTCCAGCCTTCCGCTACGGGCGCGGCCACACCCAGCAGTACACCCAGTTTGATTCCGACCCCGTCGGTCACGCCGACTCAGACTCCCGGGGCGAGCCCTACGCCAACGCCCGATTCCCAGGGCTCTTGGTTCGATCGCGGCTATGCCGCATCCTCCCCCGATGGTCGGCCCGTTCTAGGAACCAGCTTCTCCCTGCGCTGGCTGCTGCTGTGGATTGAACGAATCGATTGGAGTCGTTTCCCTTAAGAAGGAGCTGCCGGGCTGGGGAGCGTCTGGAATCGGGTTCTGGGTGTCCTCGAGGTCGGCGACGAGCACGGGCGCCTGCGCAACGAACGTCGGAAAGGTGGTGAGGGGGTCGTCGACCCGCACGACCTGGAGGTACTCGTTGGTTCCGTCATTGAGGCCGGAGTAGGAGACGAGGTATGTGCCGAAAGAGTTGGACGCGCCATAGAGGGCGTCCGGGTCGCCAAAGATGTGGGCTGGCTGGGTCGGGATGCAAAAGGGGAGCTCGAAGAAGCAATCTGGTGATGGCCCGTAGGGACTGACCGAAGCGCTCATCTCGAGGGGACCGCCGTTATACAGCTGGGCCTTGGAGACGACGCGGAGCCGCACTCCGCCGAAAGGGGTCGGGTGGTCGAGACAGAGCTTCGACGAAAACTCGAAGAGGCTCCCGGTGAGGTAGATGGCCTCTTCGTCTACCGCCACGCCGGGGAAGCCGGTCCAGAAGTTGACGTCCCCACC
>JBFJVD010000098.1:0-10080 GCA_041624375.1 Anaerolineales bacterium
GCTTTCGCCGATCAGGCGTCCGACACAGAAGCCGCCGAGGCAGAGGCTTTCGTTGATCAAGCGTCCGACGCGGAAGCCGCCGAGGCTGAGGCTTTCGCCGAGCAGGCGTCCGACGCGGAAGCCGCCGAGGCTGAGGCTTTCGCCGAGCAGGCGTCCGACGCAGAAGCCGAAGAGCCGGAACCGGTGGTGGGCGAGGGTTAATCCCCGACTTCCCATAGTCTCAGACATCTGGGGAATCAAGCAGCGGACGGTCGTTGGACCGTCCGCTGTTTCGTCCGCACTGCAGCCCGCGTGGGCGAGACGTTCGCCGCGAGCGTGCGTCAGCTGAGCCTGTCAGTCCAATGCATAGGTCAGCTCGAGGGCGTAGCGCGCAGCGTGCCCGGCAGTGAACTCGCCCTCACCACGCAATCCAGCCAGCTCCCCAGTGGCGGATCCTTCGACAACGGTGAGCAGCGCGCGTGCCGTTCCGCCTTCGAAAGCGCCGCGATGTTCAAGCACAAAGCTCCCGGTTTTTTCCCCGAGTCGACCGGTGAACCTCTCGTAGCCCATGAAACTCGCCGAGCCATCGGGGCGATAGAGCATCAGATATTCCAGCCTGCTCTGACCTTCGAGATCCCCTTCGAACGCTTTGGCCACACTGGCCTGCGACAGCCTTGGGCCGCCGGGAAGTTCATCGTACGGGTCCTCATCCCACGACGAGATGGTGAACTCGGCTTGCGCGATTGAAGTCATTGCACGTTCCTTCTTGGTCGCTCCGAGAAAATCCTTCCAGACCTACTCAGCCAGGCGCCAGCTCGGATGTGCAGTTCGGGCAGCGCTTGGCTTCCACCGGGATAGAGGTGAAGCAGTAGGGACATTCTTTATCGGTCGGCTCCTTCTTCTTCGCCTCTTCCTCCTCACGGCGCAGGTTATTCATGACGCGGATGGCCAGGAAAACGGCAAAGGCGACGATCAAGAAACTGATCACATTGTTAATGAAGATGCCGTAGTTCAATGTGACGGCGCCGGCCTCCTGCGCAACAGACACCGTGGCATAGGGTCCGGCCGGTTCGCCCGGCCGCAAGACGAAGAACAGGTCGGCGAAATCCACATTTCCGAGCAGCAGGCCAATCGGCGGCATCAAGACATCTTCGACCAGTGATTTGGCGATGGTGCCAAACGCACCGCCGACGATGATGCCGACGGCCATATCGACCACATTGCCGCGCAGGGCAAACTCCTTGAAATCATTCCACATCGATCCTTCTCCTCTTCTTTGCGGGGTGGGATGAGCGACTCATTTCGGATGGATCTGGGAGTCGGTTGGGACGGTAGTCTCCGGAAGCGGCGGCGCCCGCCGTCCCTGGGCCACACGAGCGGCATGCGGCATCCCACTGGCAAGCACATCGGCGATGATCGCCTGACGGTCAAGACCTATCCGGCGCAGCTCGAGATGGAGGCCCCCCGTCTCCGCAGTCAGGAGGGCATACGAGGCCCAGGGCGGATTGTATACGTCGCCGGATGGCAGGCGGAGGAACGGAAGGCCGACGCTACCGGGGTTCACCAGGAAGGCCGCTCCGAGGGCGCGTACGAAAGGGCGATGGGTATGGCCGCAGGCATACACGTCGGCGCTCATGGGCTCCAGGCACCTGTCCAGCTCCTCATCCGTCATCCAGGGCTCGATCGGCTCGTTGGGATCGGCTGGCGTCCCATGAAAGGCCAGCAGAGTCCGGCCGCCCGCGAGCTGAATCGGCAGGGATTGCGGCAGCGCGGCCAGGAATTCCCGGTCGGCGGGTTTCAACTGGGCGGCGCACCAGCGGTCGATGTCGCCGATCAGGCCGCCCTGCGCATCGCCGGCCGGCTCTGGTGGGGCGAGCAAGTCCTCGTCGGCGTTGCCACGCACGGTCAGGCAGCGCGCCTGGCGCACAAGCTCGATAGTTTCCTGCGGTCGAGGCCCGGTGGCCGCCAGATCACCCAGGCAAACGATCTGATCCACGGGTTCGCGTTCAAGTTCGGCCAGGACCGCCTTCAAGGCGAGCGCGTTCGCATGCAGATCGGCGATCAGCGCCAGTCGGTGCACGGGGTTCGCGTGCGGCACGCGTCAGACGGGCTCTTCGGCAAAGCGGCGCAGATGGGCGTTCCAGCCAGCCACCACCCGGCCTTCAGCCTCAGCCGAATCAACCCGCAGCCCGAAGACACGGGCCATCGCGCGCAGCGCGGCGCGCGCCTGCCCCACAGCCGCTCCCTGCACAGCCCCCGTCAGGATGAGATCGGCGAGGTTGATGAGGGCGCCGACCGCGGGGCCAGACTCGAGATCCCGATCCATCGCGACCTCGAATGCCTGCACCTGCGACCCGGGATCCAGCCTGGCTCCGTCGCCGCCCGCCACCTGCAGGGCAGCCCGCACCCGCTCGACTCGCTCCGCTCCGCGCTCGAGTTCAGCACGATCAAAGGCCCACTCCTGGCGATAGTGGTGGCTGGCAAGATAGAGCCGCAGCGCGTCGGGGGAGCATGTCGAAAGCAGATCCCGCACCATCAGCAGATTCCCAAGCGACTTGCTCATTTTCTCGCCCTGATGGTGCACCATCGCCGTGTGCATCCAGGTGCGCACGAAGGGGCGCTCGCCCGTCACCGGCTCCATCTGCGCGATTTCGCTTTCATGATGGGGGAAGATCAAGTCGGCGCCGCCGCCGTGGATATCGATGGTCGGACCGAGGTAGCGGGAGGCCATGGTCGAGCACTCGATGTGCCAGCCGGGGCGGCCGGGTCCCCATGGGCTATCCCAAGCTGGTTCGCCGGGCGCTTGCGCCTGCCAGAGCACGAAATCCAGCGGATTCCGCTTGTTTGGATCGTCCGGATGATTGCCGCGCTCATTGGCGACCGGGAGCATCGCCTCCCGGTCCAGGTGGCTCAACTTGCCGTACTCGTCCCAGGAGTCGACCGCGAAATAGACGCTGCCACCGCCTGCATAGGCCACACCGGCGTCCAACAGCGCCTGGACCGCGTCGTGAATCTCGTCAATCACGTCAGTGGCGCGGGGAAAAACATCCGGCGGGCGGATGTTCAGCGTGCGCATATCTTCGATGAAGTGCGCGGTCCAACGATCCCCCAGCCGGCGCCAATCCTCCCCAACTTGAGCAGCCCGGCGCAAGATGTCGTCGTCGATGTCGGTCACGTTCTGGACGTAGCGAACCCGGAAGCCCTTGTATTCGAGATAGCGGATCAGCACATCCGCCGTGGCATAGGTGAACGCGTGGCCGAGGTGTGTCGTGTCGTAGGGGGTAATCCCGCAGACATAGATGGTGACGAGGTCTTCCCGAGGCGAAAACGGCTTGAGCCGCCGGGACAGACTATTGTAGAGCTGCAATCGAATGCCTCAACCAAATCCCGCGAAGTGAAAAGGCCCCTTGGGGCCGCCGCACGGGCATTGTATCCGATGAGCCGGCGCCGCCGGCATCGGGATCAAGAATCGCGCCCTGCCGCAGGCGCACAACAGTGAAGATCGAGGTACGATCCTTTCAGGATTCTCCGGAGCTGCTACCCGGCGCGACCGGGTGGGCTCAGCCTTCCATCAGCCAGATCTGGAGCCCCCCCTTCTCCTCCGCCAGCAAGACCTTGCCTTCACGAGCAAGCCAGCCAATTGCCATGTGGACCTGCCGCCGCGGTGCGCCAACCCCGCGATCCACCGCACTGACGCTTGTTTTGCCTTGGGTCTTCAAGAACGCCCAGACCTCGCCAGCGGTTCGACCGATCTCATCTACCTGTGACATGCCATCCCTCCTGCTTGACGGCCCGCGCCGCGGACCAGATCACCTGGAGTCTAACGAGCCAGCGTACAGGCTGTCAATGGCGGCTCAACGTTCAGCGCTTGATGCGGAAGGAGAGTTTCTCACCCAGCCGGAGGAAGACGGAGACCCAGGCAGCGGCGGCCGTATCGCCGCGCTCCTGCCGCCGGCGGAGGTTGGGCAGTTGGCGCTGCAGGAGTTCATGGTAGGCGTTCTGCACCTGCCACAGGTCGATCCGGAAGGGCAGCCCACCCACGAATTCAATGCTCCGCTCAAAGCGCTCAAGCGCCTCGATGTCGTCGGAGCCTATCACCAGTTGCTGCGCCTCATGGGCGAGCGCACCTTCGAGCGTGAAGCGCAGACTGACGTCATCAAGCTGGACACCGTGCTCCGCCGCTTCCGCCAAGAGCTTCTCCGCGGCAGTGATGTCCAGAGGAATCTCGGCGAATGTCCGCCGGAGACTCGTATTCAATATGAATTCGGCCGCCACTTCGAAGGCACGCGGCAGCCCCACCTGCTGATCGGCGAGGTAGCGCATCAGGGGGGCGTAGTCCTGATAAATCCGACGGTAGGCGGCCTCGACGTCCAGCAGTGATTCCTCCAGGATCCGGTTGACAATCCGCTGCTGTTCATCCCGGAAGAGCGAGTGCAGCGAGAAACTGGGGGCTTCCATGTGCCGATCCAGCACGCGGAACAGGTCAGGGATATCAGCGCGATGGAACACTTCAAGCGACTCGGCTTCGAACGCCTCATAGGCCGCCTCATTGCCCGCCTGGCGGATCACACCATGCAGGTTGTGGTCCCCCAGATGCAGCACGCCGAATTCGAAGCGTTCGGCTTCGCGGGTTACCTCAGAAGCCACCTGCGCACGCCCGACGACCAGACGCGCCCGACCCGCCCGTTCGCGGCGGAAGGCCTCCCGCGAGACCGCATAGCTATAGATCGCGGCTTGCGGCTCGTAGTCTTCGAAGACGGAGCTGACGGCATAGTGTGCGCCCACGCTGGCAAGGTCGACCATCGCCGGCCGGATGAAGCGCTCGTAGATCCGGCGCCCATCCCCCAGATCGGGCAGGTTGCTCCTTGCCCGCTGCAGGCGATCGAGGAAACCGGGCTCAAGATCCTTCGCCAGGCACTCCCGGCCGAGCTGGATGGCCCGGGCCGCATACTGCAGCACCTGCAGGGTTTCAATACCAGAGATTTCATCGAAGAACCAACCACAGCTGGTGTACATCAACATGGCGTGCCGCTGAAGTTCCATCAACTTCAGCAATTGGACGCGTTCGGCGGGCTGCAGTTCACGGCTGAGCTGCCGGCCCAGAAAGGCTTCGATTGATTCCGGCGAGCGGTCGAGGACCACATGGATGTAGTCCTCGCGGGCTTGCCAAGGATCACGTAGATAGGCGCCGGCTTGAGATTCATAGAGCGACGCCAGGGAATCCCGCAGCCAGTCCAGGGCTGACCGCAGCGGAGCGCGCCAGGCCTGGTTCCAGGTGGGATGGCCACCGGTATTGCACCCGCAGTCGCTGCGCCAGCGCTCGACGCCATGAATACAGCTCCAGGATGTGTCTGAAACGATCTCCGCTTCGAAGATCGGGGGGTGGCGCTCCAGGTACTGGCCGTAGTTGGTCAGGCGCACATCCTCCCGGCCGGCGATGAGGTGCAACGCATAGGCCAGGGCCATCTCTCCATGACGGTGATGATGGCCGTAGGTTTCACCGTCGGTTGCGATGTGAACGAGCTGGGGCCAGCTGCGTTGCGCATCAAACGCGCTGAGCAGACGCTGCGCGAGGTTGTCACCGCGTGATAACAGCCCCTCGAAGGCGGTCGCGCGGGCGATAGGTCCATCGTAAAAGAAGACCGTGAGCGTCCCGCCCGAGGGCAGGCGAACCAGGTAGGGGCAGGTCGGATCGACGCGCCCGTCGGAAACGTCGCGCCATTCCCCACCGCCGAGGGGGCGCGTGCGCTTCGCTTGATGTGGCGCCAACACGGTGAACGCCAGACCGGCCTCGGCGACCAGGGAAAGCGTCTCAAGGTCGACGGCCGTTTCCGGCAGCCAGAGGCCCTCCGGCTCCCGATTGAAGCGATGCCGAAAGTCCTGCAGCCCCCAGAGAATCTGTGTCCGTTTGTCGCGCGGGTTCGCCAGCGGCAGGATCATGTGATTGTAGACCTGCGCCAGCGCGGAACCATGGCCGCCAAAGCGGCGTCGGCTCTGCCGGTCGGCCTCGAGGATGGCCTGCAACGTCCCCGGATCATGCTGTTCCATCCACGCCAGCAAGGTGGGACCGAAATTGAAGCTGATGGAGGCGTAGTTGTTGACGATGCGGACGATCCGGTCCCGCGCATCTAGAATCCGTGCGGCGGCGTTCGGTGCGTAGGATTCGGATGAGACGCGTTCGTTCCAGTCGTGATAGGGATACGCGGATTCCTGAAGCTCAATAGCTTCCAGCCAGGGATTCTCCCTGGGCGGCTGGTAGAAGTGTCCGTGGATGCAGACGTAGCGCTCCATCAGGTCGGAGTCCTTTGATGGCTCTTTGGCAGACGGCGTCGCTCACTGCTGCCCCGGCTGTCGAGCGCTCGGAACCCAGCATTCGCGAGCGGCCCCAGATCATAACGCAAAACACAGGCAAGGGTTACGGGACAGGCAATCAGGGGGAGGCGCCTGAAGGAGCCGGGTCCCCGTTTGACTCGCCGTCAGCGGCTGTCTCCGCGCTCCGCCCGCCTGCCTGCTTCAGGAACAGGATTCCCAATGGCGGCAGCGTGAGATTGAGGGCATAGGGCCTGCCATGGGCAGACACCGGCACGGCCTCAACCTCCCCCAGGTTGCCATGGCCGCTGCCGTAATACTCCTTGGCATCGCTGTTGAGCAGTTCCGTCCAGCGCCCGCCGCGGGGTACGCCAAGCCGGTAGTTGTAGCGCGGCACCGGGGTGAGATTGGCGACCACCAGGATCAGGTCATCGTTCGACCGCGCCCGCCGCAGGAAGCTGATCGTGCTTTGCTCGGCATCGTTGGCGTCCACCCATTCAAAGCCTTCGTGACTGAAATCGATTTCATAGAGCGCTGGTTCGGCTCGGTACACCTGGTTGAGCTGGCGCAGCCAGCGCTGAAGTCCAGCATGCGGGTCATCGGCGAGAAGATCCCAATCGAGGCTCTCATCATGACGCCACTCCCGCCATTGTCCAATCTCTACACCCATGAAGAGCAGTTTCTTGCCGGGTTCGGCATACATGTAGCCGAGCAAGGCGCGCAGGTTGGCGAACTTCTGCCAGTCGTCTCCTGGCATCTTGTTCAGCAGGGATCCTTTTCCGTGAACCACCTCATCGTGCGAAAGGGAAAGCACGAAATTCTCATTGAAGGCATACAGAAGACGGAACGTGAGCTGGTTGTGGTGGTACTTGCGATGGACCGGGTCCTTGGCGAAGTAGAGCAGGGTGTCGTGCATCCAGCCCATGTCCCACTTGAGTCCGAAACCCAGACCGCCGAGGTAGATCGGCCGGGAGACCATCGGCCATGCGGTTGATTCCTCGGCGAAGGTCTGGACATCGGGGTAGCGCTCAAACACCGCTTCGTTCAGCCGACGCAGGAACTGAATAGCTTCCAGGTTCTCGTTCCCCCCATAGGCATTCGGGATCCATTCGCCCGACTGACGGGAGTAGTCCAGGTAGAGCATCGAGGCGACGGCGTCCACCCGCAATCCGTCAATGTGGTACTTGTCCAACCAGAAGAGGGCGCTGCTCAGCAGGAAGCTGCGAACTTCATTCCGGCCGTAGTTGAAGATGTAGCTCTTCCAGTCCGGGTGAAATCCCTTGCGCGTGTCCGCATGTTCGTAGAGATGGGTGCCATCGAAGTAGGCCAGGCCATGCTCGTCGGCGGGAAAGTGGGAAGGAACCCAATCCAGGATCACCCCAATGCCCGCCTGGTGAAGCGTGTCAACCAGGAACATGAAGTCCTGCGGACTGCCATAGCGCGAGGTGGGCGCGAAGTAGCCGGTGGTCTGATACCCCCATGAGCCATAGAAAGGATGCTCCATGACGGGGAGAAACTCGACATGGGTGAATCCTTGATCACGTAAATACGCGGCGAGCTCGGGGGCCAGTTCGCGGTAGCTCAGCATCCGGCCAGGATCCTGTGGATCCCTGCGCCAGGATCCGAGATGCACCTCGTAGATCGATATGGGGGCATCCAAGCGGTTGCGTTCGCCCCGCGATTGCATCCAGGCCTGGTCGCCCCAGCTGTAGTCGAGGTTCCAGGCAACGGATGCCGTCTTCGGGGGTTGTTCGCTATAGAAGGCAAATGGATCAGCCTTGTCCACTCTGTATCCCTCGAAGCGGGAGACAATGTGGAACTTATAGACCCCACCCTCGCCGATCCCGGGAATGAACCCCTCCCAGATCCCCGACTCGGCCCTCGGCCTCAGCGGGTGTCGCGAACGATCCCACTGATTGAAGTTTCCGATGACGGAAACCGCCTCAGCATCCGGGGCCCAGACGGCAAAGTAGGTACCGGATTGTCCGTCCACCGAGAGCGGATGAGCGCCGAGCTTCTCATACAGGCGAAAATGATTGCCCTCGTTGAATAGAAACACATCGTCCGGGGTGATCAGGCTGAGATCCGATGCCGGTCCCGGCTGGGACGATGGATCCGCCGCCTTGGCATTCTTCGGCTTCGACTTGTTCTTCTCAGTCATCTTCCGTCCCAAACTCGTTTCATCGATTTCGCGATCGCTCCGGCCACCCTGGTTTACGCTCCCCAGCCCGCTGCCAGCAGGTCGAGGATGCCCTGGAGGGGGATAGACACCCAGGTTGGCCGATTGTTGAGCTCATAGGCGATTTCATACACCGCCTTTTCCAGGAGATAGGCATCGAGCATGGTGGCCCGATCCTGTGTGGAAGCCGGTAGGAACGGCCTCTCGCCCACAGTCGCCAGGTACGATTTCAGGTAGGTGGCTGTCACCCACGTGCTCCAGTAACGGGCCCACGGCTCGAGCGCGGCCTGATCTTCCGGTCGGATCGGCATAGCGCCGATCTCACTCGTTCTCAATGCGGCGTGGGCGGCATAGTCAAACGAGCGGACCATCCCGGCGACGTCTCGCATGGGGGAACGCTTCAGCCGGCGCTCGCCAATCGGCCGGGCCGGCTCGCCCTCGAAGTCGAGAATGATGAAGTCCTTCCCGGTGAAGAGCAACTGGCCGAGGTGAAAATCGCCGTGACAACGGATAAGTTCTGCGTCGATTTTCCTTTCCGCCAGCGAGCGAATCCGACCCAGCAGCTCACTCTCCTGGTCGAGGACTTCGACGGCCTGCGCCCGGAGCGGCTCCGGCAGCTCCTTCAGCTGGCGGCGTAGGGCCTGCAGCGTGCGACGGGCAGATGAGCGCAACGACTGCGCAATGGCGCGCTGGCGCAGTCGGGTGAGCGGCTCGGGTGCAAAGGCAGGATCCGACGCATCTGAAGCCAGTGCAAGATGCATTTCGGCGCTTCGCCTGCCGAGAAGCTCCGCAGTCTGGAAGTAGGGGTCGATGCGTTGATGGACCTGCTCAGGGATTTCCTCAGCGGCCCTTGCCAGGAGCGGGCGCGGCGTCAGCTTGGGCCCACCGCTCCGCTCCTCTTCCGGGAGCGTGAGCACCGTCTCGTAGTAGCGGCCCAGCGAATCGAGCGTGAACTGCCAGGCATCGCCTTCGCTGGCGATGTACGTATGGAGCACGGCCAGCGTCGCTGGCTCAGAGCGCCCGCGTTTGTATTCGAGCGCGCCGGCCACCGGCGGGATGTGCTTAAAACCCCGCCGGGTCAGGAAGCGGCCGATCTCCAGATCCGGGTTGACGCCGGTTTCAACCCGCCGGAAGAGCTTCAGAATGAAGCGATCCCCATAGAGAATCGAGGTGTTGCTCTGTTCGCCGCGCTGCAGTGCCGGCTCGAGCGATTCGAGGCCAGCCCGGTCGGCTCGGCTCATCCCCGGGATTGTGCTTCCTGAGGCTTCGCCACGCAGCCCTTTCCATCTCCGGCGGCGGACCACACCGCTCATGAGCGAAACGGCAAAATCGCGCTCAAGGCTGGCATCGGCGAGCACACCCTCCTCCGCCCCGCCCTCGGCCGTCAGACGGGCGAGCACTGCCTGCGGCGTATGGCGGGCGAGCTGCTCCGCACGTTCGCCCGTACTGAAAGCAAGCGGGAGAAGGTAGCGCTCCGGGTCACCGTCGCTGTAGTCGACGTCGAGCAGCACAATCTGGGCTGTCTTGCCGTCCCCACGAATCGGGATCGCCTCCTGGATGGCGACCTGGCGGATCGTGCGCGCTTTGCCGCCGAACCACCGCTGCTTCATCAA
>JBFJVD010000099.1:0-10047 GCA_041624375.1 Anaerolineales bacterium
CATCCAACGTTTTCTTACCGGTCCATGTGGAGCCCGGTACCTCTGGTGGGCGCGCCGGCAAGATGGGGGTTGAACCCCGCCGCACCGCCCCGGCGGGGGCCGTTTCAGGGTGCCCAGGACAATGACCGTCCTGAACGCGTTCAGCGTCGATCTGGAGGACTGGTATCAAGCGATCACCAGCCTTAGCGCGCGGCCGGAGGAATGGCCGCGCCACGAATCGCGGGTGGTGGGCAACACCCACCACTTGCTTGAGCTTCTCGAGGAACACAATGTCCGGGCGACGTTCTTTGTGCTGGGCAGGGTTGCCGACGAGCATCCCGACCTGATCCGCGCCGTCCATGCCGCGGGCCATGAGATCGGCGTCCATGGCTACTGGCATCGGATGGTGCACCGGATGACTCCGGCATCCTTCTCGGAGGAGATCGATCGGGCGCTGGGCGCAATTCAACCCTTGGTCGATCAGCCGATTCTCGGTCACCGCGCGCCCTACTTTTCCATCAATCGGAGTTCGCTGTGGGCGCTAGACGTGCTGGCAGAGAAGGGATTTCGCTACGATAGCAGCTTTTTTCCGACTCGAAACACACTCTACGGGTTCCCGGACGCGCCGCGCTTCCCGCACCATCGGCCGGAGAGTCGGCTCATGGAATTCCCACTCTCAACGGCGCGCTGGATGGGCGTCAACGTTCCGATCGCTGGCGGTCTCTACCTGCGGGCCTTCCCCTACCCGCTCATCCGGGCGGGGATCCATCAGCTCAACCGGCAGGGCCATCCGGCTGTGATCTACATGCACCCGTGGGAGCTGGACACCGAGCACCGCTACAGCCGGGTCACGCCGCGCGAATTCATCGTGCAATACACGCGCCGGGGAAGCCTGGCAGAAAAGCTTCGCCGGCTGTTCCGTGATTTCTCGTTCGCGCCGCTGCGTGACTTGCTGGAACCAGACTCACTGCCTGCGGCCCTGACCACGCCTGCGGCTAGCGAAGACGTCGCCGAAGCGGCTGCCCAAGGCGAACGGAACGGAAGGTAGAATTCAATGCCGGCACGCCATCGCCTCTGGCTGTCGGTCTGTGAGGTAGATGTTGCAACGCCCGATTAATTTCGACCGTATCGCCGATCGCATCCGCATCCTGGGGGCGGACCGGGCCATCGCGGCCGTGCTCCTGCTCGCTTACGCGTTCACATTCGTCGGTTTGTCGCGTTTTCTGCCGCTGCAACCGGCCACCTGGTTGACATTCCTCGCGCTGCTGATCACCCCCGGCTATCTGCTCGCCTCCCTGATCACCCGGCGGCTCAACTTGGATTCGCTCCAGCGTCTTGCGCTGGCGTTCCCCTTCGGCGTCGCAGTGCTGGCGGTCCCCGGGCTGCTGGCGCTGATTCAGAACATGACCGTCGACGACCTGGCGAATGGCTGGCGCCTGACCAGCTTCATCGTCGTCGCCGTGTGGTTTGCGCGCGAGCTCAGCGCCGGTTTCCCGGACACCTGGTCGCGCCCGGCGACGTCGGAGGGCTGGAGCCGCACTGAGCAGCTCCTGCTGCTCCTGCTGCTGCTCGCCTTCGTCATCATGCTTCCGGCGCTGACCGCCTACCGGGTGGACGGCGACCTGCTGACCTTCCTCACCAAGGTGAGCGACGCGCTTGATGGGCAGCGCATGAACGTCACCGAGCCGATGTTTGGCACCGATTTGGGACCCGGCGTGCGCTCGGCCTTCAGCCAGTTCCTTCCGCTATGGTCGCTCTGGTCCTTCTTCTCGGGACTTGACCCGCTGCCCCTGACCGGGTACGGAACCCGGAGCCTGTTCGCGCTGTGGGCGCTGTTCTCCGCATACATGCTTGGCAAGGAGGCTGGCGATGGCGACCGCCGCTTCGGCCTCTTCACCGCAGTGCTCCAGTCGCTGATTTACCTGGCGGCAATCTTCTTCCGCGGCGACAGCGTCAGCATCTTTTTCTTCGAACGAACCAATGCCGACAAGTTCACCATCTCAGTGACCATGCTGCCGGTGGCGATCGGTCTGGCGATTCACTTCCTGCGGGAACGCAACCGCGTTGCTTGGCTGGCGAGCTTCATTGTGGCCTTTGCCATCTCCACCATCCACCCCCTGGTCTCGGCGATGCTGGCGCTCGGATTGGCAGCTTTCGGCGGTCTGCATCTGCTGCTCAATATGCGTCGCTGGTCCGCGTGGCGCAGGGTGCTGGCGCTGGCCCCGATCGCCGGCGTGGCCATGTTCTTGCCGATCGTCCTGTTGCTCATGTCGCGCGGCAGTGAGCCGCTGGCGCCGACCTACCCGAGCAGTTTTGACGGCTGGTCGATCGGGATCGAGCGCACGCCGGTTTTGCCCTTTGTCTCGATACCCAATCTGGACGTGTACGGTCCGCTGCCAGATCTGGGCAACCTGACGGCGCAGGAGGCGGATACAGACGCCAGCCCGTTCCTCGTCTGGCGCTACGCCTTCAACATGCGGCGCCAGCGGCTGATCGTCTTTGACCTCAATCGCTACATCGCCGACCCCGGGCTTTTTGTTGAGCCGCCGTACTTCCTGGCGATCCTCCTGCTGCCCTTGCTTGTCTGGAGCCTGCAGAAGAGCATCGGCGCGCAGTACATCCTTGGCGCTGGACTCGGCATCTTGTATGTGATGTTCAACCCGATCCTCACGCCCATCGTGGGATCGCTTGTGGTGCCCTGGCTTCTCTGGCGCTTCTTATGGATGTTCCCCTACGCCCTGATTCTGGCGTTCGCTCTCTACCCGCTCCCCGGAATCGTGGCGCGCTTCGTCTCCCAGCGCTGGCCACATGCGCGCGCCTCCGGCTGGCTTCAATCCTACGGCGGCATCGGCTTGCTGCTGGCGCTTGGCCTGCTGCTGTCGCCGCAGATCTACCAGAATGTGCGCAACGTTCGCCTGGGCTCGGCGGCGCCAGACATTTTCTCGGCGCCTCAGGCCCTCCTGGCGCGCCTCGATGACGAAACGTCTGCGGGCGGGCCGGCGATGGTGGCGGCCGATCAGCGCTTGAGCGTTTCCGTTCCGGTCTTCGCGCCCAATGCCAACATCATTGCCCACCGCATTTTCAATGTCAGCGAGTTCTTCCCGGCGCATATGCAGGACGTTGCGCTCGAGCGGCTCATCGATCAGCATGTTCTCTTCAATACGCCGCAGCTCACCGAGCGTTCGGTCGACATCCTGGCGAAGTATGGGGTGCAGTTCGTCATCGTTGAGACCGGAAGCCGGCTCGACCTTCAATATCGGATGGCCACCCAGTGGTTCGAGTGGCTGATGGACGATACCGAATACAGTCTCTATGCCGTACGGGCGACGCCCTCGGTGACGGAAAGCATCCAGGGCAACACGGCGCTGGTGGCCCGCGATCTGGAAGCGGCCGAAGCGCTCTATCGGTTTGCCCTGGCCCAAAACCCTGACGACCCGCTGGCGACGGTCGGTCTGATTACGGTCTACCGCGACGGGGGCCGCTTCGATGAGGCGATTGCGCGGATGGAAGGCTTGGCCGCCCGGCAGCCTTCAGCCACGGTCTACTACCACCTTGGCCGACTGCTCAGCGATGCAGGCCGCGTGGGCGAGAGTATCGGCATCTTTGAGCAGGCGATCGAAGCGGCGCCGAACGTCGCCCGCTACCATTTGGCGCTCGGCAACTCCTGCTTGCGGGCGGAAGACGAAGCCTGCGCGCAGGCCGCGTACAAGCAGGCGTTCGGCCTCGATCCTTCCTACAGCGAGGCGACCCGGCTGCTGCTGGAGGCCGATCTCTGGCGCCAGCGCGGCCGTTCCGACCTGGCGCTCCCGCTGTATGAAGACCTGGTGGAGATCAGCCCCAGCGCCTCCAATCGGCTCGTGCTCGCCAGTGTCTACCAGACACAGGAACGCTATGAAGATGCAGCCGCAGTGCTGCAGGAGCTTCGTCGCGAAGACCCGCTCGATCCAGAATTTGTCGCTCGTGAGGCGGGCCTGCATGCGACCCAGGGCGACATCGATGGCGCCATCGAGCTCTACCAGCATGCGGTCTGGCTCCTCGATCTGCGCGCGGCTGATAGCTCGCTCACCCGCCTTTCCCTGATCAGCCTGCTGATTGATGATGGCCGAACGACAGAGGCCGAGGACGCCATCCTGCGCATCCTCTACGACCAGCCATGGAACGCCACCGCGTACCTGCTGCTGGGCGATCTTTGGCGCGAGCAGGGCAGGCCGGAGCAGGCTGTCGAAGCCTTCCGTCAGGTGCTCACTCTCGACCCGACCGTCGTGACTGCCTATACCTCGCTCCGCGAGCAGTACCAGCAGCAAGCCGCACTCGACGAGAATCTCGACCTGCTTATTAACGCCACCACACTCAATCCGGAGCAGCCCAGCCTTTACCTCTCTCTGGCGGAGCAGTTTGAAGAGCTGGGCGACCCCCAGAGCGCTGCGGTGGCCTACAAGATTGCCGCCGATCTGCTTGAAAATGCGGCGGTCTCGCCACGCCTGAGCCAGGTCTCGATCGACAGCAGCCGCTCCCTGGCATACAGCCGGCTGGCGACTCTCACCGAAGACCAGGGCCAGGTCCAGACGGCCATGGGCTTCTACAACGCGGCCGTGGCGGCGCTCCCGACCGATCCGGAGGTCCGCGTCCAGGTGGGAGATGCGCTGCGCCGGCGCAATCAGCCGGAGCTGGCTGAAGCGGCCTATCGCAAAGCGATCGAACTCGATGCAAATTACTTGCTCGCCTACCTGCAATTGGCCGACTTGCAGCGCGCCCAGGGCGAGATCGCAGTTGCTGAATCGACCTACGAGCAGGCCCTGGAGGTCTTCCTCAATCAGCCCGAACAGAACCCACGGGCCATTTCCCGGTTGGTGCTGGAAGGTCTTGGCGGCTTCTACTTCGGGACCGAAGCGCTGCTTGGTTCCGTCGGCGAGATCGACAACCCGGGGAGCAATGTACTCGATCCCCTCAATCAGCTCTCGCTCGCTCCCTATATCGAGGCGCTGCAGGAATCGCAGACGACCTCTTCTCAGGAGGCCCTGGCAAGCCTGTACCAGCTCAGCGGTCAGCCCCAGAATGCCATTGACCTGTATCAGCAGCTGATCGACGCGGCCGAAGAAGCGGAGACTTCCGGGACTGAGATTTCTCGCTACTACACCGAAATGGGTGAGCTGCTCATGGGAATCGGGCAGTTCCCGCAGGCTTCGCTCGCATTTGAGTCGGCTATACGGCTCGATCGGCAATCCCTGCCCGCCCGACTGGGTTTGGCGCGCGCCTATACGGCCCTGGGGAACACCTCCCGCGCGTTGGAGCAAATCCAGCAGGCGATCGAGTTTTCGCCGGGATCGCTGGACGCGCAGCTGGCGCTCGCCAGTACGCTGAGCGAGCGTGGGGACGTCGAGGCGGCCATTCAACTCTTCGAGGAGGCGTATCAATCCCGGCCGGGCAATGTCCGGGCGGCGCTGGCCGTCGCGCAGGCGATGGAACTGGCCGGAGATTGGGAAGAAGCCGAGCACTACTACGATCAGGCGATCGAGACCGCCCCCGGCAGTGTGGATGCCTATCTGGGGTTGGCCAGCCTGTACCGCGGTCAGGCGCGCTTCGATGAAGCCGAAAGCATGCTGCAGCAGGCGCTGCGGGTCGACCGCGCCGCGCCGAGCGTCTACCTGCTGATGGGATCTATCTATTATCGCCAGCTCCGCTATGCCGAGGCGATCGAGGCGTACGAGGGTGCGCTGGCGGTGGACCCGGCGAACGAGCGAGCGTATGTGGGGCTGGCGGACGTGTACCGGTCGCAGGGCGAGGTGGGCCGGGCGATCGGGGTGCTGAACGATGCGGTGGAGGTGAATTCGGGGGCGATCGATCCACTGCTGGAGCTGGCGTCGCTGTACCGCGAGCAGGCGGAGATTGGTGCGGCGGAGGCGGCGCTGGAGGCGGCGCTGGAGCGAGCGCCGGGGTCGGTGACGGTGCGGTTTGTGCTGGCGGAGCTGTACCGGTCGCAGGCGAGGGGGGAGGCGGCGCTGGAGCAGCTGCGGTTGGCGGTGGAGGAGCGGCCGACGTCGATGGAGGCGCTGGTGCGGTACGGGGACGGACTGCGGGAGCGCGGCCAGGTGGCGGAGGCGGAGCTGCTGTATGAGCGGGCGCTGACGGAGGGGGAGGCGACGACGGTCGGGTACCGGCTGCTGGCGGGGGCGCGCGAGGCGCAGGGTCGGCTGGAGGAGGCGCTGGCGCTGCTGCAGGCGGGGCTGGAGGTGGGGGCGAACGATGTGCTGACGTGGCTGCAGCTGGGGCGGTTGCAGCTGGCGATGGGGGATGTGAGCGGGGGATTGGCGTCGCTGGAGCAGGCGACGGTGATTGGGCCGGCGGAAGGGCGGGCGTGGCAGGGGTTAGGAGAGGGGCTGCTGACGCTGGGTCGGCGGGAGGAAGCGGTGGCGGCGCTGGAGCGGGGGCTGGCGGTGGAGCCGACGTACCTGCCGACGTACGGGACGTTGATTGAGGCGCATCCGTTTGCGGAGCAGTCGGAGCGGGTGGGGGAGATTGTGGCGGCGGTGCAGGCGGCGGTGCCGGGGAGTTATCTGGGCGGGGTGTATGCGGCGCGCTACCTGCAGGACCAGCTGGAGGTGGATGCGGCGATTGCGGCGCTGGAGGGATCGATCGAGCTGGCGCCGGGAGAGGCGGAGAGCTACCTGGCGCTGGGTACGCTGCTGGCGCGGCAGGCGCGCTACGGCGAGGCGATCGAGGCGTATGAGGGTGCGCTGGCGGTGGACCCGGCGAACGAGCGAGCGTACCGTGGGCTGGAAGTTGTCTACCGGGCGATGGGACGTGCCGAGGAGACCATCGGCGTGCTCACCCGATCTGCGTACATTGTCGCTATTCTCACCGCCGAAGAGAGGCTGGATACCGATCGAACCACCGTCGGACCGCAGCCGACTACCCTGGCGGCCAAGAACCGGACGGCCCGCCGGGCGATGCTCTGCGCGGATGTAGATTTCGCCGCCGGTCAGCGGCGCTCGATCGGCGAGCGGCGACTCTGCGCACCCTAGCAGGGGAACACGGGCTCGTTAAGCATCCTCCGGGGCGCAACCGCATCACAGGAACGCTGAGGGAGAACTTCACCTGCAGAACCTGATCTATTCGGCGGCGGCGGGCCGCCGAACGCTGTAACCACAGGAGTCATCTATATGACACGCCCGGAGAATGGCCGCGGCAAGCGTCTCTTGCGCAGGATCCTGCGCAACCGCTGGGCCTTCCGCATGATTGGCATTATCGTCTTTATTCTTATTTTGCTGCGTATTGACCTGCGGGAAGCGCTGCAGACGCTGGCGAGCGTCGACCCATGGATGGTGCTGCTGTCGCTGTTCATCCAGGGTGTCGCCATGCTCGTCGCCACCCTGCGTTGGCAGCTGATCATGGTGCGTCTGGCGATCCGGATCCCCTTCTGGCGAACATTCATCCATCAACTGATCGGCACCTCCGCTGCGCTGGTGACGCCGGGTCAGCTCGGCGAGTTTGTGAAGGTGCTCTATCACCGAAATGAGGGCTATCCGCTGCCCGAATCGTTTCTGAGCGTGGTGATCGATCGGGCCTACGACCTCTTGATGCTCTTCTTCTTTGGCTTCATTTCGCTGGCCATTTTGTTCGGCCTCTCGCCAAACCTTACGCTGATCGTCGCCGGCGTCCCCGCCCTGCTGTTCATCCTTGGCTTCCTCTTCTATCGAAACCAGGAGCGCAGCGCCTATTTCATCGCCAACACCCTGCGCCGCATGACCCCCAAGGCCTACAAAGATGTCGTCCAGCAGGATTCGTTTCGGCTGGCGCAGAAAGTCGGCGAGCTCGATCTCCGATTTCTCATCGTTGTCGGCCTCTTGAGCCTCCTGAATTATGTTCTTCTGCTGGCGCGCGTTTACGCCATCGTCCTGTCGCTGCACCTGGTGGTCCCGATCGGCTTCTTTGTGCTGGTGGTTCCCTTGCTGCGGCTGATCGGCCTGGTGCCGATTTCAATCCTCGGAATCGGCACCCGCGACCTGGCCTCCATCTACCTCTTTGGGCAGGTCGGTGTCCCGGAGACCTCTGCGCTGTTGATTTCGACGCTGGGCCTGATCACGCTTCAGGTCCAGGCAATCCTGGGGCTGCTGGCGTGGTGGCGCTTCCCGTTGGGCTCACAGGAGGAGCCAGGCCCGGTTCTGCAGGAGTCCGTCGCGCAGGACTGAGGCGTGCCGGCAAAATCACTCCACTCCAGAGCTCAGGCGCTTCAATGCTGTTTGAACCCCCGTTTTGCCTGAAGCCATGGTCGACCTGGCCTGGCAGGAAATGCAAGACATCCGGTCGGTGGTGGGTCTCGACGTTTCGCACACACGGTCCAGGGTGTGCTCAGCCCGAATTGGCGTCACTTTCCCTCTGGATCGCGCCCGAGCTTGAGGTTAGGATTCATGGCACCGGCCCTGAAGCTGCCGGTCGTCGATGGAGGAATGCATGCAGTCCGTGAAGACGGATGAGCCGACAAAGGCCTGGCGAGCCCGCCTCTTTCAGGACTCGGATCGAGCGAGCCTGCTGAAGCTCAGCGCGGCCCACTTTGGGGAACGAGAACCCGGCACTGCGGCCTATTTCGATTGGCTTTCGAAGGGCGCGCCGGCCGGGAAGACCTTGATTCCTGTTTGTGAAGCCCAACCCTCGGGGGAGATCGTTGGCTTCGCTTTTTACATTCCCTTCGAGGTCACCTTTGAGGGCCGCATCGAACGCTGCTACCTGGGCTGCAATGCCCTCGTCCATCCGGATTACCGCCGGCTGGGGATCTACAGCGCCTTCACCGACATCATCCGCGTGGAGCTCGCCGATGGGGTCTTCCAATACGGCTTTCCGAAACCGGAGGCGCTGCTGCCACATGCGAAAGTGGGAAAGCGGCCGGTCAGCCGGATCCCGCTGCTCATCCGGCCGCTTCAAATCGGCCGTCTGGCGCGTGCCCGCTTCGACAGCCCGCTCCTTCGGCGAGGCATCGAATTCGGCTGGTGGTTTGCCGGAAACCTCCTCTGGCGGCCGCAGCGTGCCAGGCTGGATTCAGGGATGGAGCTCCGCGCCTTCGAGGACTTCGACGAGCGTTTTGACCGCTTCTGGCAGCGGGTCGAGGGTAAGTACGAGATCGCCATCCTCCGCAATCAGAGCTTCCTGCGCTGGCGCTTTCGCGACCCGGCCTTCCGCAGCTACGACATCCTTGCGGTTGCTGAGGGCGATGAGCTGGTTGGCTATGCGGTGACGCGCGCCACGCAGATTCAAGGTGTGGACACCGGGCTCATCATGGACCTGCTCGTCGAACCGGGACCGCGCGGCGACCGCGCCGGCCTTGCGCTTGTTGAGGAAGCGACACGGCGCTTTGCCGCCAGTGGGATGGCTATGGCTGGATGCCTGATGCTGCCTCATACCCAGGAATTCCAAATCCTGCGCCGCGCCGGCTACGTCGAGCCACCACCGCGCTTCGCACCGCAGCAGTTCCGTCTGAACACGGTGTCCCTCTCGCCGGAGATCACCGGCGAAAGCCTGCGCCAGGGCAAACGCTGGTTCATCACCATGGCCAACCATGACGCCGTCTAAGTTGCCCCGGCCGATCGGGGCGCTGCTCACCGCGCTGCTGCTCACAACGCTCGGCTGCGCCATTCAGATCGATCTTGGGCCGACGCCTGGCGCCGAGTCTCCGACCCTGCCTCCCCCGGTTCCATCCTCGACGCTCCCCGTGGATTCGACCACCGAGCCGCTTATGCTGCCGACGCTGGATCCAGCGGCGGCGACCCGGACTCCACTCCCGAACGATCTATCTCAGCTCCCGGTGACCTACCCGATCATGACCAGCGAGATGGCGGCATACTTCAACCGAACCGCCCGCCCGCTCGACATCGCATTGATCCCGGCGGCGCAACTCCGTTTTCTGCCGGCGATCGAGTCCGGCCGGGTGCGGGTCGGTTTCGCCTCCTGGGAGGAAGCCGAGCGCAGGCTGCCGGAGCTTGCCGACCAGATCGACATCATCGCCTACAACCCTGAGCACTGGGCACAGACCCCGGCCGCTGAGCGGGCAGATCTGCCGGCGACCGTCCGCCGCGC
>JBFJVD010000100.1:0-9977 GCA_041624375.1 Anaerolineales bacterium
ACCTCGGGTTACGCGAATCTTCCTTTTTCCTTCTACCTGACGGCGGGCCTGCTCTATTGGATTGAGGCGCTGGCAGGCCGCGATCACGGACCGATGTTTGTCTCCGGGCTGCTCCTTGGACTCTCTATCTGGACCCGGCCGGAAGGTCTGTATCTGGCCGGTCTCACGCTGATCATCCTGGCTGCTGCAGCAAGGCTGCGCGGTCAAGCTGATCTGGGGTGGAGGATCTGGCTTCCGCCGCTTGTTCTGATTGGGGGGAGTTGGGGCGTGTTCGCGACAGTGTACGGTCGCGGTGGTCCCATCTCTTCGGCGCCGGCGGCTGCCATGCAGGAGATTGTCAACGCCCAATTCCATGTGGAGAGCGTCTACTTGATCTTCCGGTTCCTCGGCCGCACATTCTTGGATCTGGATACCTGGGGATTGCTTGTGCCGGCCGTCGTGCTCAGTATTCTGGTGGGTGGCCGTTGGCGCCGACTGGGTCGCGAGCGGACGCTTCAAATGGAGCTCCTGGCGGTGGCTTCCATGGGTGTGATTCTTGCCGGCATCTACTACTTGATCTCGTTTGTCGGAGATATCGTGTACTACCTGTCCACCGGCGTCGATCGACTGTTTCTTCCGGTTGGATTGCTTGTGGTTCTCTGGAGCGTCCACCTGACCTTCGGAAGGCCCTCAAAGCCTCAGCAGCAAGGCAAGGAAGTTGAGCCCGGTTGATCGGCACTGGTCCCCCGTTTGGCTTCGCTGAGCTGGAATAAGAACTTCCTTAGCGTACGCGCTTGATCTGGCTCAACACGACACCAGCGCGCTCGATGGTCCCCACCGTGGGTTCCTGCGTGTAGTAGCGGTCTGCCGCGTTTCCACGAACGCAGATGATGGCGTAATCAGGCTTCCGCGCCGGCGATGGATCTCTCGATACACCTTGCACAATGAGATCATCCCTGGCGAACGCAGCGACGGCGTGTGGGTCGGGGCCGATGACTTCGATCCTTGCTTGGCTTTCCGCCCGCTCGTTCAATTTGGCGAGGGACTCACGCATGGCGGTGCACCAGTAATCCTGCTCGAACCGGCCGGCCGCCCCCGCAGTTCCACCAACCCAGCGGTTGAAGTAGATGTACTCGTAGGGGTGCAGCTGGGTGATCGCGAGAACTGCCGGCAGGAGGAGCGCCGCCGCCAATGCAGTCCGGGCCAGAGGACTCCTGAGTCGTTCGAGGATGTACTCCAATCCGCTTGATATCACGATGAAAAAGGCCGGAAGCGCGAAGAGGAGATGTCGAAAATTGTCGTAGCGCTGGATCTGAAGGAAATGGATGGCCACGATGGGCGTGGCTCCCCAAAGCCAGATAACGAGCCAATCTGTTCGCAGATTCTTTCTCTGCAGCATCTGCCGGAAGGCGGCCAGTACACCTACCGCCAGCAGCAGGACGAAAGGCTCCGTGAGCTGGATGGCGAAGAAGGTCAGGGGGGAGTAGGCGGCCGGCAGATCCGCAGTGGAGTACATCGCACCTTGAAAGAGGATCCTTCCGCTCCATCGGTAGGTCGACACGGAGGAGAGACTCGTGAGGATGCGTTGGAGTGGCTCATCCCAAAAATAGGGGCGGGTGATGAAACTGACGCTCAGCGCAAGCCCCCAGTAGGCAAGGAGTGGCCGCAAGGCGTCGCGCCGGTGGCGAAGGATCCAGTGGGCGCTGACAAGCGCGCCGGCGAAAAGGCCCACAACACGGATCGAGACGAGAAATCCGAGCGCAAACGCTCCGAACACCAGGTATCGAAACAGGCGGCTTGAAACGTAGGGGCGGATCGTCGAGCGAAATATCCGGCTTGCCAAGAGCGTTCCGGGAACGATGGACGCCAAGGCGACCGGCAGTCGATAGAGCCAGTAGAGGCGCGTAAATTTCCACAGATAGTCCGTCACCGGTGTGGCAGCCAGGTTTGAGGCGCGTTCGGCAAAGAGACGATTCACGAGCTCGATCGAGGAGGCATGATATGCCTCGTAGATGATCTGAAGGCTGGCAGGGAGGATCAGTCGATTGAGGAGAAGCAGCTCGACCAATAAGATCCCGCCGAATGCAAGCGAGAGGATCGTCAGAATCCGTATGCGCGGACTTGAGGCCCTCCAATCCGCCCGGAGGCGCTGGAAGAGCCCAGTCGAGACCGCATTCGGCTCGTTCGCAATCACCCTCGCACCCAGAAAGTCTGTGCAGCGCAGCCCAAGATACAGCGAAAAGATAAAGACCGACATGAACGGGGTGTCCTTCGGATTCATGAAGGCATGGCCGACGAGCAGAGGCTGTGATGCGAAGAAGAGCATGGCGATCAGGCTGGCTGAGGGGGTGGAAAATCTGCGCGCAAGCAAGTACAGGCAGGCAACGCCCAGGAGGTAGGTCAGGAAATAGGTGAAATGGCGCGCATCGGCCGCCAGCCAATCGGGCCGCAGCGCCAGCCAGGGCCGCACGCTGAGCTGGACGAACATGAAGAATGCAGGACCGGTGGGCCCAGCCGGCCCTGTGAAGGAGTAGTCTGGTTCGCCGTAGAACGCCTTGAGGGACTCTTCACCGAGGATCGCATCCGACCGTTCATCCAGTGACTCGCCATACCGATGAACGACCAGGAAGCCAATCAGCCCGGCGATCAGAAGCAAGCCCAGGACGGCCCGCCCAGGCGAGAATGCACGGAGCAGCCTTATGCGGTTTCCCTGATTCTCAGTTGGGGCATGAGGCATCGTGGGGCGAACTCCAAGGTCGAGCGACTGGCGTGGTTGGGAGGGCCGACCGCCACGACGGCTCAAGCTTTCTTGCGCCTGGCCGGCAAATGCAGGATGCAGGTCGGCTGTCTAGGATGGCAGTTGTCCGCAGGCGGTCCCTCCAAGCCGTTCATTGTACATCTGGATCAGCCGGAGGGCGCGCGGGTCGGTCTACGCGGCTCGGGCGTGGCAGTTGCCACGCCCGAGGTCGTTTCATCTTATGCTGGCTAAAGCCCTAAGCGCCGCTGGCTTCCCCGCTTTCGGGCCTAGCCTGCCCGCGCCGGCGCAGCACGTACCAGCGTACGATCAACAGGGGCAGCGCCAGCAGCAGCGCAGCGACGGGGAGGATGTAGATCCCGAGCCAGATGGCAGCGCTGGCCAAGCTCTGCAAGGTGCGAACCAGGGCTTCGATGGCATCCTTGGCGACCCCGGTGGGCGACCAGCCGCCGATCTGGATCGGCTGTGCGGCGACATCCGGAATAAGCTCGGCGCTGATTGCGGACAGCCGGGCCGACTGCTCCAGGTATTGGATACGGCCCTTGATCACCTCGATCTCCTCACGAACCCGGCGCAGATCCTCGAAGACCCGCAAAACGTCCTCGGTCTTCACTGCGTCGTCCATGATCAGGCGGAGCTGCTCTTCGGCAGCCTCGAGATTCGTCAGGCGTGATTGCAGATCGGTGAATTCCTGGGTCACATCCTGGCCTGAGACGTTTTCGTTGCGCACCTCGACAGCGCCGGCCTTCATGCGCTCCAGCGCCTCGTCAAGTCGCTCCGAAGGGACACGGATGGTGATTGATGCCTGGTTGGCAACGAGGCGGGCTTCACCGAACGTTGATTGGAAGACGTTGGAGGAAACCACAAAGCCACCCATTTCCGTGGCCATCCGGCTCAGTTCGGTCACCGTATCTGCCGGGTCTTCGACCACCAGGGTCAGGCTGGCGTTGCGGATGACCAGCCGTTCCTGCGGCAAATCGGTGTCGACGAAGGCGCGCCCTTCCTCGGCGAAAGTTTCTAGCGCCGGCTCTCCCGCAAGGTCGTCGAATGCAGCCGGTGCCTCCGCTGGGAAAGCGCCGATGGCCGGTTCGCCGCCGCTGATCGTCTGGCGCGAGGCGGGGCGCAGGACGGCGCAAGCGGATAGGACCAGTGAACTCAGTGCAAGCAGGGTGATGAGCTGGCGAATCTTCATGTCTTCTTTCCTCCCGTCGTCAAGTAAGCCTTAAAGAGTCCTTCGCCCTATGGACGAATCCGGACGGAGAAAAGTTCCGGCCAGCTACCAGCCTGCCTCGAGCCGGATCGCCTGTCGCTCAGGCAGCCCGGCGTCGCGAATACGGGACTGAACCTGCTCGATGTCGTAGGCGATGCGGCGCGCCTCCCAGGTTGCGTTCTCCGTATCCAGCATCGCGTAGGCCGCTCGCGGGTCCATGTCCCTTGGCTGGCCCACGGAGCCGGGGTTCAGCAGCATCCGGGCACGCAGTTCCATCGAGCGGCCCACCTCTGGCGGGCGCATGATCGAGGCCTTCACCTCGGGGGGTTGTTCGAAAAGCAGGGCAACGTGCGAGTGACCGATGAGTCCGAATTCCGTTTCCATGATCTCGAAATTCGCGTTGGCGGTTTGCGGGTCGAGCACATACTCCCAGACAGGCTGGCGGGGGCTGGCGTGGGCCAGGGTGTAGGAATCGATCACCTGGAGGCTCTCAAGCGAGCGCAGGTAGGTTTCGTTCTCGGGTGTCAGCGTCTCCTGAGTCCAGCTCGCGGCTCGTCGGGCATCCTCATTGAATCGTGAGAGCGGGATATCCCCCAGCGCCGCCAGGTCGTGATTGCCGATCAGGCAGACGAGCTCTGGCAGGCTGCGAACGCGCTCGATGCACTCGTTGGGATCGGGGCCGTAGCCGACCAGATCGCCGAGGCACCAAACGGCATCGTAGCCGGCGCCGTTTTCATTCTGCCGTCCAGCATCTTCAAGAACGGCCTCCAGCGCGTTGAGATTGGCATGGATGTCGGAAATGATGAGGATTTTCATGGCCTGCATCCTATCACGTTGCCGCAGGCAGGGGAAGTTCTTGTGACGCTTTAGACCCTGACGTATAATCCACCCGGTTCGATGCCCATTCTAGATGAGCGCAGCCTCGAATTCCTCAGTCACAGCCCGGACCAGACGCGCCGGATTGGCGTTCGCCTTGGTGAGCTCCTGGAGGGCGGCCACCTGATCTGCCTGGCGGGAGATCTGGGGTCCGGCAAGACGACTCTGGCGCAGGGCATTGCACGTGGCTGGGGATCGCTCGATCCCGTCACCAGCCCGACGTTTGTGCTCATTCACCAGTACCGGCGTGCGGATTCGCAATTCCTCTATCACTTTGATGCTTTTCGTGTGGGCGGGGCAGGGGAAGCCCAGGATCTCGGTCTGGGGGAGCTCTTCGAAGATGGGGGTCCGTTGATGATTGAATGGCCGGAACGGATCGCGGGCATGCTGCCTGAAACGCATCTCTGGATCAGCCTGCGCTGGCTTGATGAATCGCGGCGCGGCTTGGAATTCCATGCCCGTGGGGTCGAATATGAGCGGCTATTGAAGGCGTTCCGCAAGGCTGCTTTTGGAGGCTGATGTGATCCTGGCCATCGACTCGGCGACACAATGGGTGGGAATCGGCTTGCATGATGGAGTCCAGGTGAAGGCCGAGCACACCTGGTTCAGCCGCCAGCACCATACGGTCGAGCTTGGTCCCGAGGTCGGGATGCTGCTGCGCCGGGTGGGGGTGAGGCCGCGCGACCTGCAGGCGATCGCGGTGACTGCAGGGCCCGGCGGCTTTACCGGGCTGCGAATCGGGATGGCGCTGGCCAAAGGGATTGCTATGGCGCAATCGGTGCCGCTGGTCGCCGTCCCCACGCTGGATGTGCTCGCCGCGGGGCAGCCGGAACGGCAGTCCCGGATGCTGGCGGTCCTGGAAGCGGGCCGCCGGCGCATCGCCGCCGTGTGGTACAAATGGGAGCGCGATGCCTGGGTGGCCGAGACAGAAGGCGAAACCACGACCTGGAAGCAGGTGGAAGCCGAGCTTGACGGCCCAACGTATGTTTGCGGCGAGATTGATGCCGCGGCGCGCAAGCGGCTGCGGAGTCAGCGTCAGGTCGAGGTCGCTTCGCCAGCGCTGTGTGTCCGTCGGCCGTCCCTCCTGGCCGAGCTGGCCCGCGCGCAGCTGGAGCAGAGTGAGCCTGAAGATCCGGGCGTGATCGCGCCAGTGTACCTTGGGGCATTGGATGACGAGTCTGCGTGAGGCGCAAACCGCCTCGCTTTCCATCCGGCCAATGGAGCTGGAAGATATGGCCGCTGTGGTTGCCATCGATCGAGGTTCCTTCTCCCTTCCCTGGCCTGAGCACAGCTTCCGATATGAATTGACCCAGAATGAAGCCGGTCATCTCCTGGTGGCCGAGCTCGCGCAGGACTACGGACAAAAGGTCGTCGGCTTCCTGGGCTACTGGCTCATTCTTGATGAGGTTCATATCAGCACCCTGGCGGTTGACCCGGCTCATCGGCGGTCGGGAATAGGGAGCCGGCTGCTTGCGGCCGCGCTCAAGCAGGCCCGCAAGTTCGGCGCCCGCTCAGCGACCCTGGAAGTGCGTGCCTCCAACTCGGCGGCCATCCGCCTCTATCAGCGCTTTGGCTTCCGCATCGTGGGGCGCCGCAAGGCGTATTACAGCGACAATCGGGAAGACGCGCTGCTCATGACGCAGTCGTCGATCGCCGTCGACAGGGACCGAGAGGAGAACCGGCGTGGAGGTTGAGCACCTGCTCGAGGAAATCCACGCGGAAGTCCGGGCGTGCACCGCATGCCGGCTGCATCAAGCGCGCAAGAACGCGGTGCCCGGCGAGGGACCGGCGACGGCCAAGATTCTGTTCATCGGTGAAGGTCCAGGATTTCATGAAGATCAGCAAGGCCGTCCCTTCGTCGGCGCCGCTGGTCGCTTTCTCGACGAGCTGCTCTCGAGCAACGGTCTCAGCCGGTCGGCTGTGTTCATTACCAATCTGGTCAAATGCCGTCCGCCCGGAAACCGTGATCCACAGCCCGACGAGCTCGAAGCCTGCACCTCTCGTTTCCTGGAGCGTCAAATCCAGGCGATCAATCCCAAGGTTATTGTCACGTTGGGGCGGTTCTCGATGGCCCGCTACTTCCCCAATGCAAAGATCAGCCAGATTCATGGTCGGGCCAAGACGGTCAACGGCCGCCTCATCGTTCCGATGTTTCACCCCGCGGCAGCGCTCCACCAACCCTCGCTTCGACAGGAGGTTGAGAAGGATTTCGCCAAACTCCCGGAGCTGGTCTCGCGCGCCGAAGGCATGGACCCCCCAGAGACCGAAGCGAAGGACGATCCAGAGCAGCTCAGTTTGTTCTGAGACCGGCAATTGGAGTCCCCTCCATCTATGAACACAGAAAACTCGCCGCTCCCGGCGGCAGCCAATTCCCTGATCGAGCGCTTCGCACGACGCGAAGCTACCGTCGGCGTGGTCGGTCTCGGCTACGTTGGCCTGCCCCTGGCGGTGGCGCTGGCGAAAGCGGGCTACCGGGTGATCGGTGTGGACGCCGATGCGGAGAAATCGGAGGCGCTTTCACGCGGCGAGAGCTACATCCCGGATGTGCCTGCCGCAGAAGTGCGTGCCCTAGTGGCCGAGGGCAAGCTGAGCGCCACGACGGACTACGGCTCGCTGCGTGAGGCCGACGGTGTCAGCGTCTGTGTTCCGACACCCCTGCGGAAGACCGGTGATCCCGACCTCTCCTACATTGTCTCGGCGGTGCGCTCGCTGCAGCCAGTGCTTCATGCTGAGATGGTGGTGGTGCTGGAATCCACGACCTACCCGGGAACCACCCGGGAGCTCGTGCTGCCCGAAGTCGAGGCTGCCGGCCTGGCCGTCGGGGAGGAGCTCTTTCTGGCGTTCTCGCCGGAACGGGTCGATCCCGGCCGTAAGGATTGGACCACAGAGAACACCCCGAAGGTGATCGGTGGCATCACCCCCGCCTGCACCGAAGTCGCCGCCGCGTTCTACAGTCAGGCGATCGACTCGGTGGTCCGGGTTTCTTCCACCGAGTCGGCTGAGATGACCAAACTGCTCGAGAACACGTTCCGCGCCGTGAACATCGCCCTGGTGAACGAGATGGCGCTGATGTGCGACCGCCTCGGCATCGACGTCTGGGAGGTGATTGAGGCGGCGGGGACCAAGCCGTTCGGCTTCATGAAGTTCAAGCCGGGTCCCGGCCTTGGCGGGCACTGCATTCCGATCGATCCGGTCTATCTCTCGTGGAAGCTGAAGAGTGTGAAATACAACGCTCGCTTCATCGAGCTGGCAAGCGAGATCAACACGAACATGCCGCGCTATGTTGTCACCCGGGTGCAGAATGCGCTCAATGACCGTGGCAAGGCCATCAAGGGTTCACATCTGCTGGTGATTGGGGTGGCCTACAAGGCCGATGTCTCGGACACTCGCGAGTCGCCTGCACTGGACGTCATCGGGCTGCTCAGAGATCTCGGCGCCGAGGTCAGCTATTACGATCCGATGGTCCCTTCGCTGGCCCATGAGGGCTGGGAACTCACATCCATTACTGATCCGATCCAGGGCGCAGCCAACGCCGATTGCGTTGTGGTGATCACTGATCATCACGATGTGGATTATGCGGCCCTGGCTGAGGCGGCCGACCTGATTTTCGATAGCCGCAACGCGCTGCGAACCCGGCTCGGAAACCGACCGAACGTCGTCGCTCTTTGATGGCTCGCTATCTGCTTACGGGAGCGGCCGGCTTCATCGGCTCCAAAGTCGCAGAGCAGCTGCTGGCTGCAGGCCATGAAGTGGTCGCAGTCGACAACCTCAACAGCTCCTACGATGTGCGTCTCAAGGAATGGCGGCTTTCGCGCCTGCGCGGACATGAAGGATTCGAGTTCCATCAGGCCGATATTCGTGACCGAGCAGCGATCGCGCCCCTCTTTCAGAATGGTCCGACCGCAGGGGTCATCAACCTGGCGGCGCGGGCCGGCGTCCGCTCCAGTCTTAAGGATCCCTGGGCATACGCCGAGACGAATATCGAAGGCGCGTTGACGCTGCTCGACTTCTGCCGGGATCACGGCGTCCCGAAATTCGTGCAGGCCTCGACCTCGAGCATCTATGGCGGGCACAATCCGAGGCCCTTTCACGAAACCGCAGACATGGGCCGCCCGCTTTCCCCGTATGCCGCCACAAAGGCCGCTGCGGAATTGCTCTGCCACAGCTACCATCACCTCTACGATCTGGATGTCACCGTGCTGCGCTACTTCACGGTTTACGGGCCGGCTGGGCGCCCAGACATGAGCATCTTCCGCTTCATTCAGTGGGTCGCGGAGGGACGGCCGGTCCGGATCTATGGGAACGGCAAGCAGGAGCGGGACTTCACCTTCGTTGAGGATATTGCCCGCGGTACAGTCGCCGCGCTTCGCCCGCTCGGTTTCGAAATCATCAACTTGGGCAGCGATCGCCCGCTGGCGCTGCTACAGGTTTTGGAGCGCATCGAATCCTTGCTCGACCGCAAGGCCCATCTGGAATTCGGTCCGGGCTTTCCCACCGATGTCGAGGCGACTTGGGCGGACATCAGCAAAGCGGGATCGATGCTTGGCTGGGAGCCGCAGATCGATCTCGATCAAGGACTGGCCGCGTGCGTCGAGTGGTATCTTGCCGAGCGTGAGTGGGCGAGTCAGATCGATACAACCGACTAATTCCCATGCTTCAGCGGCTCCCAACCCCTCTCCGGCAGGTCAGTGATCGCCTGCTGGGTAACCCCCTCTTCCGGCGTGTCCTGCGCAATACGGGCTACCTTTTCAGCGCCAGCGGCGTTTCTGCTGCGCTGAGCATGCTGCAGAGCATCCTGGCAGCCCGGCTGCTTGGGGTGGAGGGGTTCGGCTTGCTCGGGACCATCACGGTATTCGCCAGTGTGCTCAACCGACTCACCTCGTTCCGCATGGGGGATTTGGTGGTGAGTTATGTCGGCGAATTCATCGGCCAGGAGAGGACGGATCAGGCCGCGGCAGCCTTCAAGGCGACCAGCCTCACGGAGGTCGGCTCCTCCATCCTCGCCTACACGCTGCTCATCCTGATGGCGCCATGGGGCGCGCGGGTGTTCGCCGACGATCCGACTCTAACCGGCTTGTTCCTGCTGTACGGCTTGATCGTTCTTGCCAATCTGATGTCGGAAAGCGCCGCCGGCCTGCTCCAGATCTACGATCGCTA
>JBFJVD010000101.1:0-9948 GCA_041624375.1 Anaerolineales bacterium
CCAGAAACCACCCTGCGGGGTGATCAAAGCTGGGACGCGGGCCGATACAATCGGATTGCTTACCTTGGACCAAGCGCGGCGGGGCCCATCCCAGTCACGACCGGGGACAGCCAGGGAGGTCGGCGATCAAGGAGTCCATTCTCGAGGCGAAGGAACGGGTGGAAGCGACGCTGGATGAAATGGCCGGCCTACGGGAGTCATTTCTTGAGACCGCGGCGGCGTTCCTGCGAAACTGGTACGAGGAGGAGACTGCGCGCCAGATCCGCCTCCGGCCCGACCGTACGCTCAAACTCGAAGATGTCGAGCTAAAATCGCTCCATCAAGACGTGGCCAATCTCCAGGCGGAGGGTGATGAGATCATCGCCGAGGAGATCGGCCAATTGAGCTACTGGTGGGATCTTGAACCTCGAGAGCAGATCTACGTCTTTTGGGAGCTCTCGTTCCCGCCAGCGCTCGATGATGCGCTCCAGCTGGCTGCCGGGCGGCTCAGTCCGATTCTCGAAGCCTACGGCTTCGAGCACGAGTTGCGTTTGTTTGAGAATCATGGCTCGGAGAAGGAAGAATTGGACGAGCAGCTGGCAGCGTTCCTTGGCTTTTACCCCACGCGCGTCTTCTGGCCCGAGAAGATGAAAGAGCTGCTCGAGCAATACGAGGCGATGTTACTCAGAGCAGCTGGTGAGCAGAAGGAGCTGGAGTCGCTGGAGCGCCAGCAGGCCGAAACAGAAGCCGGCCGCGTTTGGGACGAAGCCGTCACGACCCCCCTTCCCGAGAAAGATCCTTCTCCATAACCAGCCCGTCCTCACCATCCTGGTAGTACCGCCGCCACACATCGAATTTTACATAGCCCATCTGTCGATAGAGTTCCAGCGCGGCCGTGTTGGACACCCGCAGGGTGAGCCGCACCCGCCGGGTCCCCATCAAACGCTCGCAATCTTCGAGTAGCCTGCGGCCAATTCCCTGCCGGCGATATTGGGGGTGAACACAGATGGAGGCCACCCAACCGAGCTGGCGCCGGCTGCGCCGATCTCCGATCACGAATCCGATCAGTTGACCGCCCAGCTCAGCCTTCTCGCGCACGGCTCCTGGCGATGCGAGCGCTGTCAGCAGATCGAGCCACGACCAGCCCTGGGGGCCGAAACAAGTTCGCTCGAGCGCAATGAGCGCCCGCAAATCCCGCCAGGTCGCCGGCGAGTAGTGCACCTCCCCTGAGATCGACGATTCAGTCGTCGCAACCGCCATACCGGCTCCTGAACCTGCTCCCATGGCCATCGATCGACCCTACGGCACCCGGCCCCGCTTCGAGCGGCGAAGCGCATTCGATCCTCGGGCGCCGATCCCCCTGCGCCGCCCGGATGGTATCATACGCCATGGCAGAGGAGAATCCTTGACTGGCGGATTTCCGATCGCATTCACGCTCGGCGCGCTCGTCGGGTTGGCCTGGGCAGCTCTGAGCGTCCCAGCCGTCGATCGGCGGGCGCAGACGGCCGTGACTCGTTTGGACGCTGGCCTGGCAGCGCTTGTTGGCGGGCTGATCGGAGCCCGCCTTCTTTATGTCGCCCTGCATAGCGGCTACTATGCGACGAATCCGCAGCAGATCGTCTGGCTGTGGGACGGCGGGCTGAGCCTGAGCGGGGGCGTCGCCGGAGCGCTGCTTGGCGTGGGGCTGGTCGCCATTCGGGCCGGGGTATCGTTCTGGGCGCTGGCCGATGCACTTGCGGTCCCTTCGGCCCTGCTGAGCTTTGCGGGCTGGGTCGGTTGCTTGCTTGACGGCTGTGCATATGGACAGCGCGCCGCCTACGGCTGGCTGACGCCGGCCTCTCGAGATCTACTCGGCCAGACGGCCCCCCGTTGGCCGACGCAGAGCCTGGGCGCGCTGGCTTCGCTTGGGCTGCTCGCCCTGCTGATCGTGGTCGGACCCCGGCTCGAACGCGGCTACGCAGCGTTGCTCAGCCTTGCATCGATTGCCGCCATCTCGGCGGCCCTCTCGCTCGTGCGCGCCGATCCGACCCGCATGTTCGCCGGCCTGCGAGGCGAGGGGCTGGCGGCTCTCGCGATTTTGCTATCGGCCGCCTTCATGCTCGTGCTGCGCCGCCGCCGACCCGACTGAGGAGAGCCGATGACCGCGCTTAAGCTGGCGCTTGCCCAGATCGAGACTCGCCTCGGCGATGTGCCGGCCAACCTGGAGAAGCACCTCGACTTCATCGAGAGGGCACGCCAGGACGGTGCCGAACTCATCCTCTTCCCGGAGCTCTCCCTGACCGGGTACGTCCTGCAAGACCTCACCCAGGCCGTCGCCCGGCGACCGGTTCCAGAAGATTCAACCTTCGGCCCCCTTCTCAAAGCCAGTCGCGATCTCGACCTCCTGGTGGGGTTCGTTGAAGAGGATCACCGCCATCGCTATTTCATCTCGGCAGCCTACCTGGCCGCCGGGGAGGTGGTCCATGTACACCGCAAGGTGTACCTGCCCACCTACGGCATGTTCGACGAGGGCCGCTTCTTCTCGCTCGGCGAGGACGTGCGCGCCTTTGACACCCGCTTTGGACGATTTGGCGTCCTCATTTGTGAGGACTTCTGGCATGTATCGCCGCCCTATCTGCTCTGGCTTGACGGGGCGGACGTGATGCTGTTCATTTCGGCCTCGCCGGGCCGGGGCCTCGACCGCGGAGACGAGTTGGCTTCGGCGCGCTGGGTCGAGCGCGTCAACCAGGCCTATGCCAGTCTCTTTACGACCTTCGTCGCCCACACAAACCGCGTTGGATTTGAGGACGGCCTGCATTTCTGGGGCGGCGCCACGATCTTCGATCCGGAAGGAGACCGCATTGCGGCCGGCCCGCACCACAAGGAGCACCTCACCCTCGCGGAGATCGACCTGGGCCAGCTGCACCGCACCCGGACCCGGCTGCCGCTGCTGCGCGACGAACGCACGACAATGGTCCAGCGCCAGCTCGCCCGCATTCTCGGCCGCTGATGGCCGGACCGTTGCCAGGAGTCGATCGATGAAGACCTCCGATCTCTCACTCGAAATCAATACGGACTTGGCGCGCTCCATCCTCACCGACTTTATTCGGACTGAGCTCGGCCGCCACGGATTCGAGCGAGCCGTGGTCGGCGTCTCCGGCGGCGTTGATTCTTCGGTTGCCTGCTTCCTCGCTGCAGAGGCCCTGGGAGGCGAGAACGTGCTCGCCCTGCGCATGCCCTACAAGACCTCCTCGCCGGAATCCCTGGAGCACGCGCAACTCGTCATCGAGGCCACCGGAGCGCAATCGCTGACCATCCCCATCACCGACATGGTCGATCCACTGTTTGAGCAGTTCCCGGAGGCCGATGAGCTGCGGCGCGGCAACGTGATGGCACGAATGCGGATGATCGTGCTCTACGATCAATCGGCAGCGTTCAACGGTCTGGTGATCGGTACCGGCAACAAGACGGAAATCTTGCTCGGCTACACCACGCTGTACGGCGATGCGGCCAGCGCGCTTAACCCCAACGGGGATCTCTATAAGACTCAGCTGCGCCAGCTGGCGCGCGCCATTGGGGTTCCTGAGGTCATCATCCAAAAGCCGCCCTCGGCGGATCTTTGGGTGGGGCAGACGGACGAAGGTGAGCTGGGCTTCACCTATGAAGAGGTGGACCGCTTGCTGCTCCTGCTGGTCGATGGCCGCTACTCAGTCGACGAATGCGTCAAAGCCGGCTTTCAGCGGACCTTTGTAGAAGAGGTGCTTGGACGGATCCGGCTTTATCAGTACAAGCGAGTCATGCCGCCGATCGCCAAGCTGAGCAACCGCACCATCGGCTACGATTTCCTGTACCTCCGAGACTGGGGCACCTGAGCCCCCTCCACATCGGAATGCTGCCCCCTGCCCTGCGCCATCCGCGCTACCGGCTGCTCTGGATCGGCCTGCTGATTTCCATCGCCGGCTCACGGATGCAGATGGCGGCGGTGCTCTGGCATGTCCACGACATCAGCGGCCAGGCTTTGGCGCTGGGTGGGGTCGGGCTGGTCCGAATCCTGCCGGTGATCGGATTCTCGCTGCTGGCCGGCGCCTTCGCCGATGCATTCAACCGGCGCCGGTTGATGTTCTTCACCCAGATCACCCTGGTGCTGATCGCCTCCGGCCTGGCCGCGATCACCTTTCTAGGCGAAGCAACGCTGGCGCGCATTTACCTGTTGATTGCGCTGGAGAGCTCGATCTGGGCCTTCGATTTGCCCGCTCGCCAGGCCCTGATCCCGAATCTGGTCCCCGAGCGCGACCTGACCAACGCGTTCAGTATGAACTCCATTGCCTTTCAAACCGGCTCGATCGTCGGACCTGCAGCCGGCGGGATGGTGCTGGCACAGTTCGGGATTGGGTACGCGTATGCCTTCAATGCGCTGACGTATTTCGCGGTGATCGCTGCGCTGATCCTCATGGGGCCGGTAGCGCAGGACACCGAGCGCACGGGGCGCGAGGCGCTCACTCAGCTGCAGCCCGGCGCCCTGGTCGACTCGGTGCGTGAGGGGCTACGCTTCGTGATGCGTCAGCCGATCATCCTCTCGAGTATGCTGCTCGATTTCTTCGCCACCTTCTTCTCCTCAGCGACAGCTTTGCTACCGATCTTCGCCAAGGAGATTCTCTCTGTGGGCTCGGTCGGCTACGGATGGCTGGTCTCTGCGCCAGCGATCGGGGCGGCTGTGGCTGCCATCCTGCTCTCGTATGTCCAGGAGATTCGCCGCCAGGGTCTGATTCTGCTTGCCTCTGTTGGGGTCTTTGGCCTCGCCACCCTGCTCTTTGGGCTTTCGCGCGCCTTCTGGCTCACCTTCACAGCGCTTGTCTTCACCGGCGCCGCCGACAGTGTGAGCACGATCATTCGGAATACCATTCGGCAATTGCAGACCCCCGACCGGCTGCGCGGGCGAATGACGAGTGTGAATCAAATCTTCTTCATGGGCGGACCCCAACTTGGTGAGGCGGAAGCGGGTCTGGTTGCACAGTGGTTCGGCGCGCCGCTGGCGGTCATCAGCGGCGGGATCGGCTGCTTGATCGCCACCGGTTGGATCGCACGCCGGTTTCCGCAGCTGCGCGCCTACAACGGCGACGAGCCTGTTCGCGCCGGGCTCCAGGCAGCGACCCAACCGCACTCGCCGATTTCCTGAGGGTCCCGCCGTCCCGAGATGGGCAAAGCAGCCGTGGACTTCGCCCTTCAAGGCAGCACGGGAGCTCAAACAGGCATGTGGGCATGGCGGCGCCGCGCCTCACGGATTGACCCGCTATCCAGCGAGGTGTACAGTTGAATCGCCCCCACAGTCAGAACGGAGCGACCATGAAGCGAGCGGTCAGCGTCAGCATTGGCTCATCACAACGCGACAAGTCGGTGGAGGTCGAACTGCTCGGCGAGCAGGTGCGCATTGAGCGCATCGGCACCGACGGCGATATGCAGAAGGCCGCCGAATTGTTCCGCCAACTCGACGGGCAGGTCGACGCATTCGGCCTGGGGGGTACAGACCTTGGCGCCCTCGTCGATGGCCGTTGGTATCCGCTTCATTCAATCCAGCCGATGGTCCGCCACGTCAAGAAGACGCCATTGGTGGACGGAGCGGGCCTGAAGAATACGCTCGAAGGCCAGCTGGGCGAATTTATTGAAGATCGGCTGGGCAGCGAAATTAGCCCCAAGCGTGCCTTCATCACCCTGGGTGTCGATCGCTGGGGGATGAGCCAGTCGTTCGTCAGGGCCGGCTACGAATGTGTGTTCGGCGATCTCATGTTCGGGCTTGGAATCCCGATCGCGCTGCGCAGCTTGCAGAGCCTGAAGCGAGCCGCCGCCCTCTTGGCTCCGATCGCCGGCCGCTTACCCTTCGAGTGGATCTACCCGACAGGAGAGAAGCAGGAGGAGCGCCAGCCCAAATGGGAGCGCTACTACAAGTGGGGTACCGTGATCGCCGGGGACTGCCACTACATCAAGCGGCACATGCCGTCGCGCCTTGACGGCAAGGTGATCGTCACCAACACGACGACGGAGGCCGATGTCGAGCTCTTTCGCGAGGCCGGCGTCCGGTACCTGGTCACTTCGACCCCGGTTCTAAATGGCCGGTCCTTCGGCACCAACATGATGGAAGCCGCCCTGGTTGCAGTCGCCGGGAAGGGCAGACCGCTAACCCACGATGAGCTCGACCAGATGCTCTCGGCATTGGGCTTTGAGCCGCAGCTCCGTGCGCTGAACCCTTCAAAAGCAGCCTGACCGACGTTCGAGCAAACATCACCCCTCCCACAATGGCAGACAGCAGCGATCACCGGCAGTTCGATGCCGCCGTTTACGAACTTGTGCGGTCCATCCCATTCGGGCGCGTCATGACCTACGGCCAGATCGCGGCGCTCATCCCCCCGCCGGAGTCGATCGACCCCATCGCCTACCGCCGCATTCGTGCCCGTTGGGTCGGCTACGCGCTGCGTCGCTGCCCGGACGATGTGCCGTGGCACCGGGTGGTGAACGCCGAGGGCCGGATCAGCCCACGCCCCGGGCACAGCCCCCACATCCAGCGTCCGCTGCTGGAGGCGGAGGGCGTTCAATTCCGGAGCAACGGCTCTCTGGATCTGAAGCGTTATGGTTGGGACGGATGAGGCGGACAGCGAGACCTCCCTGCCTGCGGCCCTCGTTCACACACAGCACCTCAGGTGAAGGCGTGAGAGAGACGCTGGGCATTGTGCGGTTGCCATGGTGAAGCGTTCCCTGGTCAGATCAGATTGGATCCTGCTCGCGTTCAGCCTCCTGATTGCACTGGTCGCCGTCCTGCAGACGTACCGGACGCTGAACGATTACGCCCGCTTGTGGCGGATGCCCCTGTGGCGCATGCGAACCGAACCGGCATTGAGCCGCAGTGCCGAGTACTTCCTTGGCGGCGAAGGCGCGGAATACCTCGACTTCATCGCGACGGTAGTCCCGCCAGGTGGTCGCCTTGCGACCGTGCCGGGCCCGGTGAGAGGCTTTTCCTCGCAGAATATCCTCAAGTTCTTCCTGACCGACCGCACGATCATCAGCTGTGGCGGCCAGGGTCAGGACATGGTCGACTGCCTGACCACCGTGGAGACCTTCCTCCCTGCGGTCGGGGAGTTCCCCCCGCAGGCAGCCGTTGACGGGCTAACATGGATCCCCTACCCCGCAGCGGATGACCTCTACCGCGGCATCTATGCACCCACCGGCTACGCCCAAACCCTGCCGGCCGCTGAGCCGGCTTTCCGTCCATTGCTCAGCTTATTCGGCGCTGGACTGGTGATCGCGGCGCTGTTTACGCTCGGTGGGTTGATCACGTCCGCCATCCTCGGACGGCTCGAGGCGGTCACCTGGCTGATGCTTGGCCTGCCGCTGGGGGCCGGCTTGCATGCCTTCGCTGTGTTCCTCTGGTCCTGGGCCGGCGGGCGGGTGGACCGGCTTTCCACAATCTTGCTGTTCCTTGCGATGGTCCTTGTGCTGCTGGCTGTGCGCTGGCGCCAGTCCGTATCGCTACGAGATGGCCTGCGTGCAAATCTCCGCTCCCTCTCCGTCCGGCGCCTGCGAATCCGGCCCATCGAGTGGACCCTGCTGTCGCTGATCGGGCTGCTGTGGACCGGCAGCGTCGTTATTGCCGTTGGCCGTGGATATTCCATGTTCGACGGCATGGCCATCTGGAGCTTGAAGGGGTATGTCATCGCACAGGAGGAAACGATTCTCGCAGCCGCCCGGGCGAGCGGGCATGGCCTGGCCTACCCCTTGAACCTCTCGCTGAATGTGGCAACGTTCGACCTTCTCAGCGGCGACCAGCTCCCCGGCTCGAAGCTCCTGTTCCCGGGCTTCACCACTTCTTTATTAATCGGGTGCGTCTGGTTCTGGCACCGCCACGGCCTGCCGCGTCCGATCGCCCTGCTTGGGGCCCTCCTGCTCCTCTCGGTGCCATTGATTTTCGAGCACAGCACCTATGGCTTTGCCAACCTGCCCTTCAGCGTCTATCTGACGCTGGGGTTCCTGTGGAGTATGGAGGGCTTTCTGGAGCAAAAAACCCGTGTCTTGCTGCTTGGCGGACTGCTGCTGTCGCTCGCCGGGTGGACTCGACCTGAGGGTATCGGCTTCGCCTTCACACTGGCCATGCCGCTGGCCGCCTTCGGCGTCTACCGACGGGTCGGATGGCGCCCTATCGTATTCTGGCTGGTGAGCATCGGATCGACTGCCGGAATCTGGCTGATCTTCGGCGCCAGCTATCTCCGCGAGGACCAGATCGGAGGCGCTTTGCAGGCGCTCATGGAAGCCTGGCAGGGCGGTGAGCTCCGCTTCAGCAGCCTGACCTTGATTCGCAGCTATGGCATTGATTGGCTCCTTACGCCGCGCATTTGGGGCTGGATCGTGCCGCTCGGTTTGTTTCTATCCGCCACCGCGCTCATACCCACCATCCGCAATCGAGACCGTCTTGCACTGCCGGTTTTCGGCGCAGCGACACTCGCCGCCTTGCTGCCGGCCTTGCTTTTCTTCACCGAATCCTTTGACGAAGCGGATTTCCGGACCTTCCTCACCGTTTCGTTCAACCGGGCCTATTTCCCGGCGGTGATCTTCCTGACGCTGCTCGCGCTGCTGATGCTGCGAAACTGGAAGGAGGAAGTGGCGCGAATTCGGTAAACTACTGCTTGGGAGCCTCACCGACGCCGGCTTCCGCCACCGATGGATGACCGATGCATGCTCTGATCGCCGCCGGGGGCGTTCCCGGACCCGAAGATCCGATGTACGCTTTCACACACGGCGAACCTCGCGCCCTGGTGGACGTGGCCGGCAAGCCAATGATCCAATGGGTGCTCGACGCACTGGGAAGCTCACGCAGATGCGAGCAGATCGTGATCGTCGGTCTGGGAGACGACGCCGGGCTTACCTGCGATAAACCGCTCCATTATGTGCCCAACCAGGGCGGTATGCTCCGCAACATCATCGGCGGCTTGTACCGAATCCAACAGCTCGACCCTGCCGCAACTCATGCGCTTTACGTGTCTGCCGATATCCCGACAGTCACACCTGAGATCGTCGACTGGCGCATCGAGGTTGCGGCCGGGTTTACGCAGGATGTGGACTATCTCGCCATTGAGCGGTCCGTGATGGAAGCCCGCTTTCCCGACTCCCGGCGCTCCTATGTTCGGCTTCGAGATGCCGAAGTCTGCGGCAGCGATATGAACGTGCTCCGCATAGGCCTGGCTGGAGAGGAAGAGATCTGGGAGCGCTTCATCGCCGCTCGCAAGAGCTTGCTGCGCCAGGCCGCCCTCATCGGCTTCGATACGCTTTTCCTGCTGCTGACAAGACGGCTCACGTTGAAAGAGGGCGAGCGGCGGGTGAAGCGCCGCTTTAATCTCACCGGACGCATTCATCTCTCCCCCTACCCCGAGCTCGGTATGGATGTCGATAAGCCGTTCCAGCTCGAAATCGTCCGCCGCGATCTCTCGGCGACGCCGACCGCCTGAGCCTATGGGTCTCCAGCGCCTCCTGCAGACCGACGCAGTCTGGTCGCGCCGGCTCTCGATTCCGGAGCATCGAGGCGGGCTCCGCTCCGCCGCCGCCCTGCTGGCCCACTCGGGCGACTCCTGGTTCTGGTTGCTGGGTCTGGGGCTCGTCTGGCTGGCGTCTCCCGCCTGGCGCTCGTTGGCGCTGCGGGTTGGCGTGAGTGTGTTGCTGCTGGCAGCGGTTGTGCTGGCCGTGAAATTCCTGGTGCGCCGGCCGCGTCCGGCGGGGGAATGGGGGGCAATTTACCGCAACACCGATCCGCATTCCTTCCCGTCCGGCCACGCCGCTCGGGCAGGCCTGCTGGTCTGCCTGGTCTGGCTCTGGGGGCCGGTCTGGCTGGCGTTGATTTTCACGTCCTGGGCGCCGCTGATGAGCCTGGCGCGGGTCGGGCTCGGTGTGCACTACATCTCAGATGTCGCCGCCGGCCTGGCCCTCGGCCTGCTGGCCGGCCTGCTGATCGGA
>JBFJVD010000102.1:0-9937 GCA_041624375.1 Anaerolineales bacterium
CCTGTTCCTGGCATTCCAGTACCCCGTCGCCATTCCAGGAGTCTCGGTCGCCAATTTCCTGCGCATGGCCATCAATGCCCGGCGCAAGGAAGACGACCCCGAGGACAAGGGAATTTCGGTGGCGGAGTTCCGCAAGCTGCTGAAATCCAAGATGGAGCAGCTCGAGATGCCGCAGGAGTTCGCCGCACGCTATTTGAATGAAGGCTTCTCCGGCGGAGAGAAGAAGCGGGCCGAGATCCTTCAGATGGCGACCTTGAGCCCCGAGATCGCTGTGCTCGACGAGACCGACTCCGGGCTCGACATCGACGCGCTGCGCATCGTCGCCTCAGGTGTGAACAGCCTGGCTGGGCCCGACATGGGTGTTCTGCTCATCACGCACTACCAGCGCATCCTGAACTACATCAAGCCAGACTTTGTTCATATTCTCCTGGACGGCCGGATCGTCGAATCCGGCGGTCCGGAACTGGCGCACCAGTTGGAAGAGCACGGCTACAGCTGGGTGCGGCAGCGCGACAATGGGAAGGTAGCGGAGGGATCCTGAATGGCCACGACACAAGATCTCAAACAGCTCGAAGGCATCGACGACTACAAATACGATTTCGTCGACCCCGACGTCGCCGTCTACCGCAGCCGCAAGGGGCTCGATGAAGAGATCGTTCGCGAGATCTCGGCTCAGAAGGGCGAGCCCGAGTGGATGCTAGAATCGCGCCTCAAGGCACTAAAGCACTACCTTGAGCGGCCGATGCCAACCTGGGGCGCGGACCTCAGCGAGTTCAGCCTGGACGACATCTACAACTACGTCCGGCCAGCGGACAAGGAAGGTCGCAGCTGGGACGAGGTGCCCGAGACCATCAAGCGCACCTTCGACAAGCTGGGCATCCCTGAGGCGGAACAGAAGTTCCTTGCCGGCGTCGGCGCGCAGTACGAATCGGAAATGGTCTACCACAAGGTGCAGCAGCATCTCGAGGAACAGGGCGTGATCTTCGTTTCGATCGAGGAAGGGCTGCGCCAGCATGAGGACCTGTTCCGCGAGCACTTCGGGACCATCATTCCGCACACCGACAACAAGTTCGCTGCGCTCAACAGCGCGGTCTGGTCCGGCGGCTCGTTCATTTATGTCCCGCCAGGCGTGAAGATCGACCTCCCGCTTCAGGCCTACTTCCGCCTGAATTCGGCCAATGTGGGGCAGTATGAGCGAACCCTGATTATTGTGGATGAGGGCGCGCAGGTGCATTACGTCGAGGGCTGCACGGCGCCCATCTACAGCACCGACTCTTTCCACAGCGGTGTCATCGAAATCATCGTCAAGCCCGGCGCTCGCTCGCGCTACACCACCATTCAGAATTGGTCGAACAACGTCTACAACCTGGTGACGCAGCGAGCGATGGTGCATGAGGCCGCCTCCCACGAGTGGGTAGACGCCAACATCGGAAGCAAGGTCACGATGAAGTACCCGTCCTGCTACCTGATGGGCGAGGGGGCGCGCGGGGAGATCCTCTCGCTGGCGTTCGCCTCCGGTCATCAGCACCAGGACACCGGCGGCAAGGTGATCCATGTGGCGCCATACACCACCAGCAAGATCACCTCCAAGTCGATCAGCAAGGCCGGCGGGCGCGCGTCCTACCGTGGCTTGCTCAAGGTGCACAGCAGCGCGCATCATGCCAAGTCGAACGTCGTCTGCGACGCGCTCCTGCTGGACGAATCCTCGCGGTCGGACACCTACCCGTACATCGAAATCGACAACGAGATGGTCAACATCGGCCACGAGGCTTCGGTCACCAAGGTGGGCGAGGAGCAGCTCTTCTATCTGATGAGTCGCGGCCTGAGCGAGGAGGAGGCGACCTCCATGGTTGTCTCCGGGTTCATCGAGCCGCTCGTGCGCGAGCTGCCGATGGAATACGCGGTGGAGATGAACCGCCTGATCCAGCTTCAGATGGAAGGCTCCATCGGCTGAGCAGGGTACCTGACGGGGCCGGCAGCGAGCCGGCCCCCTTTACGAACCGTCCGCAAGATGAGGTGTTTCTGAGTCCATGGCAACCCGCACCGTAGTACGACGTAAGCAGGTCGAGAAACGGCCTGATGTCGCCCGCGATCTGGCGATCGAGGAAGCCAAAGTCCGCGCCCTCTCCGACCAGCTGGGCGAGCCAGAATGGCTGCGCACCCGCCGGCTGAAGGCTTTTGAGGTCTGGCGGACCATGCCCACACCGACTCTTCAAGATGAACCCTGGCGGCGCACGGACATCCGCATGCTGCCAAGTGATCGCGTTCGCCCGCTCCCGGCAGCAGACCAGGCCGTCGAGGCGGCGCTGCTGGAGCCGCTGGCCGGCGACGCACATGGTGCGCTGCTGGTGCTCACCCCCGGCCAGGCGGCGCAGCTGGAGGGCGGCGAGCAGCTAGCCGCAGACGGCGTCATTTTCACGGACTGGGCGACAGCGGTCCGCGACCATGCAGATCTGCTCGAAGCACACCTAGGCAGCGTGGTGCCCGACGATGCCGGCAAATACGCGGCGCTGGCCGGGGCCATGGCGAGCGAAGGGGTCTTCATCTATGTACCACCCGGAGTCCAGGTCCAGGCGCCGCTGCATTCGGTGCTCTGGGCGCCGGGCGGTGAGCACGCGTTCTTCTCGCGGGTGCTGATCGTGCTCGGGGACGGCGCGTCGCTGACCTGCGCGCACGAGACGGCCTCACCAACCGACGAAGCCGGTCATGCCATCCATTCCGGAATCGTCGAGCTCAGCCTCGGCGCGAACGCCCGGCTGCGCTTCGTCGAGCTGCAGAATTGGGGCCACCACGTTTGGAACTTCACGCATGAGCGCGCCAAGGTCGGCCGCGACGGCCAGCTGGATTGGATCTTCGGCGCCGTCGGCAGCCGGCTGACGAAGAACTTCACCGAGCTCGATCTCGCCGGCCAGGGGGCGGAAGGGCGCATGTCCGGCTTCTACTTCGCCGACGGCACCCAGCACCTGGATCACGACACCCAGCAGAACCATCTCGCGCCGCACACAACCAGCGACTTGCTCTTCAAGGGCGGTCTGGTGGATCGGAGCCGTTCGGTCTGGCAGGGCATGATCTACGTTGCCCCGGGTGCGCAGCGCACAGATGGCTACCAGGCGAATCGCAACTTGATCTTGAGCGACGATGCCCGAGCCGACTCGATCCCTGGCCTCGAGATCCTCGCCGATGATGTGCGCTGCACACACGGCGCGACGATCGGCCAGCTCGAGGAAGAGCCGATCTTCTACTTGATGTCGCGCGGCCTGCCTCGCTCGGAGGCCGAACGGCTCGTGATCGATGGCTTCTTCGCTGAAGTCATGGAACGAATCCCCTTCGAGAACGTGCGGGATCGGTTCCAGCTCATGATCGAGGAAAAGCTCGACGGATCTTAAGACCTCCGCACTCCCACCCCGCGGGTTTGTGCGGTTCTGAGGATAAAAGCATGGCAGATACCAAACCATTCGTTCCCAATCCTGTTCAGGAGCAGCACTACCACGTCGGCGAAATGGTCGAGGTGATGTGCGACCACGAGAATGAGGCCGGTGAGCGTGTGCGAGAATGGCTGGAGGGAACCGTAGTCCAGTCGGACCGGAAAATGGTGGCGGTCCAATTCACACAGGATGTCTACCTGACCGACGGCTGGATGGTCCCCGACAGGGTGCTCTGGCTGCAGCAGAACAGCCAGAACATCCGGGCGGCGAAGCGGCGCCGCAAGAAGCGGTCGAAGAAGTAAGATCCGAAATTGGCATCCGCGATGGACGAGCCGAAACTCGAATCGCCCGTGCTGGACACGGAAATGCTGCGAGCTGAGTTTCCGATCCTCAGCCGGGAGGTGCGCGCCGGCGTCCGGCTCGTCTACCTGGACAACGCCGCCACCTCGCAAAAGCCGCGCCGCGTGATCGAGGCGCTCAGCCGCTACTACGAGCATTCAAACTCGAACATCCACCGCGGTATCCATACCCTCGCCGAGGAGGCGACGGCGGCCTACGAAGCTGCGCGTGACAAGGTGGCCGCTTTCATCGGCGTCGAATCGGCCCGCGAAATCATCTTCACCCGCAACACGACCGAAGCCATCAACCTGGTCGCCCACAGCTGGGCCCGCACCAACCTCGATCGGGGGGACCTGGTGATCCTGACCGAAATGGAGCACCATTCGAACATCGTCCCCTGGCACATGCTGGCGGCGGAGCGCGGTGTGCGGCTTGCGTTTGTGCCCGTTCGCGAGGACGGGCTGCTGGATTTGAAGGCTTACGGCGACCTGCTGGAGGAACGTCCGCGCCTGGTGACTTTCACCCACATGTCGAACGTTCTGGGCACGGTCAACCCCGCTGTCGAAATGACCGCGGCGGCGCACGCAGCCGGCGCCGTCGTCCTGATCGACGCCGCCCAGTCCGTGCCGCACCTGCCCGTCAACGTCGTGGAGCTGGGCGTAGATTTCCTGGCCTTTTCAGCCCATAAGATGTGCGGCCCCACGGGCGTTGGGGTGCTGTACGGGCGGCGGGAGCTGCTTGAGTCCATGCCGCCGTTCCTGGGCGGCGGCGACATGATCAAGCGTGTTCAGCTGAGCGGATTTGTCCCCAACGACCTGCCACACAAGTTCGAGGCGGGAACACCGGCGATCGCGCCGGTGATCGGGCTGGGCGCAGCGATCGACTTCCTGGAAGAGGTCGGGATGGCGGCGATTCACCATCATGAGCAAGCGATCGTGCGCTATGCACTCGACCGCCTTCCCGAAGTCCCCGGCGTGCGCGTCTACGGCCCGGCTCCTGAGCAGCGAGGCGGCGTAGCCGCCTTCACGCTCGAGGGCGTCCACGCTCACGATGTGGCGCAGATCCTCGACCAATACGGCCTCGCGCTGCGCGCCGGCCATCACTGTGCCATGCCGCTCCACGAGAAGTACGCCATCCCGGCGACGACGCGCGCTTCCTTTTACCTCTACAACACCCGCGAGGAGGTCGATCTCCTCATCGAAGGCCTCTATCGGGTGAAGGAAACCTTCGGTTAGGGCCCCAGATGGACGATTTCTATCGCGAAGTGATCATCGACCGTTATAAGAATCCGCGCATGACGGGGACGCTCGATCCTCACGACTACTCCTATGAGGACGACAACCCGCTTTGCGGGGATCGCATCCGCATCGACCTTCGGGTGGATGGCGACGATGTTGTCCGCGAGGCACGCTTCCAGGGAGAAGGCTGCGCCATTTCGCAGGCTTCGGCAGACCTGCTGATCGAGTCGATTGAATGCAAACCGCTCGCTGAAGTTCGGGCGCTGTCGAAGGATGACATCCTCGACATGCTGGGCATCCAGCTTGGACCGGTGCGGCTGAAGTGCGCTTTGCTCTCGCTGAAGGTGCTGAAAGCCGGGGTGTATGGAGTCGAGGCGCTAGAGGAAGAGTTGGAGTAAGCTCGCCTCCCCGGTCCCTTTCGGGACGGGAGGCCTAGGGGTGGATAAGATCTGGGATGTTCAACTACCACACCATCGAAGCCGATCATCTCGAGTATGTCACCGTTGCCAGTGTGGATGAACTGGGCAACGGTGAGCGGATCATCATCGATATCGACGGGGAGCCCATCGCCGTTTTCAACATCGCTGGGGAATACTTCGCCATCATGGACATCTGCTCCCACGACGATGGCCCGGTCGCTGAAGGCGAGCTCAATGGGTTTGAGGTTGAATGCCCCCGGCACGGCGCCCACTTCGATGTGCGAACCGGCAAGGCGCTGACGCTGCCCGCCGTGGTGGACATCCCCGCCTATCCGGTGCGGGTGGTCGACGGCCAAGTTCAGATCGGGCTGCCGCCACTCGACGACTGACCCCCCTGAATCCCCAAGATGGGCCTCGCGAGCCCGGCGTCGATTCGCACCCGTCACTCTCCGGCCCCGCTCTAAGGTCTGTGATAAGATTGTCCCGTCGCCCTCGGGCCGCTGCCATCGTTCAAGGCGGTCCCTTGGGGTCCCTTTTTTGATGCGGACTTGATTCCTCATTTGGAGGTCGTTCGGAATGGCAAGTAAATGGGTCTATGGGTTCCATGAAGTGGATCAGGCTGAGACGTCTGCTGGCTCCTGGGAAGCCACGCGCGAACTGCTGGGCGGAAAGGGCGCCAACCTGGCGGAAATGACGCGCATCGGCGTGCCCGTTCCGCCCGGGTTTACCGTCACGACGGAAGCCTGCATCGGCTACCTGAAGGAAGGCGGCAAGTTCCCCGAGGGGATGTGGGAGCAGGTCCTCGAGGCGATGAAGCGGGTTGAGGCGGAGACCGGCAAGGGTTTTGGCGATTCTTCCAACCCGCTTCTGGTTTCGGCACGCTCGGGCGCCAAATTCTCGATGCCGGGCATGATGGACACGGTGCTCAACCTCGGCCTGAACGACGAGACGGCCGAGAGCATGATTGAGCTCACCGGGGATCCCCGCTTTGTCTACGACGCCTACCGGCGGCTGGTCCAGATGTTCGGGTCGGTTGTGCTCGAGATCGAAGACGAAGCCTTCGAGGACCTGATTGACGAACTCAAAGAAGAGAAGGGCTACAAGGTCGACACCGAGCTCACGGCCGAAGACTGGAAGCTGCTCACCGAGCAGTTCAAAGGCGTGATCCGCGAGCACATGGGCTTTGATTTCCCGCAGGATCCCTATGAGCAGATGCGCCAGGCGATCGAAGCCGTCTTCCGCTCCTGGAACGGGCGCCGGGCGATCAACTACCGCCGGGCGGCAGGTATCTCCGACGATCTGGGCACCGGCGTCAACATCGTCACCATGATTTTCGGCAATATGGGCAACGACTCAGCGACCGGTGTGGCCTTCACCCGCGATCCGGCCACCGGCGAGCGGGTGCTCTACGGCGATTACCTTACCAATGCCCAGGGCGAGGATGTGGTCGCCGGCATTCGCAACACCAAGAAGATCGACGAGCTGGCCGAGGAGATGCCGGAAGCCTACAAGCTCTTCGAGGAGATCAACGAGAAACTGGAAGCCCACTACCGCGAAATGCAGGACGTGGAATTCACCATCGAACGCGGCACCCTGTGGATGCTTCAGACTCGGGACGGCAAGCGAACGGCCAAGGCGACGGTGAAGATCGCCGTCGAAATGGCCAAGGAAGGGCTGATCACGAAGGAAGAGGCCGTGCGGCGTGTGAAGCCGCACGACGTCGATGTCCTCATGCATCCGCAGTTTGAGCTTGCCGCGCTTGAGCAGGCCCGCGCAGAGCGAATGCTGGGCAAGGGCGTCAACGCCTCACCGGGCGCGGCCGTCGGGCGCATCTACTTCGACGCCGACACCGCGGAAGAGAGGGCGGTGGAGGGCAAGCAGCAGGTGATCATGGTGCGGCCGTTCACCAAGCCCGATGATGTCCATGGGATGCTGGCCGCCAAGGGCATCCTCACCACCGAGGGCGGCGCCACCAGCCATGCCGCGGTGGTTGCCCGGCAATTCGGTATCCCCTGCGTCGTCGGCGCCTCGACGATCAAGCTCGACCTGAAGGCGCGCACACTCACCGCCAACGGCGTCACCGTCGGCGAAGGCGACTGGATCTCGGTGGACGGCACCACCGGCGAAGTCTACACCGGCGAGCTGCCAACGACGATGCCGGCCTTCGAGGAACAGGTGGAGCTCCTGGAGCTGCTGACCTGGGCCGACGAAATCCGCGAGCGCGATGTGCGATCCGGAGCCGACGGCGGACCCAAGACCGGGCTTCAAGTCTGGGCCAACGCCGACTACCCCGCCGACGCCCGGCGCGCTCGCGATTATGGGGCGGTCGGGATCGGACTGTGCCGGACAGAGCACATGTTCTTCGAGCAAGAGCGGCTGCCGATCGTCCAGCGGATGATCCTCGCCGATGACGACGAGACAAGGGATCAGGCGCTCGCCGAACTGCTCCCCTACCAGCAGAGCGATTTCGAGGGTCTCTTCGAGGCGATGGACGGCTATCCGGTCATCATCCGCCTGATCGACCCGCCGCTGCATGAGTTCCTGCCGGGGCTTGAGGAGCTGATCGAGGACGTCGCCACAAAGAAAGCCAAGGGCGAGACCGAGGGCCTCGAAGAGAAGGAACAGCTGCTCCGGAGTGTCCGCAACCTGCACGAGTCGAACCCGATGATGGGTCTGCGTGGGGTCCGGTTGAGCATCTTGCTGCCGGGGATCGTTGAAATGCAGGTCCGCGCCATCTTCGAGGCGGCGGCGAGCGTCACCCAGAAGGGCGTGAAGTCGATGCCCGAGGTGATGATCCCGCTCACGGGGCATGTCAACGAGCTGAAGGCCATACAGCCGCGGCTGGAAGAGATCGCCCGTGAGGTGATGGACCGAACCGGCGTCGAGTTCCCCTACAAGTTCGGCACGATGATCGAGATCCCTCGCGCCGCGCTCACCGCGACCGAGATCGCGGAGGTGGCTGAGTTCTTCTCGTACGGCACGAACGACCTGACCCAAATGACCTTCGGCTACAGCCGAGACGACGCCGAACGCAACTTTCTGCTCGACTACGTCGAGAAGGGCATCCTGCCGGAGAATCCGTTCCAGTCCATCGACGCGGATGGGGTTGGGCGGTTGATGGAAATCGGCACGCGCGAAGGCCGCAAAGCCCGGCCCGATCTCGAGGTGGGCATCTGCGGTGAACACGGCGGCGATCCACAGTCGATCCAGCTGTGCCACAGCTACGGCCTCAACTACGTGAGCTGCTCGCCCTTCCGAGTCCCGATCGCCCGGCTGGCGGCGGCCCACGCCGCCCTGGGGAACGTGGTGGCACGCTCCGACGAAAGCTAGTCCCAGAACATACGATCATATGGAGCCCCGGGCGCTGCGAAGGCCCCGGGGCTTTCATGCTTAAGGCGGTCACCCACCAGAAGAGTCGGGATCATCCGCGCGGGCGACGTCAGCGGGCGAAACCTGTTCTAAAATGGGACAGAGAGGGGCAGACCGTAAGGCGCCCGCGCGCCGGTGCTGCAGCTGAATCCAGCTGGAAATGATGCGAGCGGGCCGCATCCTACTGGCCCGCCTCTGGGCATCAGCCACCTCCCGGGAGCCAACAGCGTGACCGAACGCATCGTACAGCCGTCCGCTGATCGCGTCGAAGCGGCCACGGGCAGCCAACGGGCTGCGGCCCAGCAGGCGCTGGATGACTGGGTGCGCGAGCTCATGGCCTGGCATTTCAGCCCTGAAACGGGCTGCGAGTTCTGGCTGGCGTTCGCCCGCCAGGCGGGGTGGGATCCACGCGAGGCGATCCAAGGATTTGGAGATCTGGGCCGTTTTGGCCCCTTCGAAGATCATTGGCTGCGCGAGACTCCACTGCAAAACTGGGTCCCTCGGGCGTACGCAGGACAGCCCTACCACGTCTTTGAAACCGGCGGCACCACCGGCCCCCCCAAGCAGCGCATCGATTGGGAAGACTACCAAATTGACTACGAGGCGTTCAGCCGTGGACTGGACCCGGAGTCGTTCCCCCTTGGCGCCGACTGGCTGATGCTCGGCCCGACGGGCCCGCGCCGGCTGCGCCTCTCGATCGAACACCTGGCCAACCATCGCGGCGGCGCCTGCTTCCACGTGGACCTCGATCCGCGCTGGGTGAGCAAGCTGCTCGCCGACGGGCGTCACCGCGAGATGGTCGAGTACCGCGACCACGTCATCGACCAGGCCCTGAAGGTGCTCCGCGGGCACGACGGGGTGCGCTGCCTGTTCACCACCCCGAAGCTGCTGGAGGCGCTCTGCGAGAAGGTCTCGCTCACCCAGGCCGGAATCAGCGGGATCTTCTGCGGCGGCACCGAGATGAACGCTCAGTTCCACCGCTTCGCCCGCGAGGAGCTCGTCCCCGGAATCGACTTCGTGCCGACCTACGGCAACACCTTGATGGGGCTCGCCTGCAACCGGCCGTTCGACCCCGAGCACCCCGACTACACCATCACCTACTACCCGCCCCAGCCGCGGGCGATCTTCGAGCTCGTCGACCCCGACG
>JBFJVD010000103.1:0-9906 GCA_041624375.1 Anaerolineales bacterium
GATTGCCTGGGCCGTGCAGCAGGTCGCCGAGCGCGAGGCGTTCCGTCGCGGGCCACACGCCAGCCCCCGATCCTTCGCTCGCTATCTGCTTCCATTTCTGCTGGGCGGCCTGCGGCACCTCTTCCGGGGACAGCCGCAACACGCGGCGCGTGAACTGACCGAGCACACCGATGCCTATGTGGATCACCTTCGGGCCGAACTCCAGCGCGCGCCCGCCGGTGCGCCGCGCCTCAGAACGGCGCGGGCTCAGGTCGTCCGGATCTTCACCGAGGCGGCCTTGAACATTCCGCCCTACTTGTTGGCCGGGGTGATCGCCCGGCTGCTCGTTGTCCGCCTCACGCAAGGCCGCGCCGACCCCGCCGACATCGAAGCGCTGTTGCGCGGCCTTGAAGGCAACGTCACCACAGAGATGGACCTGGCTGTCGGTGACCTGGCCGATATCGCCCGCCGCCATCCCGCACTGGCCGAGGCGGTCCAGCGCGCCGCGCCCGGGACGCCGCTTGCGGCCCTCGCGGAAGTCGAAGGCGGCCAGGATTTCCTGGAGGCCTTCGAGCGCTTCCTCACTCGCTACGGCATGCGCGCGCCGAGCGAGATCGACATCAGCCGGCCGCGCTACCGGGATGCGCCCGGCCTCCTGCTGCAGGTGATCGCCGGCAGCCTGGCTCGTCCGGAGTCAGGCGCGCACCGGGCGCACCACCAGCGGCTGGTCGCCGAGGGACAGGCGGCGGTCCGCCGGCTTCAAGAGCGGGCACGCCATGGGATCCTTGGCCCCCTGCGGGCGCGGCTTGTCGGGCGGATGGCCCGGGTGGCTCGCAGCCTGATGGCCATCCGGGAGCATCCGAAATTCCTGCTCATTCAGTCACTCGATGAAGTTCGTCGGGTGATTCTCGAAACGGGCGCCCGGCTAGCAGCAACCAGCCAGATCGAGGCCGCCGAAGAGATCTGGTACCTCGAAATCCACGAAGCGATCGAAGCACTCGAGCGGCCGGCGGGCGATTGGAAGAATGTCATTGCCGAGCGACGCGCAACCGAGCGACGCTTCCACGAGGTGATCCCTCCCCGGGTGATCACCAGTGAGGGTGAGATCGTGACCGTGCAATACGACACCGCCGGCCTGCCGGACGGGGCACTTGCCGGCAATCCCGTCTCGGCAGGCATGGTGGAAGGGGTGGCGCGGGTGATTACCAACCCGGAACAAGAGGCGCTCCTGCCGGGTGAGATCCTGGTGGCGCCATTCACCGATCCCGGCTGGACGCCGCTCTTCCTAAACGCCGCCGGGCTGGTGATGGAGGTCGGCGGCCTGATGACCCATGGGTCGGTGGTGGCGCGAGAGTACGGAATCCCGGCAGTGGTCGGGATCATCGAGGCCACGCGGACCATCCGCAGCGGTCAGCGGCTGCGAGTCGATGGAGACCGGGGCTATGTGCTCGTACTCGACGACGAAGGAGAGGCAGAGACATGAAGATGCCGGAAAACACGCTGCGGAGCCACCTGCTCTGGCTGCTTGATGGTGGCGGTGCGCACATCGGATTCGACGACGCCGTGCGTGAGTTCCCGGTTGAGCGGGCGAACGAACGACCGCCAAATGTCCTCTATACGCCCTGGCATCTGCTCGAACACCTGCGGATCAGCCAGCGGGACATCCTTGAATTCGTTCGTGATCCCGAGCATGCATCACCCAATTGGCCGGAAGGCTATTGGCCGGCGCGCAGCGCCATGGCAGATGCCGCCGCATGGGAGGGGACTGTCGAGGCCTTCCGCGCCGATCTGGCGGCGCTGCGCGCCATCGTGGCCGACCCGCAGACGGACTTCCTCGCTCCCCTTCAGCATGCGCCCGCCTACACCATCCTGCGGGAGGTGTTGCTCGTCGCCGACCATAATGCCTACCACATCGGCGAATTCAGCATCCTGCGGGAGGTCATGGGGACCTGGCCGTAGAGCCTAGGGAGCTTCCCGGAAGCTCCTCGCGAACGTTACAATGCCTGGCATGAAGCCGCTTGAAGCCACCCGGGTGCCGGTGAGGCGGCTGGGGCTGCTGCTGGCGGTGCTGATGGCAGCCTGCAGCCCGACCGAAGCCGCCGCGCCTCCAACCACCGCCAGCCGAACACCCGTCCCCACCACCGAGACGCCGCTGCCCTCGGTGACCGCCACCCGCCAGATCGCCGTCACGCCGGCGCGCACCGCAACCCCGGATGCCTACGCCGGGTTGACGATCAGCGATCTCGCCGCCCGGAGCTACGGCGGCGGAACCGTTGAGGTCTACGACAGCTGGCGAACACCGTCCTTCTCCCGCCTCTTCTTCACATATGAAAGCGATGGGGTCGTCGTTCACGGCTTCGCCAACGTGCCCTTCGGCGACGGGCCCTTCCCCGTCGTACTCGTTCTTCACGGGTATGTCGACCCGCGGGCCTACCAGACCCTGGCATACACACGGGTGTACGCCGACGCGCTGGCCGAAGCCGGCTTCCTGGTCTTGCATCCCAACTACCGCAACCACCCGCCGTCCGCGGTTGGGCCGAACCCGTTTCGCATCGGCTATGCCATCGACGTGCTCAACCTGATCTCGCTGCTGCACGCCAATGCCGGCCGTCCGGGGCCGTTCGAAAAGGCGCAGGCGGATGCCATCGGTTTGCTGGGCCACAGCATGGGCGGCGGGATCGCCCTGCGAGCCATCACCGTCGACGCCGGCAAACATATCGATGCAGCCGTGCTGTACGGCTCGATGAGTGGCGACGAACGAGCAAATTACGAGAAGATTCTGGAATGGACGGAGGGACGCACCGGCTGGGAGGAGCTCAACACCCCGCAGGATGCGCTCGAACGCATTTCCCCGATCTACCATCTCACGCAGATCGAAGCCGCCGTGAGTATCCACCACGGTGAGGATGACGGCACAGTCCCACCGGCGTGGTCGGCCGACCTTTGCGAACGCCTGGTGGCGCTGGCAAAGCCGGTCGAGTGCTTCAACTACCCGGAACAGCCGCACACTTTCTTCGGCGACGGCGAAAGCCTCTTCCTGGAGCGAGTCATCGCGTTCTTCCGGGCCACCCTTCGGTAAGTCCAGCTCATCTCTACCGGCTGGTTCCGCTTTCACGCGACCGGGCCGTCGCCTATTGCGACGGCCCGGAGTCTGCGAAGCCTACCGCCCTCCCCGCAAGGGCGGACAGCTCTTGCGCACGCTGGCGGTCAGTTCAGGGACGAGGCGGAGCCCTTCATCTCCGGCCCCGACCGTGCCGCTTTCGACGCCTCGTCGGAGCTCTGGCCCGCCCGGATCGCAGCCTGCTTGGCTTCGTAGATCAGACGCTGCTCTTCAAGGTTGCGCAGGATGTCCTGCATGCGCGAGATGGCGACTTCGTGGACGACAACGGGTGTGATCAACATGATCTGATCCCTCCAGGCACCTTTCGCTCCGTGCCGCTCTCTCTCAGTTCTGAGACCATGAAACCACAGTCCGGCTGCCCGCACATCGACCGGCTGACCGGACTTGCGCTGGGCGTCTGTCGCGATGCGCCTGCGTCAATTGACCGAGGTCACAGATACAGCAGGCTCAGCTCGATCGAGGCTGGGTCAGCCCCTGGCGAACCGCGTAGAGCGCCGCTTGCGTCCGGTTCTCGAGGTGCAACTTCGAGAGGATATTGCTGACGTGGGTGCGCACCGTACGCTCGCTGATCACCAGCTGGTCGGCGATCTCCTGGTTGGAGAGACCTTCGGCGAGCCGACTCAGAATCTCCTGCTCGCGTTCGGTCAAACCATCCGGCCGGTTGCCCTGCCCCCCCTCCGGCTGGCTGAGCGCCTGGATTACCATGCGGGCGATCGCCGGGTGCAGAGAGGTCTCGCCACGGGCAACCATTCGCACGGCCTGCACCAGATCTTCCGCCGAAGAGTCCTTGAGCAGATAGCCAAGCGCGCCCGAGCGAATCGCCGGGAAGACCTTCTCAGGCTCGCCGAAGGTGGTCAGGATCAAGACCTTCGCCTCCGGTTGCTCTTCGATGATGACGCGCAGCGCTTCGAGCCCGCCCATGCGCGGCATCTCCAGATCGAGCAGAATGACATCGGGTTTCAGCTCACGCGCCATGCGCACAGCTTCAAGCCCATCCGGGGCATCGCCCACGACTTTCAGATCGGCCTCTGTGGCTGCCAGAGCCATGAGACCTTCTCGGACGATCGCATGATCGTCACATATCAAAAGACGGATGGTTTGATCCATAGCGTTGACTCCTCTGACAGTGACGGTTCGATGCGCTTAAGAAGGGGGATCCGCACCCGAATGACGGTTCCGCCTTCAGGATGTGACAGAAGCTGGAGGCGACCCTCAAGCTGCTGAGCTCGTTCCTGCATGTTGACCAGTCCAGCGCCCCCGGACAAATCCGCCTTGTCTGGGTCGAAGCCCCGGCCGTCGTCGCCGACTTCAAGTTCCGCGAAGCGCGTGCCCCGCACCACACGAACCCAGACGCGGGTGGCTGCTGCATGTTTGAGTGCGTTGTTGAGGGCTTCCTGCGCAATTCCGAACAAGGCATCCTCAACCGTTGGCGGTAGTGGCTGATCGCCGATTGAGGCCAGTTCCGCCTGGACGCCCGATCGCTTCTCTACCGCATCCAGCCGCTGCTGCAGGGCGCCAGTCAGGCCGAGTTCTTCCAGCACCGGGGCGCGCAGCTGATGCACGAGCAGGCGCATCTCCCGCAGTGACTGTTGAGCCGTCTCGCGGACGCGAACCAGGTGGCTGTCAACCTGAGACAGTTCGCCAGCCTGGGCGGCGCGCCGGGCGGCCTCGGCGAAGAGCGTCAGACTGTAGAGCGACTGAGAGGCTGAGTCGTGGAGATCGCGCGCCAGGCGGTTGCGCTCTTCGGCCGCCGCCAGCTCGTGCGCTCGCTCGTAGAGTCGAGCGTTCTCCATGGCCAGCGCAGCCAGGTCGGCGAAGGCGGAGGCCAGTTTGATCTCCTCCGGCGTGAACCCACCAGGCTGCCAGCGGTCCAGCGTGATCATGCCCACCACCCGATCTTGAATCCGCAGCGGAACCCCGAGCCAACCGCGGATGTGTGCGTACTTGGTTTCGCGGAAGGTCTCATAGGCCTCGGGCGCGTCGACCAGATTGAGCGGGCGGGCGTACTCGATCACCAGCTTGTTCGGGTGTTCGTCATTGAGCGGAAAACTCATGCCGATGAATCGGTCCAGGTTCTGATAATGCCGGCCGGCAACGACCTCAACCCGTTTCTCGTCCGCTCGCAGAAGCTGCACCGAGCCGCTGTCGTAGTGGACCACCTGGCGAAGCTGATCCAGGATCCGATACAAGACCTCCTCGAGTTCCAGCGTCGAAGCGACCACGGAGGCTACCTGCAAGAGTGTGTCGGCCTGTCGCCGCCGCACCTGTTCGGCGTCCAGCAGCCGGGTATTCTCGATCGCCACCGCCACCTGGTTGGCGAACCCTATCGCCAGCTCGGCGTGGCTTTCGGTGTAGTAATTCGGCTCAACATGATCGAGTGCCAGCATGCCGATGACCTGGTCCTTGACAATCAACGGAACCCCGAGCCAGGAGCGGACCCCGTCGGCGAGCTCGGTGAACTCTTCCCCCAAGGCGGCTCGGAAGGCCACGGCCAGCTCCGAGTCACCGTGGACGTCATCGATCAAAACCGGCTCATGCGAGTGCACAATACGATGATCGACTGCGTAGCGGGTGGAGAAGCGTCGCGCAACGATTATCTCGCGCGGCAGCGGGCCGCGGTAATCTTTGACGACCAGTGAGTCCTCTTCCAGCTCGGAGATGGCGGCGCCGGTATAGGTGACCACGACTCGCAGCTGATCCAGGATCTGTCCAAACAGCGGCTCCACTTCGTGCGTGGCCGCCAGGTTGCGCCCCAGGTCAAGCAGGGTGGTGAGCTCCTGCGTGCGCTCCCGCACCCGAGCCTCCAGCAGCCGGAACGCCTCGACCTCCTCAGTGACATCGCGGACGACCGCCAGCGTGGCGGGACGGCCGCGGTATGTGAAGGGCGTGCCAAACACGTCGATATGGAAGGGGGTTCCGTCCTTCCGAAGATCTACGGCGCGCGTCCGGAACTGATTTCCAGCACGAATGGCGTCCATGTACTGCTCAAACAACGGTATGGAGTCGGGATGGATAAACTGCGGCGGTTGAAGCTGGCGAAACTCCTCGACGGAGTAGCCGTGCATGTGCGCGGCCGCAGGATTGAAATCCACCAGGCGCCCGTCCAGGTCGTTGATAAACAATCCGTCGGTAACCGATTCGAAGATGCTGCGCGCCTGCTCCTCCCGTTCGCGGAGCGCAGCCTCGATCCGTTTTCGCTCATGGAGATCCCGTTCGAGGCGTTTGTTCGTCTGGGACAGTTCGTGGGTCCGATCGGCCACGAGCCGCATCAGCCGAGTCTGGCGCTCGATGGCGAGGTAGGTCAGGCCGATCAGCAGACCGATGATGATCAGGCCAGCGCTGCGGAAGACCATGAGCGGCTCCCGGATGACCGTCATCCAGCTGCCCTCGGGGGCCGCGAGCAGGTCCCAGTAGCCCCCAGGGATCGGAATACGGGAGATCACCGGGTTCTCGCCCAGAACGGATGAGGTGCCGTAGATGACACCGCCGGAGTCATTCCGAATGGCGAAAGTGAGATCGCCAGCTGTCACGGTGAGATCCGCTTCTTGAAGCAGGGTTTGCACATCAAGCAGCAGGCTGACATGGCCCCAGTACCGGCCGCGCTCATCGAGGACCTCTTCCTGAAGCACAAGGCTCCAGGCGCCTTGTGGATAACGAGTGGGTCCGAACACGTGCTGGCGGACACCGCTCGACCGACTGGCTTCCGGGACCTGGCGCCAATCCCGGATCAGGTCGTATCCCAAGAAGGAACCTGCCTGCCACGCTGGATGGACGTGGGCGATGCGCCCACCGGGGGCGGCGAGGATGGCGAGCACGCCGTCGGCGCCGACCAGGAGCTCATCGGCGTAGCGGCTGAAGCGGGCATCAAATGCCGGCATGTCCGCATCGGCGCGCACAAAGGAGGCCAACCCCTGAATGTGCGCCAGATGCCGGTTGATCGCCGAGTCGAGCGCATTGGCCCGCAGGGAGACTTCCACGTGGGCCTCAGAACGGGCGCGAGCCAGCAGCTGCCGCTGATACCAGCCGTCGGAGAGCCAGAGCAGCGGAAACAGGATCAGAAGTGAAAGGAATGCACCGAGGGCGGCGCCATAGGAAGGATGCTCGAGGTGGCGTCCGAGCCGGTTCAGCGGCTCTGCCAGCCAGGACAGAACCGCCTCAGATCGGGCAGCCGTTTGGACGCGGGATGGAACGATGTTGGATGGCGGATCCGCCTTCGGCACCAAAGGCATGGATCGGGCTCCCTGGGGACTGGGCTTTCAGCCCCTCGCGCTTAGTGCTTTGGATTGAGGATATGCAGCAGATCGGCAACAAGCACGTCTGGCTGATCGGACCGGCGCAGCGGGCGGCGCTCGTCAACCTCGTAGCGGTTGACACGCCCCACCCTGCTCCGCATGATGTACCCGCTGTCGGCCAGATCGCGGATGATACGCTGGACGGTTCGTTCGGTGATCCCGAGTTGGGCTGCAATCTCACGGGCGGTGATCTGACTGCGCCGGCCGATCAACGCCAAGACGGCACCGTGGTTGGTGATGAAGGTCCACGCAGGGCGACCGACCATCTTCTCCTCCTGGACAAGGCCCCAGTCTGACCATCACGAAATGTCACGACAATTATGTCGGTTTCCGCGCCGCCTGTCAAGAGGAGGACTGCCGGACACGCAGCAATTACGACATTTGACGTAGGCGCTCGGCCGCATATCCGAGTCCGATTTCTGGCACTCCGCCGCACGCCAACCCATCGAAGAACCGATGCATTCTGCCCCGCCAGATGGTTTGATAGCTCCAGTGCATGGAGGCACATCAAACCATGTCTCAAGCCGCAGATTTCATCGAGTTGGCGACAGGAACCCTGCTTTCAGTCCTTCTGCTTGCCTGGATCCGTGACGTGCTGTCGACCCGGCTGCCGGGCGACGAGGCGGCCGAAGAGCTGCTGCAGGAAACCCGCTCAATGGAACACCTGGCACGCCAGGCGGCGCAGGCTCGACTGCGCAGCGAAGCAAGCCGCCCCGTCAGGCGGGCGCCGAGTGCGAATTGCCAGCGCCCTGTCCTCAGAAACTCCGTCCGTGAGGAGCGCGCCCTCTCGTGAGGGCCGCTCCTCCGGACGTTTCCGATGCGGAGGATCACCGTGCGAAACATGATGCGCTCGAATTGGCTGATGGTCAGCTTCTTCCTGGTCGCTGCGGCGGCCATCTTGCTGCTGCCCCTGGGTGGCATCCTCTTGCGGACTCTGTTCCTGGGCAACATACCGCCCATCGACCCGGGGCCGCCGGGCGGCGCGCGATTGGGCTCGATTGAAGGCCGGGTCTGGGCGGCGAACTGCGCAGCCGTGACCGGCTGTGGCGAGAACGGCCAGGCCATCGACGGGAAGTACGGGCTGCTGGGTGCGATGGTTCGGCTGGGTGCCGGAAGCTGTCCGGCGACCGAGTTTGCCATCACCCAATCCGGTCCGGACGGCGGCTACATCTTCAATCAGCTGCCGGCGGGGGACTACTGTGTCTCGGTCGACCTGCATGATACGCGCCACAGCGTGTCCCTGCAGCCGGGCGCCTGGATCGAACCGGTGGTCGGCAGTGGGGTCGCCGGCCACAGCGTCCGCCTTGTTGGCGACCAGGCGCTGGTGGGGCTCGACTTTGGCTGGATTGCCCAGCCGCCCCCATCTCCGATCCCCAGCGCAGAACCGCCGACTCCCGCACCGACCGCCACACTTGTTCCCGATCGGCAGCCGCAGCTTGGTGAGCAGGCCTTCTACGATTCGTTCACCAGCGGCGCCAACTGGGCGCTCTATGAGGATAAGCACGTTCGCTTCAAGGTGCGCGATGGCCGTTTGGAGATGACCGCGCTGAACGCCGACCACTGGGATGGCTGGCTGCTCACCTGGCCCACCGCCTCGCGTTACTACCTCGAGCTTGAGGCCGTCATGGGCGACTGCTCGGGTCTCGATCGCTACGGCGTGATGTTCAACGCCGGCAAGACGGATCTGGGCTACACCGGCACGCTCTTCGGCATCAGCTGCGATGGACGCTACGGCCTGCGCCGCTGGGATGGAGAGCGATCGCAAGAGATCCTTGCCTGGACCTCTACGGACGCGCTGCGAGCCGGCGCGCACCAGATGAACCGCATCGGCATTCAGGTTGAACCGGGCGCGGTCTCGCTCTTCGCCAACGGTCAGTTCCTCACCCAGGTGCCGCTCACGTACGACGATGGCGACCGCTTCGGGCTGTTCGTCGGTGCGGTGCGGACTCCCGGACTGACCGTGCAGGTGGAGGAACTCACCGCCTGGGACCTGCGCTGAGTAAGGCCGAACATCAGACATTGGACTCAAGACTTTCAGGGCTTCGGTCCACGACAACAACCAGGCCGAAGCCAGACAAATACAGGAGGCTACCATGCTACGCACGAAGCACCTCAACCTAAGCACCACCCAATGGATCGTACTGGGCACGCTGGGGCTGGCACTGGCAGGCTCAGCGGCCATCTTCGGACTGTTCGTTCTCTCGGTGATGCTCCCTGGGAACGGGCCGGGCGGCGACACTCCCATTGTGCAAACGCCCACCGAGAGCCCGCTGGCTTCCATCAGCGGAGTCGTCTGGCACGACCTGTGCGTCTCCGGGCGCGATGGCGAGCCGGCGCCTTCGACCGCCCCGGCCGGCTGTGTGCCGCTGGGCGGCGGCTACCAGGCGAACGGCGTACTCGAAGCCGGCGAGCCTGGACTGGGCGGCGTGCTCGTGCGCCTCGGCGCCGGCGCCTGCCCCGCAGCCGACCTGAAGGCCACCCTCACCAGCGAGGATGGACGTTTCGAGTTCACCA
>JBFJVD010000104.1:0-9887 GCA_041624375.1 Anaerolineales bacterium
ATGAGATCCTGCGCCGCCAGGGGCGTGCTCGAAACGCGGTGTTCCCGGGCCCAGCTGTGCAGGCTTCTTGGCCAGCTCCAAAGTGCAGCCGGATCTTCCGGGTAGTGTGAGGCCCGCGCGCCGATCAGATTGAGCTCGACATCACCCAACACCGTCATCCATTCGCCCCAGCGGGCCATATCCGGCGGTCGAGAGAAGGTAGCCAATGGAGAGAAGAAGACCGGCTTATCTGGTGGGAAGTGGACCTTCATCGCTCGCAGGAATTCTAGGCTCCCCGTGTCGTTGAAAACCAGCCAGATTGGCAGCAGCCCTCCCGCGAGGGCCGCGGAGGGATCGTACTGGGTGAACATTTCCACAACTGTCCCCAGCGGTTCAATGCCGCTCCGCTGATAGCGACGACGATGCGCCTCAAAGGCCAGCCGCGAGACATCCGTCGGCTCCGTAAAACGCAGCCGCGAGAAATGGTACCCTTCGGTTTTCGCGAATCCTTCAAGGGCCGTATCCAGGCCCGGCTCGCTGCCCCACTCCGATTCGGGCAGCCAGGAGGGTACCCGGTCCTCCAGCGCCCAACCACCGCGGTGGGTTGAGCGCTTGGCTGCCAGGTAGGTATCCAGCCGAGGGCTCCCCTGACGAAATTCTTCCGCAGAGATATCCCCCCACCCGCCGATCTGCACCCGATAGCGCTGCTCAAGCTCGTACTGCTCCCATTGGGCGAGGCAGTCGAGGTAGAGGATCGATCCCCCGGGCCGCAGCCGCCCCCGCAGGAAACGCCGATAGGCCTCTGGCAAGCCAAGCAGCTTGAGGCGGACATGGGTCACTTGCCGCGTCAGCCAACCATCGTGCACCGGGTCGAAGTGACTGAGAACTAGAACTCCAGGATTGTTGTCGCGGATCGTAATGGCAAGGCCACGTGCCCGCCGAACGTGCGCCGCCACCGAATCATCCTCGCTGCCCCCGGCGAATGAAAGGATAAAGCCCTGGGGCAGGAAAGGAGCCGCCAGGACGGCGCCGAGATGCGCCGCCGCGCCACCAAGCGGGGGGCCGATGAGGATCGCCTCGAACGGGCCAGGGGTGCGCGCATAGTCGGCCAGCCGTGCCGCAGCCAGCGCGGACGCATCCACCCTTCCAGCCAAGGCTGGATCGATTGCCGACCGGCGGATCTGCCCCGCGATCACCCGGCCTCTGAGCGCAGCCGGGAGAGCTGCCAGCAGGGAAAGCCCGGCTTTCTCCCACCACCGGAACCGGAAGGGGTCGAAGGGCTCTCCGGCCAACGCCGCCGCGACGGCGCGGGTCAGGATGGGCGAGGCGCTTTCGGGGGATTCCAGCAAGCTCACCTCGCCGGGCGGATCGCCTCAGCTGCCCGGCGCGGCCGGAGTCGGCGAGGGCTGCAAGCGTTCAGCGCTTGCCCGTTCACCCAGCTGCTGGCGCAGCACCTGCATGTCTCGAGGAACGAAGTAGGCTGCACCGGCGAGCAGGAGTGAGCCAAGCACCCAGGCGCCGACAGAGATCTGCAAAATGGCATCTCCCAGCGAGGCACGCACGGCGATCACCCCAGCCAGCAGCGGCGCGGCAGCCGCCCCGCCATTCTCAATGAAGTACTGCACGGAAAGCGCTGTGCTGCGCACCTCGGGGAGTGTGATGTCGTAGACAGTTGAGATAACGTTGGGGGAGGCAAAGGGGATAAACAGCGCCGTCAGGCTCAGCAAGGCCAGAAACTGGCCCTGGTTCTCGATCGGCACATTCAGAGTCAGCGTCAGGAGAACGGCGCCGACCAGGACCGAGACCATGGCCACCAACAGACGTCCGCGCGCCAGTCGCTTGAAGAACAGATCGCCGACCAGACCGCCCACGAAGTAGCCACTGGCCAGGATCAGCACGGCGATCGCCATGGTGATGAGAACGCTCTGCTGGCTGTAGCCTCGCTCAGTCTCAAGATAACGGAAGAACCAGAAGGTGATCACGTTCCAGGGAAAGACACCCACAAAACCCTGGCCAAACAGAAAGAGGAGGCTGGGCTTGCGGAAGAGGCCAAGCGCCGCCTGCCGATTGAACCGGTAGACCCCAACCTGCTCCAGCTCGGCCAGCTCCGGCTCCGACTGGCCGCGCGGTGCATCGCGGACGCCGAGGAAGATGACCACCGCCAGCAGGACACCAAGGGTACCCGTGATGTAGAACACCCCTCGCCAGCCGACCACGCCGCTCAAGACCGTCGCCAGGATGAGGCCCGCCATATAGCCAAGGGGCTGTGATAGCTGGAGCAAGCCATAAACCTTGCCGCGCATCTCCGGCCCGAAGTAGTCGGCGACGAGGCTGTATAGGCCGGGGTAGCTTGAGTCGTCGATGCCCGTGGAGGCTCGGGTCAACAGAAATGTTCGAAAGGAAGGCGCGATCGCGCTCAGCCAGGTCGTCGAGCCCCAGATCAGCGAAGCGAGGGCGAGCAGCCTCGGCCGCGTGTAGCGATCGTAAAGATATCCCCAGAGGGGATACATCACCGCCCCGACCACCAGCGCGCTGGTGAAGACGGCCCCCATCTGGACCTCATTAATCCCGAAGGTGTCCATAATGGGCGTTGTGAGTGGGGCGATTAGAAGCTTGTCGGATTGGTGCAGGAGCATAAAGAAGAAGAAGACGGCGACAACGAACCAGCGGTAGGAGGATCTCGCTCTCATCCCGACCTCCCTTGTGATCTCATGCCTTCACACTCTTGCGCGGTGGGTGATGGCCGGAGTCTGAGTCCGTGTCATCCCTCAGGAGGCGGACGGCGTGGGATAACGCTGGGAGGATCACAGACAGGTTCTCGATGGCCCCTTTGGGGCTCCCAGGCAGGTTTACGATCAGGACCTGGCCGCGCATAGCAGCCACGCTCCGTGAGAGCATGGCATGCGGCGTTACATGAAGGCTCGCGGCTCGCATCGCCTCGGCGAGCCCCGGTGCAATCCGGTCGGCGACCGCCAATGTGGCCTCCGGTGTACGGTCCCGCGGCGCCATGCCTGTGCCGCCGGTGGTTAGGATCAGATCGAGCTCGCCCGAATCCGCCCATTCGGTCAGGGTGGCTTCTATCTCAGGTTGATTATCGGGAAGCACGCGGGTGCGGACGACCTGCCAGCCTTCCTGCTCGACCCGCTGTCTGACTGCCGGACCCGAAAGGTCCTCCCTTTCCCCCACGGCGGCCCGGTCGGAGAGGGTGAGCACGCCGACCCTCATTCGATATGCTTCCCCATGACATGCAGGTCCATGATCTCCCAACCTTCATCCTGGTAGAAAGCGAGCGCGTCCGGGTTGTCGCGGGTGAGAAGCAAATAGCATTTCCGGCAACCGAGTGCGCCCAATCGCTTCTCGAGTTCCCGCATCAGGGCTCGGCCGATGCCCTGCCGGCGCATGGGCTGCTCCACGGCGAGGTGATACACCAGCCCACGCCGTCCGTCAAAACCGCCGATCACCGTTCCGACCAGACGTGCCTCCCACTGCGCAACGAGAAAGAGCTCGGGGTCGCGGGCAAGCTTCTTGCTGAGTTCCGTGGGCGAATCCGAGGCAGAAAGCTGAACACCGGGACCCGCATGTTCCCAGAGGGCCCGCACCGCGAGGTAATCCTTCGCCGGTTCGAACGTGCGGATCAGCAGGTTTTCAGGCTGGCGCATCCCCGAAGATGATGACGACCTGCGCTTCCGCAGGTCGTGCATCGTTCATTCTTCCCGACTGATGGGAGATCGGCCAAGCATAGGCCGGGTATCGGCTACGCTACTCGTCACCGTTGACCATCCGCTTCCAGTCGCCGTGGATGCCGTCCTCGGTGACACCATAATAGAACCGGATTCCATCCGGTGTGCGCTGCGCGAAGTCATATCGCTTGCGCTTTCCCCGCCGCTGCTCTTTGAGCAGCCCCAGATCACCCGACCATTGGATCGAGGAGCGCTGCTTGTCTGCCGGCAGCTGTTTGTATTCGGTGATGGCATAATGCCAGAGTCGGCGGGCCGATTTCTGCGTGACGTTCTTGACGACATTTCCATTGCGCAGGTCCCGCAGCGTGTAGTACTGGGTCCCGTCCCGCTCTTCCACATCGACGACTTCGACCCCGGTCTTGGGCGGCCGGACTCGCTCGTCCTCTTCGGCGTCGGCGTCGGCGACGACTGGCTCCGGCTCGGCAACATGCCCTCGCCGGACAAGCTGGACAATCTCATCGCGCACCGCCAGTCCGGTATCCATTTCATCCCGCACGTAGACCTTGTTGTCATCGACGGCGTATGGAGGGTCCTCACCGTGCGGCACCAGGATGCGCAGCACGGTCTTTCCGCGGCTCTCTTGTGATTCGAAATCCACGGAAAGCGGTGGACTGATCCGCTTCGAGATCTCCTCTTTGAGACGCCGGGTGGCATCCTTGGGGCTGTTGATGCCCGACGGAGGCTTGCTTGCATCGGCGTTCACGCCGATGAAGAGCGTTCCCCCATTGGTATTGGCGAAGGCGCAGACATCGGCGATGATCGCATAGAGCCGCCCCCCGCGAACGGTCATGCTTTCGTGGAAGTCCTGCACGATGCTGGGACCTTCCTCGCGGGCCTGCTGCACAAAATCTGAGGCTTCCTCGGAGCTGGGCCAGTGAGGGCGCGTGCGGGCAAAGTCATTGCTCGTGAACAGCTCCTTCAGGGCCTCGAAGGAGACTTCGGCCAGGAGGACTTCCGTAGTCCGATCCCCCACGCCGAGGTTCTTCCTGTTGCTGGGATCCAGTGCCAGTCGGTGTGCGTCCGAACCCTGGATGCAGTGCATGCGCCGTGGATACTCGGGTTTGGTTCCATTGAAGAAACCAGCGGTCGAATGCCGCCCCTTCTTTCCCAGGTCGGTCACTTCGAGGGCGTGCAAATGAGGATCCTGGGTATAGGCGATTTTCGTCTGTCCCCCGAAGGGGAACCCGCGCATGGCAACGCCGTTGCTGGAGTTGGCATGTGCGGCGATCGCAAGTCCGCCGGCGGCATCGATCGCGGCGTAGGCGGTCAGCACATCACTGGAAGCGCCGACCGTTTGCGAGCCCTTGTCCAAATCTTCGGAAGGAATTTGGAGATCGAGCAGGATATGTTCGATCTCGCGAACGGACGTTGCTGGGGAGAAGATCCCGAGGATATGGAAGCCGAACGTCGCCGTAAATTCAAATCCTGGCAGGACGAGGATCTTCTCAAACAACCGCCGGTATTCGGCAAGTCGGTGACCCTCCTCGCCCGTGAGACGGTCGAGCCCTTCGAGCAGCTCCAGCTGCCCGACTTCCTCACGCATCTTGCGGTAGCCGGCCACGGTGTTGTGATCCGTGAACGCGATGATATTCAGCCCGCGCGCCTCCGCACGGCGCAAAATGTCGAGGTGGGTAATATTCGGTTCCTGATAGTCGCTGGATGCCGGCGTATGCAGATGCAGGTCCATTGAGTACCATTGCCGGCCTGAATTCCTGTTGCTTCTTCGTGCCACTTCCTTGTGAGGTCTCCTATTCGTTCGCCGGTGGACGCTCGTCGCCGTCCCCGGAGAGATTTCTGCGAATCATTTCTGTCAGCTGCTCGGGCGCGTACGGCTTGAGGAGGAAGTCGTTGGCCTGGGCCGCCTTGCACTGCTCTGAAAAGTCCATGCCCGACGACATGATGACCGGAAGCTTATCAGCCGGCCAGTCGGCGCGGATCTTTCCCAAGATCTCAAGGCCGTCAGCGTCGGACAGGAATACGTCCATGAGGACAAGATCAGGGGGGTCGGAGCGGAGCTGTGACCAAACCTCGTCCGCGCCTCCTGCCTGCTTCACCTGATAGCCATCCATCTCGAGCAGGGTCGAAAGGAGCGATGTCATCGTCTGATCGTCATCAACAATCAGGATGGATTGCATGCTGGCTTGCCCTGCGTGATGAGGTGGGTGAGTTTCATGAACACGATGGTGACGTCGGCAATCTCGTCCTCGAGGACTCTATGGAATCGGCCTGCAGCCGCCCTGGTTGTGAGTGGCGCGCCCAGACCGTACCTCTCTGAGCGCCCGCAATTGTCCTGCCAAAGCAGTGGACGGAACTCAACCGTCGGACCGAAGACCGATGCCCAAAGGCCGACGAGGCACCGCTCCTCGCTGGCCAGCGAGACACGCGTAGTCCGCCTCCCGGCCAAAGCTCGAAGCCGAGCCCTTGGGCAAGTCCCTGTGGATTGTGAGCATTTTATCATAGGAGCATTGGACGCGAGGAACAGGCCGGCCGAGTACTGCCTGTGTGCCTAGAGGTCAATCTCCATAAAGTCGACCGCGAGTTCGACCTCGCCTGGAAAGGCCTGGCGCGCCTCTGTGAGCCAACGCTGTGCAAGCGAATCGAGAGTCGGGTAATGAATGAGAAGCAGCTTCCCAACCTCCGCCTGACGGGCGATGCCGCCAGCCTGATGCGGCGTGGAATGACCCATTCCGCCGCCAGCTGCTTCGTGAATGAGCACACTCGCGCCGCTTGCCAGGTCGACGACTGCGGCGCAAGGTTCTGTGTCGCTCGAGTAGGCGATGGCCCCGTCGCCGCTCAGGCGTTCGATGCGCAAGCCGATAGTCGGGATGAGGTGCCGTACCGGGGAGGAGAAGATGCGAAACTCCTCATTTTCAAGCACCTGAACATGATCCCGTTCCGGCAGCCGATGGAAGGCGACCGGGAAGAAATTCGGCCAGTCCTCCCAGTGATAGAAGCCCATCATGTCTTCGACACGTTCGAGGCAATGGTGCAGGCCATAGATACGCAGCGGTTTTTGACGCCCGAGCAGCCACATGTTCATCAGCAGCAGGGGGACGCCCGACACATGGTCCGGGTGGAAATGCGTAAGGATCAGCTCCGTAATTGAATCGAGTTCGATGCCAGCTTGCGCGAGACGGACGGTGGGACTGCCGACGCAATCGATCAGTACCACCTCGTGTTTCCCGATGACCGCCAGATGAGTGTTCTCGTGGTCCGCATCGGGAATGGCATTGGCTGTTCCGAGGACGATAATCTTGGCCACCGCCTCACGACCCCGTCAGGAGCATGACTGCCACCCGTGGCGTGATAAAGATTTCGAGCGCGGCAGCCAGCGCCAGCATCGGCAGAACCAGCACCAGGCTCAGCCGGGCCCAGTCTGCCAGCGCCATCAGCCAGCTCTCGCCCAACGACCGGCCGCTCGGAGGGCTAACAATCGCCAGGCCGATGTGAAGGATCAACGCGCCGCCAAGTATCGCGGCCGGGATCTCGACCAATGCATGTGGAGCAACCAATGCTGCCATGAAGCGCCCCGCGCTCTGACCTGATAGCGCGATATTCCCAGCAAGATAGCCTAGGATCCCGATTGGCGCCATCAGCAAGATAACGCCGAGCACGCCGAACGATAGCACGCCGAAGGCGGTCGCCAGCAGGATTGCGCGTAGATTGTTGAAGAAGATCCACAACACGCCGCGCGTCGAGTAAAGCCCAAAGGCCCTTAACTGATCCTCCAGCAAGCTGCCATCAAGCCGGCTGAGCTCGATGAGATCGGCCGGGATCGTGAAGCGGGCAGCAAGCCCGTAACCGATCATATAGGCCGCGATCAGGGCGACGATCATCAGCAGGATGGGCATCCCCAGCGACCGCAGCGAATCGGTCAGGGTGTCCTGGAGCCACTCTTGCGGCGTCCTTGCGCCGCGCAGAAATGCAGCACGGAAGGTGCGCCAGGCCCAGCGCAGATCAAGCATGTCGACTTCCCGGCCAAGCAGCTCTTCACGATTGAAGAGATGCAGCCCCATCCGTCCCAGCAGGACGGCGACGACCATCAAACCGAGCACGATCCACCATAGGACGCTGTACCGGCCCCAGAACATGATCAAGCTCTCACCAATGATCAGTTGCGAAACGGGCACGATGATAAAGGAAGCCAGCAGATTTGCCGCGCGAACCGATGTGGTTTGCGAGGAGATCACCACGGCAGCACAAATCATGACGGCCGCCTGCGCGGCCGTAAGGAGCAGCACCTGCAGCAGGAGTTCCAGCGGGGGCGTCCAGCCGATACGCAGCGCCAGGCCCGAGAGGTACACGCCGATCCCCAGGTACGCCGCACTCAACGGGACGACCAGCGAGGCAAGTACCTTGCCGAAGTACACCTGGCTGTCCGAGAGCGGAGTTGCCAGGAGCGTCTCGAGCGACAGCCGCTCGCGCTCACCGGCAAACGTCTCGAGCGCGATCACCAGCGAAACCGAAATCGGAAAGAAGCCCACGATCATGAGCAGAAAGGGGATCAAGCGCTCGGCGATAATATCCGCCCCATAGCGGCCGACGAAGGCGACGGCCTGGCCGGCGGTAAAGTTCATCAAGACCGGGAAGAACAAGGTCAGCAAGATGACGGGCGTGAGAATGCGCCAATCGCGCAATTGGTCCTTGATCTCGCGCCTCGCGACGAGGAGCGCGCCCGCCCTGAGCGTAAGGCCGCTGCGTTCAGCGTTCATCCGGCTCCACCACTGAACTGCGCCGTCCGGCAACAACCTGAAGGTACACTTCCTCGAGGCTACGGGTGATTTCGGAAAGAGTGACGACGGGGATGCCGCGATCGGCAAGCATTCGCAGCACGAGCGGGTTGACTTCTTGCGGGTTGCGCGCGCGGTAGCGCAACCACCTGTCGCCGGTATCCAGAGGCTCGGCACCGCTGGGGAGCGAGTCGATCACGCCATTGAGCGACTGCGCCAGGCGGAGCTCCATGATGGGATCGCCGAGCAGCGCCTGCTTCAATTCTGGGACAGACCCAAAGGCAACGATCTTGCCTTCGCGGATGATCGCGATCCGATCGGCCAGCTCTTCGGCTTCTGGCAGGTTATGCGTGCAGATGATGATCGCGCGCCTCCCACCGCGGATCTGGCGGATACTCCCCCGCACGAGCCGAGCGCTCTCGGGGTCCATGGCGGAAGTGGGTTCGTCGAGGAGCAAGACTGGTGGCTCATGCAGGAGAGTCCGAACCAGGGCAAGCTTTTGCCGCATCCCCTTGGAGTACTCCCCGAGCCGGCGGTGGAGGGCGTCAGCGATACCATAGAATTCCGCCAATTCATGGATGCGGCGGTCGAGAGGGCCGGCGGGGATGGCGTAGACCTGGCCGAAGAAGCGCAGGTAGTCGAGCGCATTCATGCGCATGTAGAGCCCATGATGCTCGTTCAACACCCCGACCGAGCGGCGCACCGCTTCCGGCTGGGCAGCAACATCGTACCCTGCAATCCAGGCACGACCGCTGCTGGGCTGCAAAATCGAAGCCAGCATCCGGATCGTGGTGGTCTTCCCAGCCCCATTGGGACCCAAGAGCGCAAGGACTTCGCCTTCAGCGACCCGCAGGGAGACGTCCTCCACTGCGGTCAATTCGCCGAAACGCTTGGTCAGGCGCTCGGTCTCGATCATGGTCTTCATGCCAAGTTGGCGCATTATAGCAGTTTGACATGGGTCGTTCAATCGCCGCACGCTCCTATGCGTCCGGACCCAAGCCAATAAAAAAACGGCCGGGCGGTGCCCGGCCGTCTCAGGAAGCCCAGTGAGCTAGCGACGCGATCTTGCGCCGGTGGGACGACGAGACGGTGCCATCCGATGGCGGTAGTAAAGCCCTGCTGCGCTGGCCAACGCCACCACCAGCATCAAAGCCTGATTTAGATTGAGACCAAACGCCGGCACGTAGTCGATCCGCAGGAATTCGAGCAGGAAGCGGCCGAGCGGATACCCGACCAGGTAGATGAGGAACATGTCTCCGCTCTTGAGCCGGTCCCCGTATCGTCGCCACGCCCAGAGGATGACTCCCGCCGTCGCCAGGTTCCAGATCGCTTCATAGATAAACAGTGGATGGAAAGTCTCAAAAGCTTCGAAGCCCGTGAGCCGGTTTTCGGGACGAATGAAGATGCCCCAGGGCAAATCCGTGGGAGGGCCATACAA
>JBFJVD010000105.1:0-9877 GCA_041624375.1 Anaerolineales bacterium
CAACCGGGGAGGACTACGGCCTGTTTGTGTACCTCAAAGGGGCGCTCTTCTTCCAGGAGTTGCGTCAGACGATGGGGGAGCGCGCCTTTGTTGACTTCCTCGCCGCCTACGGCCAGGCTTACCGCTACCGGAATGCCACCAGCGCCGGTTTTCAAGCGCTGGCCGAAGAGACCTGTACCTGCGACCTTGATCCCCTGTTCGATCTATGGGTCTACGAAGGCGGCCCCCTTCCGGTCCCCTAGAGCCCGCCAGCGGTCCACATTCTTGACCCTACCCAGAGCGGGGCATACAATGCAGGCGCGATCTTCCGATCGTATCCGCCCGCGCTGCATCCGAGTCGCGAAGAACTTTCCACGGAGCGCCCCATGCCTGATTTCCTTTTCCGCGGTCCGCTCTCCGAGCTGGACCCCGAGCTCTTCGACCTGGCGCAGGTCGAAGCCGAGCGTCAATACCGCAAATTGATCCTGATTCCCTCCGAGAGCGCCGCTCCGCTGGCGGTGCGTGAGCTGCTGGCTTCGGCGTTCCAGAACATCTATGCCGAAGGCTATCCCGATGAAGACTCCCGCTGGATGTCGGAGGCCGAACTGCTGGATCATGAAATGCGCCTGGCGCACTACCGCCGCTACTCCGACCCGCGCTACTACAAAGGGGTCGAGTACGCCGACGCCATCGAAGCGCTGGCGCGACGACGCTGTGCGGAACTATTCGCGGCCAACGGTGTGAGTGCCGACGAACTGTATGTCAATGTCCAGCCGCTGTCCGGCGCACCGGCAAACAACGCGGTCTACCATGCGCTGGTGGAGCCGGGCGATACGGTGATGGGGCTGAACCTGCTGCACGGCGGCCACCTCACCCACGGCTCGCCAGTCAACCGCTCCGGCAAGTACTACAACGCGATCCACTACACAGTCGATCCGGAGACGGAGCGCATCGACTATGACGCGGCTGAAGCGATCGCCCGCGAGCACAGCCCCAAGATCATCATCGCCGGCTACTCCTCCTATTCCTGGGCGCCGGATTGGTCCCGCTTCCGGCAGATCGCCGACGCATGCGGCGCCTACCTGCTGGCAGACATCGCCCATGTGGCCGGCCTGGTTGCCGCCGGCGCGTACCCCTCGCCGTTCGGTTTCGCCGACGTGATCACCTTCACCACCCACAAATCGCTCTGCGGCCCGCGTGGCGCGGTCGTCATCACCGCGTCCAAGAAGCTGGCGCGCAGCATCGACCGTGCCGTCTTCCCCGGCGAGCAGGGCGGCCCGCATATGAATACCGTGGCCGCCCAGGCGCTTACGTTCAAGCTCGCCGCGACCGAGTCCTTCCGTGAACTGCAGCACCAGATCGTGCGCAACTGCGTCGCCCTGAACGACGCCATCGCCGCGGAAGGCCTGCGCATCCCCTTTGGCGGCACCAACACGCATCTCACGAACGTCGACTGCAAATCGGTCACTGGCCCCGACGGCACACCGCTCTCGGGGGACATCGCCGCCCGGGTGCTCGATATCGCCGGGATTGTGGTCAATCGGCAGACCATCCCTGGCGACAAGTCGGCGCTCAACCCCTCCGGCATCCGGCTGGGCACGCCTTGGATCACGCAGCGCGGCTTCGACGAGGGCGACAGTCGGCAGCTTGGCGGCCTGATCGCGCAGGTCCTCAAGGCCTGCATGCCCTACAGCTATGGAACGCGCCGCCGACCGCTACAGCGGTCGCGCATCGAGTTCGACGTCCTCAACCAGGTCAAGATGGACGTGCGCGACCTGGCCCTCAGCAAGGGGATTGACTTCGAGCCGGCGCAGCATGGCTACCCCCACTTCTACTACCTCGACGATCCGGCGCCGCCCGGCGAAACTGCTGAAATTGGGCTGCGCGGTGCCGGCGCCGAAGAGATGATCCGCTTCGTGACCAGCGCCCGGCCGGGCGAGGCCGCCGCGGGAACGGCCATTCAGGCAACGCTGGAAGCGAACGGAGAAACCGTGCCCGTCGGGGTGGAGCGCGCAGGGGATGGCGAGTGGCGGCTGACCGTGCCCGCTTCGACGGCGCCGCTCGTCCTCACCTGGCTGCGAGACCTCTCCGACGGGTACGTCCCCATCGACCCCGACGACCTGGAGCGCAAGGCGCCCGGCCCGGTGGCGGTGAGCGTGACGGGCGCTGGATCCGGCGCAGATGGGCACGAGGTTCACGACGGCGCCGACAAGCCGTGGTACGTCGGCGCCCGCCCGGTGGACCGTGAGCCGCTGCCCAGCTTCACCTGGATCGACGAAGAGACCGACGAGCTCCGGCGCACTGCGCTCTATGAGCCCCACAAGCGGCTGGGCGCGAAGATGATCCCGTTTGCAGGCTGGGAGATGCCGGTCTGGTACAGCTCGGTCCTCGAGGAGCACCAGGCTGTGCGCGCTGCCGCCGGGTTGTTCGATGTGAGCCACATGGGGGTCTATCAGGTGGAGGGCGAGGCCGCGCAGGCCTTCCTGGACAGCGTCGTGGCGAACGACGTTTCTGCGCTCGACGTGGGAGAGTCCCACTACACCCAGTTTCTGGATCCCGAGGGGCGCGTGCTCGACGACGCCATGGTCTACCGCGTCACGGCCGAGGCCTACATGGTGGTGGTCAACGCCGCCAACGACGACAAGATGTGGTCCTGGCTCACGGGCGTTCACGAAGGCCGCTACCGGGTGGAAGAGGCCCGGCCCTGGGCGCGGGCCTATGGGCTCGGCTGCCGGCTGCGGAACCTGCGCAGCCCCGAGGCCGGGCCGGAGATGCGGGTCGATCTGGCACTGCAGGGCCCGGCGAGCCGGGATATCCTGCTTGCGCTCGGCTGCGATGAAGCCACTGCCGCGGCGCTAAAGTCCCTCCCCTGGGCCGGCGTCATGCACGGGACCTTCGGCGGGCACGATCTGATCGTCAGCCGCACCGGCTACACCGGTGAGCGGGTGGCCTATGAGCTCTTCGTCCACCCGGAGGAGAGTCCGGCGCTCTGGCAGGCGCTGCTCGAGGCCGGCGAGCCGATGGGCCTGAAGCCGGCCGGGTTGGGCGCGCGCGATTCATTGAGAACCGAAGCCGGCCTCCCTCTCTATGGTCATGAGATGGCCGGCGAACTGGCCCTTGGCGTCGGCGATGCGGGCTTCGCGGGGTATGTCAAGACCTACAAGCCCTGGTTCGTCGGCCGCTCGGCCTTTCTAGCGCAGGAAACCGCGCGCCAGGCGGAGATCGTCCGCTTCCGCTTCAACGATAAGGGCATGCGCATGGCGCACTACGGCGATGCGCTGGTCGACCGCCGGGGGCGGGTCGTCGGAACCGTCACTTCTTGCGCCGTGGATCGGGAAGGCTACCTGCTCGGTCAGGCGTACGTTCGTTTTGACAACACCGATCCGGGGACTGAACTGGGCGTGCTGCACACCGGGGGGGCTGCCGCGGCGAAAGAAGCGCTGGCTATTGGGGATCGCGTTGAGGTGCCAGCAGCGGTGACCGTGCTCACCCGGTTTCCGAAGTAGGCCGGCAGGGAGGGCGCTTTATGGAGCCACGCATCACCATCGTTACGCTTGGGGTCGACGATCTTGCGCGCGCCATCGCGTTCTACCGGGATGGGTTGGGCCTGCCGCTGGAGGGGGAGCCGGAGGGGATCGCTTTCTTCGCCCTTCAGGGCACCCGGCTGGCCCTGTACCCGCGGGAGGCGCTGGCGGATGATGCAGGAATTTCCGCGGATGGATCTGGGTTTTCCGGCGTCACGCTGGCCCACAATGTTCGATCGAAGGCTGAGGTGGATGCGTTGCTCGAGCGCGCCTTCGGCGCCGGGGGGCGCCTTATCCAGCCTGCCGAGGACAAATTCTGGGGCGGCTACTCCGGCTACTTTGCTGATCCCGATGGCCATCTCTGGGAGGTGGCCTGGAATCCGCATATGCCGCTGGAGTAAGTCGGCAGTCGTAGACGAGTCAGAAAAGGCAAGAGCCCGGACCACCCGGGCTCTTCTGCTTCGGCGAGGGCCGCCCTCGCCGGTCTCAAAACGATAATGCTAGATGTTGCTAACGATGTTGGAGAAAACGTTACCGATCGCAGGTCCGAGCAGCGCAAGAATCACGATCACGACAACCGCTACCAGCACAAGAATCAGCGCATACTCCACCAGACCCTGACCCTTCTCCTTGGGCGCAAACAGCATTCTGATCCACCTCCTTTCTTTGTTGGGATGACCAGGCCTATTGGCCAGGCTTGTAGGGTAAGCGTCCCAGGTCGGCATGAGCATAGCACGGCAGTCCTTCCACCGACCTTACAACTGCCTTTCAGTCCCCCGATGCCGTGCTTCTCCTTGCAGAAGAGTGGGGATTTCGCAGTCCGCCTACACCCCATAGAACGGGGCGGTTAGGATTTTGTTACATTCGCAGAACAGTACTCCGGTCCTAAAACTGGCGGTTCTTCAGGCTGCCGGCGTGCATTTGCGGCCTGTCTTGATCTCATGTATGCTCATCCATCGAATACAGATCGGATCGCGGGCTGCGATCGGGAGGTGCGGGATGACCAGCGTCCTGTTCATCGTGTGGCTGTTTTTTGCGGCCCTCTTCTTCTACCTGGCCTACGTGCACTGGCGCCAAACGTCGCAGGATATTCAGCACTTTCAAATCCGCAAAGACTCCTCGCCGCCAGGCCAACCCATGGCTGAAGGCTCGATGAGCTCTGCGGATGAGGCCTTCGTCAGCGATTTCAACAATTACCTGGACAAGGTGAACACCGACAACCGAAGCCGCAACCGCGCGGCGACGGCCGGCTACTTCGTGGCCGGGATCGTGGCGCTGGCATCGGTCCTCTTGATCTTTGGGGTGCCCCGCTAGGCGCGTTTGAACCCCCGCTTATGAAGCGAGGGCTCACATCGTGCGCGGGCGTGTGATCAGAAGGCGATCAGACTGACGACGAACGAGGCGATCACCAGCACGGCGATGACGGCGAAGATGATCTGGGACGTCGAAAGCCCCTGCCGGCGATCGTCTTTCTGTTTTGACTTGCGAGCACGTTTCGGCAACATCAACGGGGAGGATACCACGCGGCGCGGATCGCTGTCTAGGCGATGCGCAAGAACCTCGGGCGGTTAGCAGACACCAGATCAGGAGAGAGATGATGCGGGACATCTTTGACTTCGCCGAATTGCTCGGCTACATCTTGCGAACGCTGGGCGCGCTCATCTTCGGCCTCGGCGCTGGCTGGCTTGCGATGGATTCCATCCGCTCCGAGCTCAAAAGCTGGCAGCTGACCACTGCCGCGTACCTCGGGCTGCTGGCCGCCTTCGTGCTGCTCGGTCACTGGGTTGAGGGCGGCGCGACGCTCGGCGCCTTCGGACTCGGCGCCGGCGCGGCGCTGCTCATCTGGGGGCTGCGCAGGAACGGCGACTCTGAGGAGTCGTAGGATACCCTCGAATCCTCTCGATTGATTCACAGATCTCCCCTACGGGCCACTGCGACGGGTTCTCACTTCGCAGCATGAACCCGCGCGGATCCCCATCGCGCGCTGTCCACCCACCGAAGGTACCCCACCAGCGGTCTACGCTCGTCCGCTAGAGCTGGGCGACCGCGCAGCCGTCGGCGCGCGGGTCGCTCGAGCCCCATCGCACCCCGCTCTCGGGGTCGAGCCGGATGATCTGCCCCCGGCCGAACACAGCTCGACCCTGGCCGGAAACGGGCTCCAGGCGGTGGCCCAGATGGGCCAGCTGCCGAACGGTCGGTTCGGGGATCCCTTCCTCGACGGCGATCCGGCCGTCCGGGTCGCCGCCGAGCAGGCAGAGCCGGGGCCGGTCCAGCGCCGCCTGGGGCTCTTCACCGTCGTCGACCAGCGCCAGCAAGACCTGCACCTGCCCCTGCGGCTGCATGTACCCCCCCATCACGCCGAAGCTTGAGTCCAGCGAGCCGTCCGCCCGGGTGGCCATCCCCGGAATGATGGTGTGGAATGGGCGTTTGCCCGGCGCCAGCGCGTTCGGGTGCGCCGGGTCGAGGCTGAAGTTGTGGCCCCGGTTCTGGAGGCTGAACCCCCAGCCCTCGGGAACGATCCCGGTGCCAAAGCCCATGTAGTTGCTGTTGATGAAGGAGCAAGCGTTGCCATCGGCATCAACTACTGTCAGGTAGACGGTGTCCGAGCCGGCGACCGGGGCGCCGCGGGCAGCCCGTGGTGAAGCCGCGGCGGGATCGATCATGGCGCGGCGCGCCTCGCTGTAGGGAGAGCCGAGCAGCGCCTCCAGCGGGGCCGGATCTGTTTCCGGGTCGGCCACGTGCCAGTTCGCGTCGGAGAAGGCCAGGCGCAGGGCCTCGATCACCAGGTGCAGCCGCTCCGGGCCAAGTGGATCGAGCGCCGCCAGGTCGAAGCCCTCCAGGATGTTGAGCGCCAGCAGCGTCGCCAGGCCCTGCCCATTCGGCGGGCACTGCCAGACTGTGAGGCCCCGGTAGACGGTGGAGATCGGTCGATCCCAGGTGCTCTCGTGGGCGGCCAGGTCTTCGATCTTCAAGGCGCCGCCGGCGGCCTGTACGGCGGCGGCAATGTCGGCGGCGATCTCGCCTTCGTAGAAGGCTTGCTTGCCGCCCTCGGCGATGGCGCGGAAGGTACGGGCCAGGCCGGGGTTGCGGAAGACCTCGCCGGCGAGCGGTCCACGTCCGTCGATCGTGAGGGCGCGCCCGCCGGGAGCGTCTCGCAGCTGGCGTTCGGCGCCGCGCGCCCAGAAGAACGCGGTGATCGGGGCGACCGGGAATCCACCCTCGGCCAGGTGAATTCCCGGCTCAAGCGCCTCGGCCAGCGGAAGCCGGCCATGGGCTTCGACCAGATCCGCCCAGCCGGCGCAGGCGCCGGGGACCGTCACGGTGTGGGCGTGGAAGGGCGGCAGTTCGTCCCCGAAGCCTTCCTGGCGCAAGCGTTCGAGCGTCAGGTCGTGTGGGCTGCGGCCGGAGCCGTTGAGGGCATGGACCGAGCGGCTGGCGGCGTCATAGTAGAGGGCAAAGCAGTCGCCGCCGATGCCGGTGGAGGTCGGTTCGGTGACGTTGAGCGCTGCGCCGGCGGCCACGGCGGCGTCGGCGGCGCCCCCGCCGCGCTCGAGGATCGCCAGACCGGCCATCGCCGCCAGCGGCTGCGAGGTGGCCACCATGCCCCGCCGGCCGAGCACCGGCGAGCGGCGGGAGTTGAAGGGAAGGGGTGCGTCCATCGGTACTCCTGGAGCGTGCTGTGTTCGCCGGACAGGACAGAGTTTTGGTGGTCCGTACGGCGAGCGTAGGCGAACCGTCGGGTTGGGCTGCTGAAATCAGCCGGAAGAGCTATTGAACCGCCTCTCCGGGTCTGTTAGGATCATACCGCCCTCGGACCGGATGCCCTGTTGGGGATCCGGTCACCCTAGCCGGAGGGCGCCCCGTGGGGTCCCGCCCACACCATCCATAGCAGCTGACAGAGCCCGGACGGATCGTGTGCCTGCCGGCCCGTCGTTGGCTCTTCGCTTGGCCTCGATTTAATCATCGGGAGGTGCGTTCTCCGTTCCAGGATTACCCCGCAACGCCGACGATCCACACGCCGCACGGAACCGAGCTGTTCGGCACATGATTGCGGCTCCGCAGAACGCAGGTTTCCTGGCACCTCGGCCGGGAGGCTGCATTTACCTAAGAGAGCCAAGGCGGGCGCCTTCTGCCCGCGGTTGGCGGTCCCGTTGACGTCACTGGATGCGAGAGAGAGGTGTGCTTGCCCGATTAGGTGGTAAATCTCAGTTTCGTGTTGGAACAGCCATATCCTGATGAGGAGAAATGATTCATGAAGCGAAGTTTCTTGTTGCGCATCGGTATCGTTGCCATTCTGACCCTGGTTTTTGCGGTACCGGCGGCCGCCGATCACGATCCAGACGACGGCGGAAACGACGGGGGCGAAGATTCTGAACTGCACCTGACCGACCCCTCAGCGCCACTCCATGCCCTCGACAGCGCCGGGGCAGATGTCGTCAGTTCGGGACCCTTTGGCAAAGTGGTGAAGAACGTGGCCCTGAGGGGCCGCGGCGAACGATTGCTCACGGACGCCACCACCGACGTCTGGGCGCATGAGGGCTACGCCTATACGGGCACCTTCGGCAGCCCTTGCGGTGGCGAGCCGGGCGGCGGCGTACATATCTGGGATGTGAGCAACCACAACAAAGTGTCGTTCGTCGGCGTGATCCCCTCGCCGACGGGGAGCCGCTCCAACGACGTCAAGGTCGCCAGCATGAACTCTGGCGACATCCTGGTCCACTCGAATGAGCGCTGCGCGGCCGGCGGACTCGGTGGCTTCGAGATCTACAACGTGGACGACCCGGAGAATCCGGTCTTTCTGGCGCATGTGGGGCCGATTAATGAGCTGAACCCTGTCTCCGATGCGCTCTTCGGCGGGATCACCGATGTCGGCGTCCACAATGTGTTCCTGTTCACGCAGGGTTCGAACGATTACGTCGCGGCGGTGTCCGAATCGGCCTTCGACAACTTCCGCGTCTGGGACATCACCGATCCGACAGCGCCGGCGCTGGTCAGCGCATGGGGCGCGGAGGAAATCTTTGATCCAGGTGTGGGTGATTCGACCGAATTCACCCGTGTGCTCAATGCCGCGCTCTGGTTGATTGATGGCTTCGGTGACTCCAGCAACCGGTTCCTGCACGACATCACGATCAGCGCCGACGGGACCAAAGCCTACCTGAGCAACTGGGACGCGGGGCTGGTCTTGCTCGACATCAGCGACCCGAGCGATCCACAGCTCGTTTCGGTGGCCCTCGACCTGGCGGGCTCGCTGGACGGAGAGGTGAACAGCCACGCCGCCTGGCCGAGCGAAGACGGCTCGATCGTGGTCGAGACGGAGGAGGACTTCGACGCCTGGCAGGAATCAGCGCCGCCCGGAAATCTGACGCTGGACTCGCCGATCCCCGGCGACCCAACCATCCCGGGTACGGCAATCTCGACGTTGTCTGGCAATGACTTTGAGTCGAATCAGACCGGAAACATCGGAACCGTCGATGGGTCGTCGGTCTCCGTGGCCTCGGGCCCTCTGGCCGGCAACTCGTACGCAGCCATCGAACTGGCAACGGCCTCCGGCTCGCCGACCTTTGCTACGACCGGCCCCCTGACCGGGGAGCTGGTCTGGATCGGCCAGGCTTGCGCGGCGGATCCGATCCTGAACGCCGGCGCCTTTGATCCCGGCGACATCGCAGTTGTCCGCCGCGGCGTCTGCTTCTTCGAGGAGAAGGCCGCCACAGCGGCTTCGATCGGCGCTTCCGCGGTCATCATCTCCAACAACGTGGTCGGTGAGACCCCCTGGAGTGGGGTCCGGATCTGGGACTACTCCGATCCATCCAACCCGGTGCTGGCCTCGACCTTCAACACCGAGTGCAGCGCCTCGCCGACCCTCCTGCCGAGCTGCAGTGCATTTGGCACCTACTCGGTACACAACGTGATCGTCGAATCAACCGGGAATAAGACTTATGCGTACCTCTCCTGGTACTGGGACGGGATGGTCATCCTTGATGTGACCGATCCGTACAACCCGGTGGAGACGGGCCGGTTTTTCGACAGCTCGCCGGAGTTCCTGGCGGAAAACGGCGGCAACCCGCACGACTTCTGGGGCGTGTACAAGATCACGAACGCGCCCTGGATCTACGGTTCCGATCGGAACGGCGGGCTGTACATCTTCAAGGAGCAGGGCTCAGGGTCGGGGAAGTAGGCGCTGAGAGCCTTGGTCGATGCCTTTCAGGCAGGAGGCCCCGAATCAGGCGGCCTCCTGCCTGATCGCATGTCTGCAATCAGAGGAAGCGCGCAGGCGGCGCCCGGAGGGTGAGCCGAAATCATCCTCACGGGCGATTGTTGAGCCTGGAGCGATTTGCTACCATCGAGAAGCCTCGTGGTCCTGATGCCACCGACGG
>JBFJVD010000106.1:0-9866 GCA_041624375.1 Anaerolineales bacterium
GAACCTCCGGCGCGCTTGATAGCTCGGAAGCAGCGTGCATCTGCGTGATCACCGGGTACTCGAGCGGATACCCTTCGATAGGGCGCTCTTCCACTTCCAGGGTTCCGGGACCATCGTTCGTTTCAGGCGCCTGCGCGCCCGACCCGAGCGGGACCACCGCCAGAGGCAGCTCCGGCGATCCTTCCAGCCCGAGCAACTTGCTGAGCTCGGCGTCAATGAAGCCAAGGATGATGTTCGAATCCTGGTCATGCGCTGTGGCGAGAGCCAGCGTGTTGGCCAGCAGGGTCCCCGCGTCCCAAAAGCTGTGCCGGTAGGCGCGCGCCTGATATTTCACGGCGTTGCGCCAAAACACATCGGTGATGATCAGGGCAGCCGGCGCTCCCGCCAGGCTTGGCTCCTGCGCGCAGGCTTCGAGCAAAGCCGGCCGGGGGTCGCCGCGCCGGAGCCGGACCAACTGCTGGCTTTCCGGGTCATAGTGGTAAAGGCCGGCCTCGAGCCCCTCAAGCGGGCCGCTCGCCAGGTACAGCTCAATATGATAGAGCGCACCTGTGCAAGCCGCGGCGCGAAACGCAATCCGTTCCCCGGTCCACCGGTATCTCAGCCACTTGGTGATCCCGGCGCTGAAGTGCAGGATGTTCGCCAGCACCCCAAGATCCAGGTCGCCGCCGGAGCCGGCCGGTTCAAGCAGCGCTTGGAGCGCGCTCACCCCTTGTGGGGTGGGCTCCAGCGACAACCGGATCCGCTCGCCGCCCCGGTAATCCTTGAACAGCCTGGGCCGGCGCGTCGGATCGTAGCGGTGATAGGGATCAAGCAGATGTCCGTTGGGATGCTTCGTCCCGTCGTGGAACTGCCGTCCGATCGCGATGTCCGAGTTCGACATGGGCGTGCTCCTCAAGGATGGCGGATGCCGCCTATCGATCGTAACATCCCGCCGGGGTCGGTGCCCCGGGACGGATGTACAGCCGCTTGCACATCGGGCCGGGATCATCCAGACTGCGATCCATTACGTCCGAGATGCATCACGATGGAGCGCGCAGCTTGCGCCGAATTGTGTTCCTGCCACTTATGGCCATCTTCCTGACAGCCTGCGCAACCGCGGACCCGCCAGGATCTCTGACCACGCCCACGACCGGTGGGCGACAGCTTGAACTCCCCGCGATCCACGTACGGCTGAGCCTTGATGGCGCGCCGATTCGGGTCGTGCGGCGAAGTTTCGGTGAGGAACTCATCCTGACCGCCGCCTTCGATCCGGTTCGCCATGTCCAGCACCTCAGCACAGACAATGAACTGCTGCGCTCGGACTTCGCGCCGGACGACCTGCCCCCGGTGAGCGAGATGCGCTACTGCCTGGCGTTGGATGATCCATGCCGGCCGGGAGGGGAATGGACGCCCTTCCAGCTGTCGTTGGAGGCGCCAGTTGCGGTGGACTGGTACGGTCCTCGGACACTCTGGATCGGGGTCGAGTTTCGGGCGCCCGGCGGCACCGTGCCGGGGTTCGTCAACCCCGATCGGCTGGGCACACCCATGCTGGCTTCAGTGGAAGTTCAAGGCCGCCTCGATGAGGATCCGTTGGGCCGGTTGTCAGCCGCTGAAGAGCAGGCACGTGCTGCGGCATCGAATGCCTACCCGGTTTCGGGTTGGGTGGAGCTGGCCGAGGGCGCAAGCGCGCTCAGCGGCCTCGTCGGCGATCAGCTCTCGGTCCGCGTCGAGCTGCGGGCCGAGAGCCCTGGGGGAACGGTCGAGCGCATGCGGATCGCGCCGCAGTGCGTCCCGGAAGTCGAACTTGAAGAGGTGGCCGTCTGGCGGCCGTTTGCAGCTACGCTGAGCTATCCGGCCAAGATCGAGGGGCTGGAGTGGACGGTGTTCTCTGTGGGAGTGCAGTTTGAGGATGCGGCCGGCAACCGTTCGATGGTCGCCTGCGATTCCGTCGTGATTGAGGGTTTGCCCGGCGCGCCGGCCCCCTAGCCCGCGCGAGTCGGCTTAGTGGAGCGCTCGGTGCTCCACCATGATGCAGCGGTCCTGAACTATATCGACCCCGGCACGGCGGGCCGCCGCTCGGGCGTCCTCATGCGCGATCCCCAGCTGCGCCCAGATGGATTTCAAGTTGGGCAGGCTCGCCAGGGCATCCTTGACCACAGCCGGCAAATCGTGCGATGGGCGGAAGACATTCACCATGTCGACCCGGGCGGCGACCGCCGCCGGGAGTGCCGACAGAGAGGGATACGCCTTGCGTCCCATGATTTCATCGGCAGTGGGATTGATGGGGATGATCTCGTACCCCTGGCTTTCAATATACGCGGTGACCCTGCGGCTGGTTTTCGACGGATCACGCGACAAACCGACGACGGCGATGACCTTTGCCGCGTCGAGGATCTGCTTGATACCGGTCTCCTGACGTTCCATCGACACCTCCGTGTGCGCCTTGATGATACCAAGGGCGGGGACCGTAGCCTGGATTGATGCTTACGTAGGCGATCGAGTGGCTGTTGCGATTAAGGAAACGGGCGCAGCAGGAAATTATCGTAGCGCGCCATGACGCGATCGTTGAGCACCAGCAGACCAACGGCGCCGCGCTCTACCCAGGAGTCGATAAAGACTTCGCCGGGATTGGGTGGGTCGGCTGTGAGCTTTACGATACGGAAATCGTTGAGGAACACATCAATGAGCCGGCCGTTGTTTGAAGCCAGCACCTGGAGGCGGTTTAGTCGGTTCGCCGGGCGCAGGCCGGCTTGACCCGTGCGGACAACAGACCATGGATAGACACGATCCGCCTTGTGCAAATACACTGACCAGCGGTTGTGAAAGGTGTTAAAGCCGATCGCCAGCATGTAGTCTTCCCGATCGAGCAAGCCGTCCTGATCCTCATCGATAACTCGAAGGATGATCCCGTAGTCTGCGTCGGAGATTCCCTGAACGAAGGTTAGCTCGAGGTCCAATTCAAAGTTTGCCAGCTCGGTTCCGCAGGTGAGGCAGACCACACTGCAGCCGATCGGCTCATCAAAGAAGGCTTCGTCCGCGGCACAGTGATCGAATGGTCCCAAGAAGAGCGACCCGTCACGAACTTCGGAACCTTCGATTGAGCTGAAGATCGACCTGGCTCCGCTGAAGTTTTCGCTGATCGTCGGAATGGGTGTCGCGGTCGGTGTCAGCGTGGCGGTCGCCGTCGGCGAGACCAATCCCCCGGACACTGCGTCCAGCGTGGCCGCCAGCGCAGTGACCTGCTCCATCCCGAGCTCGATCGGCCTCGGCCCACTGCTCTGGGCGGGGTTGGCAGCATCCTCGAACAGCCCGACGATGGTCGAAATCGCAACCGGAACGGCAAGAAGCAAGAAAACGAGCGAGGCGAGGATCGAAGTCGGGCGCACCCAGCGGCCCTTGGGCAGCGCCAGGGTCGGCTTGCCAGACTGGGAGGAGGCCGATCCGGAGGCCATCATCAGCGATAGGTTCGGCTTCGGGTTGGCCTCGGGGTCCAGCGTGTGGGCGACCGCGGCCTGAAAGGCCGAGTTCATCTCGCGCACGCTTGGAAAGCGGTCTTCCGGATTCTTTGCCGTCGCCTTCAGGATGACTCGCTCGATGGCTTCCGGCACATCCGGGTTGACGGTGCGCGGCAGCGGCAAGGGGTCATTGATGTGCTTGATCAGCACCGCCACCGGGGTTTCACCTTCGAACGGTGGCTGGCCGGTGATCAGCTCATAGAGAATGACGCCGAGCGAGTACTGGTCGGAGCGCCCGTCGACCTCGGTGCCCTGCGCCTGCTCGGGCGACATGAACGTAGGCGTCCCGATCAATGCCGAGCCGGTCAGGCTCATCGAAGCGTCATGGATGCGGGCCAGGCCAAAATCAGAGAGCAGGGCCCGCCCGGAATCGTCAATCAGGATGTTGGACGGCTTGACGTCGCGATGGACCACACCTTTGCGGTGGGCGAACTCGAGCGCATCGGTGATGTGATCGATGATGCGCGCAATTTCGGGGAGGCTCAGCGGACGTTCGGCCATCCGGTCGGTGAGACTGCCCACATCGAGGTATGGCATCACCAGGTACGCGTAGCCGTCCTGCTCGCCGAAGTCGGTCACCGGTACGACGCGCGCGTGGCGCAGCTGAAGGACAAGGTTGGCCTCGCGCCGGAACCTGCGGGAGAACTGCTCGTTCTCGGCCATGCCCGGCGAGAGCACTTTAATCGCAACGTGCTCGTCTTGGGCGGGGTCGTAGCTCTTGTAGACCGTCGACATCCCGCCCCTGCCGATTTCTTCCAACAAATGATAGCGGCTCAGAGTCCGCCCGGTGAGACTGGCCATCGGCCTCTATCCGGTCCTCGTTCCGACTGCCGAGGACCCTCACGGCTGATCCGGTGGTGAGGCGAACGTTACCGAATCCAGTCTACGTTGACGGGCGCTGCGGGCGGCTTACGGCTTCCTTACACTCGCGCGGCGGCGGGGGAATGAGGAATTCGTGCCCCCGGATGGGAGCGATGTTCAGGGTCCCGCGGCGTAGATCACCGTGCCCTGAAGCACCGGCGAAAACGAGGTCGGCTGGAACCAAAGCAGGTGCGGACGGCCTGCAGAATCGACAGCCAGCTCGACGAGCTGCCCCAACGGCCTGTCGGCGCCGGTCACCACCTCCTGGACGGCCCAGCCGGCCTCCGTCCGGCGTCCATAGACCAGGCGGCTGCGGTCGGTGTAGGCGATGTGCATCCGTCCATCGGCGTCGAACGCCAGCGCGACGAGCTTGCGCGCCCCAACCCGACCCGTCCGGACCTCTTCGAGGCGGTCGATAGTTTCATAGCGCCAGACCTGACCCTCCTGCCAAGCGTGTCTTATGGTCCCTGCGTTCTGACCATCTGCAACGAAATAGACGATGTGCGGCCCTCCATCAGGCGCGAACGCCAGCGCCGGATAACGGCCGGCGTCGCCCTGATCGTCGACCACTTCGATGGCCCAGCCCGAGTCGCCTCGGCGAGCCAGCTCCAGCTGTCGCTCTTTGCTGTCGTAGTAGGCCACGGCTGGCGCCCCCCGGGCATCGAGGGCGACGCTTGTCGCAAATTCATAGTCCGTTGGCCCGCTTCCGACAGGTTCCACACGAACGGCCCCATCGGCATTCGTGGCGTACTCCACACCGACCTCGCTGCCGAACTGCGCCGGGTCCACGCCCACCGCATGCCAGCTGCCGTCGGATCCGACCACAATCGAGTTATCCCAGCCATCGTGTCCCTCGTCACGTACGACGGTCAATGCCCAGGACCCATTCTGAAGACTGGCTACAACCGCGTCACCCAATTCGGGCATGAATTCGAGTTCCTGATGGTCGTGGTAGGCAATGAACGGCGTGTCGTCGGGTCCGAGCGCCAGGTCGACCGGGCCATAGAAGTAGCCCTCCGCAACGGTCTCCACCACGAACGCGCCGGTGGCGTTGCTGGCATAGAAGACCCCGCCGTGGTCTTCCTCTGTGAGGAAGGCGACGTGGGCTGCGCCCTGCGAATCAACGGCGAACGCCGGCTTGATTCCACTGCCGACCTCCATCAGGATCCATTCGAGCGAGAGCGGGCTGAGCGCCGCGACAGGGATCTCCACATCCCTGGCGGACGGCGCCGCCCCGCTGCAGGCTGCCAGGCCAGCGAGCAGGATCCCCCATCCCAGTGCAATGATCGGGCGCCGCTTCATGTGTCCCTCCTGCCGTCAAGTGATTGGTCTGTAGCCTTCGGACGCTGTACCCGAGGATCAGCCGCCCTGCTTGATACGACTGTAAGCTGGCGAACGAAGGCCACCGGGCGGCCATGCGGATCGTGAGGCATGTTCCTCTGGTGGGGCCCAGTTGCGCCGCGGCCTCAAGCGGTCTAGAGTCAGGCTTCCAGGGACTCCGCCCTGGAGAATGGAAGCCTCCGGTGCCCACTTCCCCTAGATGCGCAAGCTGGACAGCCCTTTGCGTCGGGCTCATGCTGGCGGCGTGCGGCGGCGAACCGGCCGCGGCGACCGAACCGCCGTCTGAGACCGCGGCGCCCACCGAGACCCCCTCCGCCACCAGCACGCCGACCGCTACGGCCACCGCAACCGAAACGAGCAGCCCCACCCCCAGCACGACGCCGACGCCAAGCGAGACTCCTACGCCCAGCGTTACGCCGACCGAGACGATCACGCCGACACCGCTCCCCCCGATGGTGCGCGCCGACGTCAACGCCAATTGCAGGCTGGGTCCGGGCGAGGTCTACCTCTATACTTTTGGCCTCGATGAAGGCGACACAGCCGCGCTGGATGGATGGAACTACGACCGCAGCTGGCTCTGGATTCAGCCCGAGGGTCTGGCCTACCACTGCTGGGTCTCGGCCCCGCTGGTGACGATTGAGGGAGACGAAAGTCAGGTCGGGGCGGTGTATCCGCCGCTGCCCACGAACTCGGGCGTCGCCTCGCCGGGCAGCCCGAACGCCTCGCGCAACGGCTCAACGGTGAACCTGAGCTGGAGCGCAGCCGCCTCGGTGGAGGGCTACCTGATCGAGGCGCGCGTCTGCAGCAATGGGTTCCTGATCGACATCGCCGTCACCACGACGGGTACGTCATACAGCCTGAACGACGCCACCAGCTGCTCTGGCGACTCCTACGGCCGCGTGTACGCCTTCAACAAACTCGGCTACTCGCCGCCGGCGATCTTCGCCTGGCCGTAGCCGCAGGCTGTGTGCTGCCTGCTCAATGGGCCTGCGCACCTACGCGGACCCGACAATCTCCTTTCTTCTGCATGGAAGTCAAGCGGTGAGCTCGCGTGAGAGGAAGCTGACGTTAAGTCCCCCCTCCCCGCAGCTGCGGCAAGGTGGAATAGAAGGGGGCAGGGGTGCGCCTCGCTTGATCCTTCGGGGTCCGTCGGTGTAGGCTTATAGGGATTCCTCTCCCCGCCCGCAGGGCTCCCCATTCAGAAAGGCACCAAGTGCCGATGGCGGAAAAGCAGTTCGGCCGCTACCAAATCAAGAAAGAGCTTGGCCGCGGCGGAATGGCCACCGTCTACCACGCGCACGACCCGCGTTTCCGTCGCGACGTGGCCGTCAAGGTCCTGCCGCGCGCCTTCCTGCACGACCCCATGTTCCGCGCCCGGTTCGAGCGCGAAGCCCGGGCAATCGCTGCGTTGGAACACCCGGCGATCGTGCCCGTCTACGACTTCGGCGAGCAGGACGAGCAGCCCTACCTCGTGATGCGCTACATGGCCGGCGGCTCGCTCGCGGACAGGTTGGTGCAGCGGGGGAGGCTTTCGCTGGCAGAGGTCGCCCAGCTTTTTTCCCGGCTGGCGCCGGCGCTCGACGAAGCGCACGTGTGGGGGATGATCCACCGCGACCTCAAGCCGGGCAACATCCTCTTCGACGCCCGCGGCGCCGCCTACCTCTCCGATTTCGGTATCGTCAAGCTGAGTCAGGCCAGCGCCGCGTTCACCGGCACCGCCATCGTCGGCACTCCAGCTTACATGAGCCCCGAGCAGGCGCGCGGCGAAGCCGACATCGACGGGCGCAGCGACATCTACTCGCTCGGCGCGATCGTCTTTGAGGCACTGACCGGCCAGTTACCCTACGAGGCCGATACGCCGATGGGGCTGGCGATGAAGCACATTGTTGAACCGGTGCCGCGCATCCTCGAAACCGACCCCACCCTTCCCCCCGAGACCGACGAGATCATCGCCCGGGCGATGGCCAAAGCACGGGAAGAGCGCTACCCGACCGCCGCCGCACTCGCCGGCGCCGTCGAGGCGGTTGCGCCGGCTCCTGCCGCGCAGGAGGTGTTGTCCGCCGAGACGGTCGTCGATGAGGAGCCAGAGATTGAAGGTCAGGCGCTGCCGGCCAGGCCGGAGCTTGAGCCCACCGAGCGCGACCCGGCGACCGTGACCGGCCTGGAGCTGGAGGAAGCTGGCGTTGAGGCGCCCCCCGCCGCCGAGCCGCAGGACATCCTCGTCCGGCCCACCGAGCTGGAGCCCGTGGTTGAGGAGGAAGTGGCTGTACCCCAGGCCGAGGCGGAGCCCGGCGCGCCGCGCCGGCGAGTCCCCCTCTGGGCAGTTGCCGTAGGTGCCCTTGTGATTGGGGGATGCATCTTGAGCGGAGTCCTCGGACTCGGCGCCAACTTCATGAACAGCGTTCTGGAGGCAACGGCCACCCCAACCCTCGAACCCACCCGGGCGCCCACGCGCGCCCCGACGGCGACCCCGACCCCGGTCGCCCTGACCGTGCAGAACGCCGGGCAGATCGAGGAGGTGGCCCGCTTCGGCCTCAGCGACATTCACGACATCGCCCTGAGCCCGGACGGCGAGACGCTGGCGGTGGCCGGCAGCGAACGGATCTGGCTCTATGATGCGGCGACCTTTGAGCTGATCCGCGAGCTAAGCGGGCACACGGGCGCCATCTGGAGCATCGCCTGGGCGCCGGACAGCCGGCGGCTGGCTTCCGGCGGCGATGACGAAACCGTACGACTCTGGGATGCAGCCACCGGAAGCGAGCTTCACACCCTTGAGGGGCACGATCGGCTCGTGATCGCGGTCGCCTGGTCGCCGGAGGGCGATCGTGTCGCCTCCGGCAGCTACGATTCCACCCTCCGAATCTGGGCCGCCGACACTGGGCTCGAGCTCTCCAGTCTCGACCACCCCAGCAATCTTTATTCGATCGCCTGGTCCCCTCTGGGTGACCGCGTCGCCACGGGTAGCTTCGAGCGGGCCGATCTCTGGGATGTCACCACGGGTCAGGTATCGCAAACCCTGGAGCAGGACTCGAGAATCTTCTGGGACCTGTCCTGGTCCCCCGATGGGACGCAGCTCGCCGTCGCCGATGGTTCGCTCCGCATCCGGGATGCCGCCACCGGAGCCGAAATTCATGCAGCTTCCGGCGCCGGGAGTGTCTTGGATGTCGCCTGGTCGCCCGATGGGTCCAAGCTGGCGCTCTCCAGTCCGGATGACTATCTGTCCGTCGAAATCTGGGACACCGCCACCTGGGAGCGGATCGTTCGTCTACCGGTTCACGAGGGTCCGATCGTTGGCGTCACCTGGGCGCCGGATAGCGCGCGGTTGATCTCGGCCGGCGGCGACGGCTTGATCCGGGCATGGCATGTCAGTGGAACGGCGCTAGGGCGGCTCGACGAATTCTCGCCCTCCGTTCTGGGTCTTGCCTGGTCCCCTAGTGGAGACGGGCTTGCCTATGGCGGGGGCACCCGTTCGGTGAGCCTGCTCGATTGGCGCTCGGGAGAGGTGGCCCAGTCGGTGCTGGCTGGGCAAGGGTTCGTGTCGGTGATTCAGTGGCCGTGGGCAAGCGATACGTTTATCACGTGGTCCCGGGATGACGGCATCCAAATCTGGGACCCGGCGGGCGGCCAGCTGGTCGACTCACTGGAGGGGCTGGCGAACAGCTCGTTTTCAGTCTTCGCCTTCTCGCCGGATGGTACGGAACTGGCGATCACGGAGGACGCTGAAGGAACCGTGCAGATCATTGACGTGGCTTCCCGCACCGAGCGGCTCAGTTTCAGCGGGCATACCGACCGCGTGCGCTCGCTGACCTGGTCGCCGGACGGCCAGCGGCTGGCCTCGGGTGATGAAGCCGACATCGTTCGGATTTGGGATGCGGCGACCGGACAGGAGCTCCGTGTTCTCGAGGGGCACACCAGCTGGGTTGATAGCCTGAGCTGGTCACCGGATGGAAGCCGGTTGGCCTCGGGAAGCCTGGACAGCACGGTCCGATTGTGGGACACCGGCAGTGGAGAGCAGCTGGCCCTGCTCGAGGGACATGCCGAAAGGGTGGGGACGCTCGATTGGTCGCCGAACGGGGAGCTGCTGGCGTCGGGGAGCTCGGACGCCACGGTCCGCATCTGGGACCCCGCCCGGGGCGTGGCGCTGCAAGTGCTGACCGCCCACGCCGATAC
>JBFJVD010000107.1:0-9786 GCA_041624375.1 Anaerolineales bacterium
CGCCAGCGTCTTTCCGCCCAGGCTCGACCCCGGCCGCAGCCGGGCCCGGTACAGGCGCTCGCGGAAGTCGTACACCTGGCCCAAAACTGCCTCCTGCACGCCAGAGGTCTCGCGGGCAATGTCGCGCTGGGGGAGCAGGCGCCGGCCGATGACCACCATGACGGCGATCCCGCTCAGGGTGATCGCCGTCCCGAGCGGCGCGTAATCGAACATCTGAAACGGCGTCAGACCGTAACCGCGCAGCGCCTCACTGATCAGGATATTCGGCGGGGTGCCGATCAGCGTCGTGAGGCCGCCCAGCAGCGCGGCGAAGGCCAGCGGCATGAGCAGTTTCGACGGGGCGTGGCGGGTGCGCCGGGCGACATCGACCACCACCGGCAGCATCAGCGCAACGGCTCCGATGTTGTTCATGAACGCCGACAGGACGCCGACGGTGAGCATGATGACGAGCGTAAGACGGGCTTCGCTGGCGCCTGCCAGGCGCAGCACCTGGCGGCCGACAATGTCTGCCACGCCGGTGCGCGAGAGGCCGGCGCTCAAGATGAGCACGGCCCAAACCGTGACGACGGCGAGGTTGCTGAATCCGGAAAGCGCCTCTGCCGGGCTGACCAGGCCGCTCAGCGCCAGACTGACCATAACCATCAGGGCCACTACATCGACGCGGATGCGTTCCGTCACGAACAAGAGGACGGCGAGCCCGAGAATGGTGAGTGTGGTGGCGATTTCAGGCGTCATGCGCGACCTGGCTGACGATCCGGCCGACAGCCATTGCCAGACGTGGCCGAGGCTCCGGGTCCCATGCTCCGCGGCCGGTCCCTATGTGAGTGGACGTCTGGAGGCACCTGACGTTCTCCCTTCGAATCTCCCGGGTGGCGAACCACCTGAACCGGCCCGAGGGGCGGGCAATGACTCACCCTGGGACGCGGCCAGTCAGATCTTATTGGAGCGTTTCCGATCATCTGTTCAGGGATCCTCTGGTCTTCAAGTTCAGCCAGATCTAGTGGCTTGGGATCAGACGTCGCTTGCCGCCCGCATCGGCGACCAGATCGGCATAGGAAGCCACATATCCCTTAATCGCCGATTCCCGGTCGTGTTTCGTTGCGATCCGGCGTGCTCCGGAACCGAGCTTGTTTCGAAGGTTGGGATTATTCAGTAATTCGAGGATCGCCTCGCACAGAGCATGAATGTCCCCGGGCGGGAAGAGCATGCCCGCCTCGCTCGTCCATTCGCTCAGGCCTTGCGAGGCGGCCAGCACGACGGGATTGCCGTGCGCCATGGCTTCGAGGCCGGAGAGACCGAAGGTCTCGCTGACGCTTGGCGAAACAAAGACATCACACACACTCAGCAGCCCACTGGAAATGAGCGCTCGATGTTCGATGCTGCCGGTGAACACGACCTGCTCTTCCAGTCCCAGTTCCTGGGTCAGCCGACGCAGCTGGGGCTCGTGGCTGCCGTCCCCAACAAGCAGCAGTGTGGCATCGTCAAGCGCCTGGCAGACGAGAACCCAGGCCCGAAGTAGGTCCTGAAGGCTCTTCTCAGGGCTCAGCCGGCCGACGAAAACAGCCACCTTGTCCCGCAGTCCATAGCGCTGCTTCAACCTCGCCCGGGCTGACTCGTCCAGCTGCTTCATCGAGCGAAGATCCATCAGGGGGGCCAGACGCACGATCTTCTCTTGGGCAATGCCATGTTCGATCAGAAGCTGACGGATGCCTTCCGTGAAGACCACCACTTGATCGCTTGCGTTGTAGAACCAGCGCAGCAGGACCCACGCGGTCCGCTCGAACAAGTCGTAGGATGCCCTCCCTAGCACCAGTTGAAGGTAAGGTTTGGAGGAGAGCAGGGTGGTGAAGTTGGACGAACAGGGAATGCGCAGCAGTTTGGAGGCAAGTAGCCCATCGAAGCCGAGCGGCGAGGGGGCGTGCGTCTCGATAATGTCGGGCCGGAAACGCCAGATGGCGCGCAGCACGCCGGGAAGGTTCGGATAACACATGCGCAGGCCCGGCGCAACGCGGACAGGAAATGAAGGCAAATAGACGATCCGGGCTGCTTGCAGTTCGTCAGGGATGCTGGGTTCCTGCTCCTGGCGAGGGGCGAGGATCATCACTTCGTGGCCAGCAGCAAGCAGGCTCGATGCCAGGTCGATGCAGTGAACGCTGACGCCCGAGATGTATGGAAGAAAGGCATCGGCAAGCACCACGATTCTGAGGGGTCCTTCCCCTCGCTTATTCGCCATCGGATTTGTCCCGGTCGTCATGATCTGCGTCCATGACCTCTCAGCGTGCGTCTGTCGGGCCGGCTCCGGTCTGTCCCTGCTGGGCCGGAAAGGTCGACCCGTGACAACGGTTGTCGTTTGAGGTGGGACCCAAAAGCCTGGTCATTCAAAATGGGAATGGAGCATGCACCCGCGTCGGGCAATGCCACAACGCACTAGGCCAAGCTGTCGACTTCTGTGAGCGGCCAGGTCGGTAGGACATCCATGTCCAGCGCATCTCGCTGGCCGCGTAGAAAGCGCCGATGACCGACTGCAGCGATCATGGCGGCGTTGTCGGTGCAAAGATGCAGCGGAGGCACGCGCACGGTGATCTCGGCCTGATCCTCGAAGGCCTGGCGGAGGGCGCGGTTCGCGGATACCCCGCCCGCCACCAACAACTCCTTGGCTTCGAAGGCCTCCGCCGCTGCCAGTGTCTTTCTGACCAGGACATCGACGACCGCCGCTTGAAAAGACGCCGCCAGGTCCCGGATGGGCAGCCCCGGACGGGGCGCCTCGACACCGGCATCCAGGTCGGGCTGCTGCTCACGCACCTCGCGCAGCACCGCCGTCTTCAGGCCGCTGAAGGAAAAGTCCCAGGTGTCTTCGAGCCAGGCGCGCGGGAACTTGAAGCTTTCCGGATCGCCGCCTTCGGCAGCCTGCTGAATGGCGGGTCCGCCGGGATAGGCCAGGCCAAGCAGGCGGGCAACTTTGTCGAACGCCTCTCCGGCGGCATCGTCCAGGGTCCCACCGAGCCGCTCGTAGGTGAGGTGATTGCGCATCAGCGCCAGCTCGGTGTGGCCACCGGAAACGATCAAGGCCAGCAGCGGGAATTCGGGCTCGCTCTCCTCCTCCACAAGCCAGATGGAGTAAATATGCGCCTCCAGGTGATTGATGCCCAGGAGCGGCAGCCCCATGCCAAGCGCCATGCCCTTCGCCATGTTCATGCCCACAACCAGTGAACCGGCCAGGCCTGGCCCGCGCGTGGCCGCGATTGCGTCGATCGATTCGAGCCCGACATGCGCTGCGGAAAGCGCTTCCTGGACGACGGCATAGATGGTCTCGATATGGGCGCGCGAGGCCACTTCGGGGAAGACGCCCCCATAACGAGCATGAAGCTCGGCCTGGGAGGCGACGACATTTGAGACCAAATGGCGTCCGTTCTCCACGACGGCGGCCGCGGTCTCGTCGCACGAAGTTTCGATGCCTAGAATGCGCGTTTCGTCTGTCATGGATGCTGCTCGGCCAGTCTCTGATCGCTGTGAATGCTCTTCATCGAGCCACCCGGCTCAGCAGGTTGCCGCAAGGCCGCCTACCGAGGGGCCTGCTTCTTCATCTCCAGCACCAGGTCCATCGGGTAGTCGACCAGGGTCTCCATCGCGCCCCCCGGGCGAACCCACACCGTGTTCTCCAGCCGCACGCCGATTGAGCGCTCCGGGTAGTAGAGCCCGGGTTCGAAGGTGATGACCGATCCGGGTGAAAGCCGGTCGTCATTACTCTCGAGGTGGCTGAAGCTGGGGGACTCGTGGATCGCCAGCCCGACCCCATGGCCCAGTGAGTGGACATACCCCGCCTCTGTGGCAGGATTCGAGAGAACCGTCGGGTGACCGCGGGCCTCGAACCGCTCACAGGCCATCTGCTGATACGTCCGGCAGGCTGCATCTGCCTCAAGCGCATCATACACTTCATGGTACACGGCGAGCACATCATCATACACGGCCAGCAAGTCCTCGGAGGCGTGCCCGAGACACCAGGTGCGGGTGAAATCGTAGAAGTACCCGCCGCCCGCTTCTGCGGGAAAGAGGTCAAAGACGATCGGCTCACCGATCCGGACTGCGGCTGAGTCGTCGCCTGAGCTGTGGGGCACGCCGGCGTCGCGGCCCTGTGCGAAGATCGTCCCCTTGGGGTTTTCCGCGCCCAGCTCGGCAAGCCAGCGGTTAATCTGCTGCTTGACCGCGCCGATGGTCACCGGATTCCCTTCGCCATCCACCAGGCGACTGTCGACGGCTCGCTGCGAGGTCAGGAACTCCGCCGTCCGCCCGACCACCTCAACGGTGACCTGCCCCATGCGGCGGATGCGATTGACTTCAGCCTCATCTTTCGTGCCCCGGGCGCGAGTGATGACCGAAGTTCGCTCGGGCTCGCCGACCAGCTCCACGGCTGGGAAGTCTGCCTCTAGAGTCTTCAAGGTGCTGTACAACGGTCCGACTTCGGAAACTCCATAGATCCCAACCCGGCCGCGAACCTCGTAGGCTTCGAGCATCCGCCGGTAGCGAGCCGCCTCCGCTCGGATCGGATCTCCTCCCGCTTCTTTGAGCAACTCGGTCGGGTGGTAAGCGTTGATGTTCTGGGTGTTTATACCGGTGCGAGCCGCTTCGTCGCGCTCCATGGATCGGTGGAAGAGGATCGGTTCGCTGCCCCGAGGTTTGATCAGCTCGGCGTGGGTCAGGTGAGCCCGACCCACAAAATAGGCGAGCGCCGGGTTGTGGGTCGCGCCGCCGACGATGAACAAGGCGTCGAGTCCGGCAGACTCCATCAGGCGATCCAGGTCTTCCTTCATGTTGATCTCCAAGGCGCATCGGTTTGCTGAATTGGGCACATACTATGCGACGACCTGTGCCAGGGATTCGCGCAGAATCGAAAGGAGATCCGCCTCCTGATCCGGGAGCACCGTCCGCGGGTCGAGCAGCAGGGCGCCTTCCTGGATGCGCCCGATCAGCGGCGGGCTGGCGGCGCGCAGCCGGGCAGCCAGTTCATCGGGACTCGGGTGTTCGATGCGCAGGAGCCAGGTCGGCAGGCTTTCCTCCGGCAGGCTGCCACCGCCGACCGTCGACAGGCCCTCAGCAACTTCCCCTGTGCCGAGATGGTCCTGCCAATTTGCTGCCCGCGCCTGAAGCTGATCGGCGGGGGTGGCAATCATCTGCCAGACCGGGATCTCCGTGACGGCTTCCTCCTTTAAGTAGTGCATGAGGGTCGCGCTCAGCGCTGCCAGGCAGAGCTTGTCGGGGCGGACAGCGCGCGCCATCGGGTGCTTCCGCAGGCGGTCGATCCATTCAGCTTTGCCGAGCAGGAGCCCTGCTTGCGGACCCCCCAGCAGCTTATCGCCGGAGAAGGCGACGATGGCGGCATCGGCCTGGAGCGATTCTTGCACCATCGGCTCATGACCGAGGCCGAAGTCGGCGGTGTCGAGCAGCGCGCCAGAGCCGAGGTCGTCAAGGACGGGCAGCCGGTGACGCCGGCCCAGCTCGACCAGTTCGACGAGGGATGGCTCTTTGGTGAATCCGACGATTTTGAAATTCGAGTGGTGTGCCCGCAAGATGAGCGCTGTATGGTCCCCGACGGCTTCCTCATAATCATGCAGGTGGGTCCGATTGGTGGTGCCGATCTCGACCACCCGCGCCCCCGACTGTGCCATCACATCGGGGATGCGGAAGCCGCCGCCGATTTCAATCAGCTGCGAACGGGAGATGAGCACCTCGCGGCCTTTCGCCAATGCGGTCAGGCTGAGCATCACCGCCGACGCATTGTTGTTCACCACCAGCGCTGCCTCCGCGCCGGTGAGCTGGCGAAGCAGGTGCTCGGCGTGCACTTCGCGCTTGCCGCGCGTGCCGCTCGCCAGGTCGTACTCCAGCGTCGAATAGCCGGCCGCGACGGCTTCCATTGCCTCGCGGGCGGCGTGGCTGAGGGGCGCCCGGCCCAGGTTGGTGTGAATCACCACACCTGTTGCGTTGATCACTGGCTGCAGCGTGGGAGTGCGCCAATCTTCGAGCGCTGCCTGGGCCTTACGGAGCAGGGCGGCATCGTCGGGCGGAGTCCCGCCAGATCGGATCGCGGCCCGGGCGTCGTCAAGCTGCGTTCTCAGCGCATCGAGCGTAAGGGTACGACCGAAGTGACGGATCATATCGGCGCCCTGGGAGGAATGGAGGAGTCGATCGATCGAAGGCAAATCGCGCAGGCTCATCGACCCGGCCTCCAGCTGCTTCGCTCAAGCAGCCGCAGGAACCAGTCGATCGCGAACAGGCCGACCGCAAGCAACAGTGCCAGAGAGAGGTTCAGGCTGCGGTTGATCTGGAGCCAGGTGCAGAGCGCGGCATATAACCCCACCAGCAATCCCTGGCGCAGCAAGACGCTCGAGGCCGGCGCCGGATCCCCGGCGAAGCGCCGGTTCAGGAGCCAGACGAAGGGCAGCGCGGTGCCGGTTGCCGCCAGCACGAGCAAGAAGAAGAACAGCCAGCGCGGCCCAACCGTCGGCAGGGTGTTGCTGAGCAGCAGGAACAACCCCGGCCAGCCGACCGCCAGCAATACGAGCGCGGAAATCATCAGGCCACGGTAGCTCGGCGATGGCAAGTCTGACATCCTTCGGTGCTCTCTGGAGTGCGCTTGAAATTATAGCGCGGCGGCCATTCGACTGGAAACCCTCCGGCCGTCTGCGCCTGTGGGCGCTGGAGTATAATCCGCCGCGAGATCCGATGTCTTTGCTTACTGCACGTGATCTGAGCCGCGCCTTTGGGGCCGAAGACGTCTTCACCGGCGTCTCGCTGGCAATTCCCCATCAGGCGCGGATCGCGCTGGTGGGGCCCAATGGCATTGGCAAGACAACGCTCTTGCGCCTGCTTGTCGGCCTCGATCGGCCTGATTCAGGCGCCATCCATCGCGCCCGGGCCCTGCGGGTGGGCTACCTGCCGCAGGAAGCGACCCATGCCCGCTCGCAGCGGGCGGCGCTTGATCAGAGCGTGTGGGAGGTGTGCCTGCAAGCGTTCGCTGACTTGCGCAGCACCGAAGCCGAGCTCGCCGAGCTGGAGGCTTCGATGGCCGACCCGGCGCGCGTCGAGCGCGCACTCGCCCGCTATGGCCCGCTGCAGGAATCCTTCGAGCGCGACGGCGGCTACACCTATCCGGCGCTCATTGAACGGGTGCTGAACGGCCTCGGTTTCAGCCCCGACGACCGCCAGCGCACCCTGCGGCAGCTGTCGGGCGGCGAGCGCACGCGCGTGCTGCTGGCCCGCCTGCTGCTCGAAGACCCGGATCTGCTCGTTCTCGATGAGCCGACCAATCACCTGGACATGGCGGCCGTCGAGTGGCTTGAAGGATGGTTGGAAGACTGGCCGGGAGCCGCGCTGATCGTTTCACACGATCGCTACTTCCTAGATCACACCGTAGACTCGATCTGGGAACTCGGCCCATCAGGCCTTGAAACCTACCGTGGCAATTACTCGGCCTACCTCAAGCAGCGGCTCGAGCGCCGCGAACGCCAGGATGAGCTCTACCGGGCCCAGCAGGCCCTTATCCAGCGTGAACAGGAATATATCCGGCGCAACATCGCCGGCCAGAACACCCGTCAGGCCCAGGGTCGCCGAAAGCGGCTGAACCGACTCCTGTCGGAAGGAGCCCTGGAGAAGACCGAGGAAGCGCGCCGGACGTCGATCGAGTTCCAGGCCGGGGGACGTTCGGGCGATCGGGTCGTCGAAACACGCAGCCTGGTGATCGGGCATCCGGATGAGGACGAAGCGCTGTTTGCTGTGCCTGACCTGGTCCTGACGCGAGGGGCCTGTGCCGCGTTGATCGGGCCAAATGGTGCCGGGAAGACGACGTTCCTCCGGACTCTGCTGGGCGAGGTTCCAGAGCGAGCAGGCGAAGCCCGGCTGGGGGCCAGCCTCAAGATCGGCTACTTCGTCCAGGCACACGACGATCTGACTCCAACCAACACCGTCCGCGAAGAGCTGCTTTCGGTGGATCCAGATCTGCGGCCTGCCGAAGCGCGCAACTTGCTGGGCCGCTATCTCTTCAGCGGGGACGACATCGACAAGCTGGTCGAGGTGCTTTCCGGCGGGGAGCGTGGCCGGCTGGCGCTCGCCAAGCTCGCGCTGCAGGGAGCCAACCTGCTCTTGCTCGATGAACCGACGAACCACCTCGACCTGCCGTCGCAGGAGATCCTGCAGCAAGCACTGCTCACGTTTCCAGGGACAATCCTGCTTGTGTCGCACGACCGCTACCTGATTGATGCACTGGCGACGCAAATCTGGTCCATCGCCCTTGTAGGGGGAGAGATGACGGTCTTTGAAGGCCGGTACAGCGAGTTTGTCACGGCCCGGCGACAGGCTGAAGTTGAGGCCCGTCAGAGCGAGCCCCAGCCCGAATCCCGTCGCCGGCGCCAGGAAGTGAGTGGATCCGAGCGAGTGCGCAAGCTCGAATTGGAGAAGGTGGAGGCTGAAATCCAGGCGCTTGAATCGGATATGGATCGGGTCACTCATGAGATCCAGGCATCCGGTGAAGATGTGGAGAAGGTGCGGCGGTTGGGCGAGCGGTTCGCCGCCTTGGAGCAAACGCTGGAAGAGGCGCTGGAGCGCTGGGAGCGACTGGCACGTGCGGAAAAGCCTGCGTGATATAATCCGCCGGATCGCTTCCGGCCCCATAGCCGAACGCCACCCCCGGGAGCGGCGACCGCACCGATGAGACGAAGACGCTCGGGCGCACCTCACTCCCCGATTCCCCGCTGGCTGATCTGGATCCTTGGCGCAGGCTTCGCCATCGCTGCGCTCGCGGCCGGCGCACTTGCCTTTGCCTCGGTGCGCGATCTGACCGCTGCCTGGACGAGCGGCGGCGGACTGCCAATCTTCACGCGATCCGGTTCGGGAGAGCAAGGGGACCCTGCCTCTCCCGGCGCCGGGGTCCCTACCCAACAGATCACCATTGATGAGGACATCGAACCCTGGAACGGGAGCGATCGGGTCACGATTCTGCTCCTGGGCCTTGACTTCCGCGACTGGCTTGCTGGCGAGGGGCCTCCGCGTACTGACTCAATGATGCTGGTCACCGTCGATCCTGTGGCACGCACCGTCGGGATGCTTTCCATCCCGCGTGACCTGTGGGTTGAGATTCCGGGTTTCGAGCACAACCGCATCAACACCGCCTACTTTCTGGGCGAAAGCTACAACCTGCCCGGCGGTGGCCCGGGGTTGGCCATGAAGACCGTCGAGAATCTGCTCGGGGTTCCGATCCAGTACTACGCGGTCATCGAGTTCTCGGCCTTCGAACGGGCGGTCGATGAGATTGGCGGCATCGACGTCTGGGTTGAAGAAGACATCCGCATCGCGCTAATCACCCCTTCGGGCGGCCGCAGCATGCTGCTTGAAGGCGGGAAAGGTCACCATCTGAATGGGGCCGAGGCGCTGGCGTACGCGCGAGCCCGCAAGTCGGAAGGCGGCGACTTCGATCGGGCCGCACGCCAGCAGCAGGTGGCATTGGCGATTAAGGACCGTATTCTCGGCTTCGATATGATCCCCACCCTGCTGCGCAGCGCGCCGGCGCTCTACAATGACGTGGCGGCCGGGATCCGCACCAACCTCAGCCTGGATGAAATGATCCGCCTAGGTTTGCTGGCGCTTCAGATCTCGGATGCCAGCGTCTACAAGGGCGTCATCGAGCCGCCCGAGATGATCGTCTTTGAAAGCCTGCCGGACGGCGCGCAGGTGCTCAAACCGGTCCCGGACCAGATCCGGGTGCTGCGGGATCAGATCTTCACCGAACCGAGCGCCATC
>JBFJVD010000108.1:0-9698 GCA_041624375.1 Anaerolineales bacterium
GGGGCGCGCTGGATGCCGGCCGAGCGTGCGTCTCGGCTGGGCGCTGACGGTGGGGCTCCCGGCGCGCTTATCGCCGCCTGGGCGGCCGCACGTGAGGGTGCCATCCCTGAAGCCCGCCCGCCCTGGGCCCGCCGTGGCTGGCGCACCGAAGTGGATGGCTGGATCCGGGCTGCGCTGCGTGCCCGCGGTCTGAACGGGCGAATCAGTGTCGAGCAGCGCCGTTCATGGTCGATCTCGACGGTGCTGCGGGTACGCACGGCACAAACCGACCTGTATTTCAAGGCCCTTCCCTGGTATTTCGCCACCGAGCCTGCCGTCACAATGGCGCTCGGGGAGCGCCACCGCAAATCGATTCCCGAAGTGGTGGCCATCGATGCGGTGCGCGGCTGGATGCTCAGCCGGGACATGGGCGGGCAGCGTCTTCACGAGGTTCGCCGATTGCCTGCCTGGGAAGGGGCCGTGCAGGCTTTCGCCCAACTGCAGCTCCACGAGCTGTCGCACGTGCCCTTCTGGCTGAAGAAGGGCCTTCCCGACCGGCGGTTGCCCACGCTCGAGGGCCAGCTGGAGCCGGCGCTCGCCGCCGCAGTGAAGCGGTCTGGCGGGCAGTTCACCTGGATTCTGGAGCGGATTCCGGAATTGGCGGCGCGGCTGGGTGAGCTGCGGGCCGGCAGCGTGCCGGACGGCCTGGTCCACGGTGATTTTCACGCCGGCAATATCCGCCGCAAGGGGCGCCGTACCCTCTTTTTCGATTGGACCGATGTCTGCATCGCGCATCCGTTTCTGGACGTCCCCACCCTGCTGTTCGAGGCGCCGCCACATCTTTCCCGTCCATCGGCACAACGGCGGCTGCGGCGAGCCTATCTCGAACCCTGGCAGGCCTTCGCCAGCGCCGCTGAGCTTGAGGCCCTGCTGGACCACGCGTGCGTCTTGGGAATCATTCATACGCTGATGAGCTATGAGCAGATCCTGGACTCCATGGAGCCCGGCTCCCGCTGGGAGCTGGAAGGCGCGGTGCCGTATTGGCTTGAACGGCTAGCCGCGCAGCTTGAACCGCGAGGTGTACGGTGAGGGCCGGCCGTCACTTCCGCCCCCTGGCTGCCGTGCATGTTTTCATGCTGCGCAACGATCAGGTACTGCTGCTCCGCCGCTACAACACCGGCTACGAGGACGGGAAATTCAGCGTGCCTGCCGGACACCTCGACGGCGACGAAACCGTGCTTTCCGCCGCCCGCAGGGAGGTTCTGGAGGAGGTGGGGATCGAGCTCAGCGACCATGACCTTGCGGTTGTTGGCGTGATGCACCGCCGGTCGGATGACGAGCGGGTCGATTTCTTCTTGGCGGCGGAGCGTTGGCGCGGAGAACCGGTCAACCTCGAGCCGGAAAAGTGTGATCTGCTGGCTTGGTACGCGCTCGACGGTTTGCCGGCCAACACGGTGCCCTACGTGTGTCGGGCGCTGGCGAATTATCGCCGCGGCAGGTGGTTCGACAGCTTTGGTTGGGACTCCCCCTTGGCGGGGCCCGACGCGCCATGATGGGCAGAGCGGGAAGTGTGCGAGCCCGGTGGGTGCTCAACGCCGCCAGATGGAGAGGGTCTCGATATGAAAGGTCTGAGGGAATAGATCCAGCGGCGTCACTCGCTCGAGCCTGAAGCCGCCGTCTTCGAGGCGGCGCGCATCGCGCGCCATCGTGGCGGGATCACAGGAAACGTAGATGAGCTGCCCGGGAGAGCGCTCGATCAGGCTGTCCACCACGTTCCGGCCGAGCCCGGCGCGCGGCGGATCGGCGACCACCGCATCGGGCGATTCCGGGATGGCTGGTAGCGCGACCTCAACTGAGGCTTCATACAGGCTGATCCCATCAAACTCGGCAAGGTTGGCTTCGAAATCGGCGCAGGCCCAACGAGAGTCCTCGACGGCGTGCACCTTGTAGCCCGCCTGTGCCAGGAATGCGCTGAACAACCCCACGCCCGCATACAGGTCGTAGACCGTGGCGCCGGCATCCAGCTTGAGGGCGGCCATCACGCGCTCGACCAGGGCGCCGGCCATCGCCGTGTTGGCCTGAAAGAACGAACCGGCGGAAACCTGGAAAGCCCGCCCGGCGACCTCGATCCACAGCTGACCCTCGCCCGCCAGAACGGCGGCTCCATCCGGGTCGAGCCAGACCACCGACGCCGGCAGATCCAGCTCCACCTCGACCTCAGGCGGGCGGTCGGCGTGCAGCACAATCATCCAGTCGCTGTCGAGGCCGCTGCGGACCGCGATCTGCTCCAGGCCATCGACCGGCTCGAGCTGGATTTGCGGCCAAAGCTCCGTCAAGCTTGGCTCGGGAAGGTGGCATTCTTCGAGGGCGAAGACCGCGTCGCTGGAGGCGGTCACGAAGCCGAGCTTCCCCTCGGCTGTCAAGCTGAACCGCAGCTGATTGCGGTAGTTCCAGGGATCCGGCGAGGGGACCGTAGGTTCGACCGGGGGATTGCGGAAGGCGCCGATCCGCTCCAGTTGCTCCCGGACGATGGCTGACTTGGCCTCCAGCTGGGAGGCATACGGCATGTGTTGGTAGTGGCAGCCACCGCAGTGAGTGAAATGCTTGCAGCGCGGCGCCGCAACACGCTCCGGCGCAGGGTCGAGCACCTGGATCAGCTTAGCCCTTGCCCAGCGCTTGTGAGCTTTGACCACCTCCACGCTCACCCGCTCACCGGGGAGCGCGAAAGGCACGAATAGCATGCGGCCGGCGGAGTCCCGGCCGATCGCTTCGCCCCCATAGGCGAGCCCAGTGAGGTCAAGTTCCAGTCGTTCAGCCAAGGTGGATCCCTACCCCGCAGCGGTCAGCGCGACGATGACGACAAAGGCGTTGATGAACCAGTGAATCAGAAACGGGTAGACGAACGACCCGGCCCGCCAGGCCACCCAGCCGAAGAGTGTGCCGCCGAAGATGGTGCTCATTGTTTCCAGTTCCGGCTTTCCCAGATGGGCCAACGCAAAGGGGACTGCCTGGAGCAGTACGGCGCTCGGGCCGATGACGTGCAGGTAGCCGAAGAGAATGAACCCGCGGAAGAGAAATTCCCATCCCACCAAATCGAGCCCGACGGTCAGCAGGACCTCCAGCGGGGTGCGCTCGACACGGGCATAGTATTCGGTCATGGCGGGCGTGCGAGCGGCGAGAAACAGGATGGGGGTGCCGATCAGTACCACCAGCAGGGTCCATTTCAGTCCCTGGCGCCAGTTGCCCAGCGTGAAGCCGTAGTCCGCTGGACGGTCGCGAAAGAGAACCACAATGGTGAACAGCGGGATCAGGAGGTAATAGACGACACGTTCGATGGCTTTGGCCCACACCACCTGGGCGGCCGTTTCGGCCGGCAGGAACCGATGGTAATGGTCCACCATGAGCAGCAGTGTGCTCAGGATGGTGATCACCGTCAGCCGAACCGGAAGCTGGAGGCCGAAGAGATTGAACGTTGTGGTTGCCGGTTTTTCGTCCATGCTGCCTCAGTAGGAATACCCGGCCGAGGACCCAGCGGGGCTCAACAGCGTGCTGAAGCGCGGAGCGTTGGATCGCAGCTCGAAGCCCCAATTTGCGAACGCCAGCAGGTAGACCGCCGCGGTCAGGACCAGAGCCCGCACAGCCCAGCGGCGGCCAGCCCGCGCCGCGGTCCACACCTCAACCCGCCGGCTCATCCCAGTGCCGGCCAGCGCGGCCAGAATCGGGACCAACGCCAGGTGAAAGCGCTCTTCGGCCATCACAAGCACATGCACGCCCACGTACCAGCCGAGCAGGAGCGTCGCGATCCACCACGCGGCATCTTTGGATCCTGCGATCCAGCCGAACAGCGCCGAGGGAAGCACGATCACGAGCGGCAGCATGAGCAGCAGGAGCAGCGCGCCGACGAGTCCGCCCGGCAGCTGGCCGAGCAGCCCGTTGCTGTAGAAGTAGGTGAAGGCGCGGTCCTCCAATCCCCACAAGTGACCGAGCTTGCGCAGCGCAAGCAGCGGCACCCGGGCTGGGTCTGCACGGATGAACTCCAACGCTCTTGCCCGGCCGACCGCATCGCGTTCTGCGTCGTCCAGAATCGTCACCAGATCCAGCGACGGACCGAACAGGAAACTGCCGTCGCCCTCTGGATGATAGCCGAGGTAAAGGTTGTATCCCAGGCTTGTCTCGATGAAGGTCAGCCCGCCGTGGAGCTGCGAATTGCGAATCGTCCAGGGAAGCAGGAGGCCGAAGAAGGGGATCAGGAGCAGCAGCGCCTGGCGCCTGCCCACCCGCCAGCCCAGCCAGAGGCCTGCCAGCAGTGGAAAGCCGACGATCACCGAACGGGTGAGAGTCGCCAGGCCAAGGACCACACCGGCAAGCAAGGCATCTCGCACACGCCCCGAGGCTGCCCGCATCGCAAGCAGTGTCCCGAGTGCCAGCAGCGGCAGGAAGAGGTTTTCCGTCGCCAGCGCCAGCGGGAAGAGGATCAGCAGCGGCCAGGCTGCCGAAACCAGGGCGGCGGCGCGCGCCCACCGCGTCGCGGCTCCGAGCTGGCGGGCAAGCCCATACGTCAGCGGCGCGAGACTGGCCGTCAGCAGGGCCTGAACGAGGCGCGCCGCGAAGAATCGGCTCTCTAGCCCGCTCAACGCATACACTGCGGCCAGGAGAGCAGGATAGAGGGGAGCGCGGAAGCTGGTCTCGATGCCGCGTGGATCCTGCGGCAGCTGGACCTGGCTGGCGTCGATCCCGGCATAGCGCTCCAGCGCGCTGAGGATCAGCTCGAGATCCTCAGGCGCGTACCAGCGGAAGCCGTCCCCCGCGGCCAGGCTCCGGCCGAGCATGTCGTACTGGAACATATCGTCGAGGCCGATGCCCAGCTCGCGGGAGAGCAGGACCGGGATCAAGCGCAGGAGCGCTGCCAGGAGGTAGGCGATCAGCGCGAAGGATCGCGACCTGGCTCCTCGGCGCGGCTCCGCCGATGGGGAAGTGTCGGGCGTTGCTGGCACCGGGTTCATGCAGGGACGAGGTGACTGGCGCTTGAGTCAGGTAGAGGCGACAAATCGGTCGATCTGCGCCAACAGCGCCTCCAGATCGGCCAGCTGAGTTTCCCCCATGTGGCCGATACGGAAGGTCTTCCCTTTGAGCGGGCCGTAGCCGTTGGCGATCGTCATCTCGTGCTTGGCGAGGTGATCGTTGAGGGCTGGGACGTCGATCTCACGGGTGTTCGTGATCGTCGTCACCGTCCGGGAGCGATAGCCCGATTCGGCAAACAGGTCGAAGTGTTCAGACGCCCAGGCTCGGGTGCGCTCAGCCAGGGCCTCGTGGCGGGCGTAGCGCTCGCGCAGGCCCTCGGAGAGCATGCGGTCGAGCTGGAGATCCAGCGCGTACAGCAGGCCGACCGCCGGTGTGGCCGGGGTGCTGCTCCGCTCGGTGAGGTACTTCTCGAGCAGCAGGAAGTCGAAGTACCAGCCACGGTGGGGCACCTGCGCGGCGCGCTCCAGGGCACGGTCGCTGACGCTGGCGAAGGCCAGCCCAGGGGGGAGCGCGAAACACTTTTGGGAGGAGGTCAGCAGGACGTCCAATCCCCAGGCATCGGCTTCCATCGCCACGCCGCCGGCCGAGGAAACCGCGTCGACGAAGATCTGGATATCCGGATCGACCGCGCGAACCGCCGCGGCAATCTCAGCCACCGGGTTTTCGACCCCGGTCGACGTTTCGTTGTGGACGACGGCGACCGCGTCATACCGCTGGCGCTGGAGCGCCTCGCCCACCTCTTCCGGGCGGTTCGGCTGGCCCAGCTCCGCCTCCAGGCGATCGGTCGGGACGCCGTTGCTCTCGGCGACGTTGAACCAGCGTTGCCCAAAGGCCCCGCAGACACAGACGAGGACCCGTTCGGCGACGCAATTGCGCACTGCCGCTTCGTGCAGCCCCGTTCCCGAAGAGGCGGTGATGTAGACGCGCGAGCCCGTTCCCATAACGGTGCGGAGCTTGGGCTGGATCCGCTCGAACAACGCGAAGAAGGCTTTGCTGCGATGACCGACCATCGGCTCCAGCTGGGCGGCGAGTACGTCGGGATGAACGTCGGTAGGGCCGGGGATGAAGAGGCGGGCCATGAGGATTCCCTCCGGGTGAGGATCGCGCCAACATTGTACTCGCATCTCACCCGCCATCCAACCCGGCCGGCCCCAACGGCCGTTACCGCCCGATTTCTGATATTGAACTCAAGAAAATTAATATGGATATTGATATTTCCAATATAAAGCTTGACATTTCTCAAAAACATGCTATTCTATTGCCGGAATGTTAAGTCCAGATAACCTTTTCTTCTTCAAGGAGGCTCCTGACAGCGGGGAAGCGAGTTCCCCCGGCGTCATTCGGGAGCGGGGAGGCTGAGATGATCGGCAGTCCAGATCTTTCGAACGGCTATGGTCGGGCGCGAACACAATCCATCGCGAGGGACGTGGCGGCCGGCCGGCGCGAGGCCGGGCAAGACGGGCGGCGGCAGTCCGGCTGGATGCGGCTGCTCTCGGCGCTGGTGGCGCTCCTGTTCACCGGGAGCTGAGGACAGCGGTTGCGCTGCCCGGGGCGCTGAGCTGATGCGAGGCGCCCCGGGCCCGCACGCACAAAGGAAGGCACGATGCGAACATTGTTGACCACCTGTCCGGCCTGTGACGAACGGCTCTCCATCACCCGCTATGAGTGCCGCAACTGTGGCACCACGGTTGACGGCCGCTTCGAGCCTGGCCGGCTCTTCCGGCTCACCCCCGAACAGCTTGAGTTTGTGGAAGTATTCATTCGGTGTGAAGGCAAGCTGAATCGGATGGAGCGTGAGCTGGGCATGTCGTATCCCACCCTGCGCTCCCGGCTGACGGATGTGATCCGCCAGATGGGGTTCGAAGTCGGACCCGAGTCGGCTGCGTTGTCGGAAGAGGAACGGCATCAGATTCTGGACGATCTGGCAACCGGGAAGATCAGTTCTGAGGAGGCCATGAGTCTGCTGGCCGGCGAGTAGCGGCGGTCGGCGGGAGCAGGATAGGGAGGTGCGGATGGAGGAGGTCACGCTCGAAGTCGACGGCGCGGCAGCGGTGAAGATCGAGCAAGTGGGCGGCGACTTGCGCCTGGAAGCCGTGCAGGGGAAGACGATCACAGCGCGCGCCGGCGATCGGGAAGAGCTTTCGCTGGAGCAGGAGGGGGACGAAGTCGTTGTCCGTTCCGACGGAGACTGCCAGCTCATCGTGCCGGAAGGCAGCCGGGTGACCGCCGGGAAGGTGGGTGGCGATGCCCGCATCCTTGGACCTTTGGCTGAGGTGCGCCTTGAGCTGACCGGTGGCGATCTGACGATCACGCAGGCTGCCTCCTTGAGTTCCGAACGCGTGGGCGGCGACGTTCTCGCCCGCGAGATCGATGGAGGCATCAGCCTGCGGACGGTAGGGGGCGACGCCATCCTTGAACAAGTGTCCGGCGGCGCCGAGCTCAAGGCGATCGGCGGGGATCTGGTGGTCCGCGCGCTCACAGGTGTTCTTACGGCGGCCGCCGGGGGGGATGCGTTCATCGACTACAATCCATCTGCCGGTTCACGCGCCGTGGTGCAGGCCGGTGGTGAAATCTTATGCTCGCTTCCGGAAGCGGCTTCGGTAGAGATTCAGATTCAGGCCGGCGGCACGATCCGGGTTCCGGAAGAGCTTCACCCGGAGCGGGAGAACGGAGGGGTACGCGTGCGACTGGGAGACGGCGCAGCCAGCCTTTGGCTTACTGCCGGCGGGGATGCCCGGCTTCAGCTTGAAGGCTCGGAACGGTCCACGGCCTATACCATTGGCATTGACGAGGCGATGGCGGAGAAGGTCGCCGATCATATCGCCGATCTGGGGCAATCCATCGGCGTGATCGGCTCTCGACTCGGCCCGAGGATCGCCCGCCGGGTCCAGCGGGCTGTCAACCGGGCGGTGCGGCGCTCGATCCATGCACAGGTGGTCGTCGAGCGCAAGCTGGACGAGTTCGAACGCCGGATGGGGCCTGCGGCCAGCAGCGGGGACCCGGTCTCGAATGAAGAACGGATGGCCGTGCTGCGCCTGGTCGAGGAGGGAAAGATCACGGTGGCCGAAGCTGAACAGTTGCTGGAAGCCCTGGAGCGCGCATCGTGACGGCGGCCCTTTTCGGCGCTCGCCGGACGGTGTTCACCGGCCTGCGGCCGGTAAACCCGCAGCGGGACATGGTGGCGATCGCCGACCTGCTGGACACTGCCTTCTCCGGCCAACTGGATCAGACCGGCCGGCGGATGCTGCGCGACATGCGGACCACCGGCCGTCTGGGCTGGATCGGCTCGTTGTGGGGGCGGTTGTTTCTTCCATCCGCGGCCTATCCCGAGGGGTTCGTTTGGGAGCAGGATGGCCGGGTGATCGGCAACGCCAGCCTGCTTAAGGTGGACCGCTACCCGGGCCGCTGGGTTCTGGCCAATGTGGCTGTGCATCAGGACTTCCGCCGGCGCGGCATCGCCCGGCGTATGTTGCTGGCCTGCATGGATTGGGTCGAGGACCACGGGGCATCCACCCTGATCCTGCAGGTGAAAAGCGCCAATCACGGCGCCCTGCGCCTATACGCCGACCAGGGGTTCGAAACGATCGCGGCACGGACAACCTGGCTTCGCCGTCCGCAGCGGCCACCGCTGCCCGCACCCCACAGGGCTGAGATTCGGACACGGCGAGATCGAGAATGGCGCCTCCAGTGGAAGCTCGCTGCCGATGTACACCCGGAGGGCCTGGTATGGCCCTATCCGCTAGACCCCGGGCTCTTTGCGCCACCCGGCTGGGTCGGCCTCTTCGGCTTCGACAGCAGCCGCCATTGGGTCTGGAAAGAACAGGGCGCGCTGCGGGCCGCGCTCACCGCCCGCAGGGGCTTGAGCAGCGCTGGCTGGCGGTTTGTTCTGCTCGCTGAACCCGAGCTGCGCGATCAGTGTGAGGGTGTCCTTCTCCAGCATGCCTTGGCCGAGCTCAAACCTTCGGTCCGGGTCACCCTCGATTACCCGCAAGGTGTGGCCGCCGAGGCGCTGCGCGGCCTGGGCTTTGCCCCCGAGACAGATCTCACCTGGATGGCATTCAAATTTGCAGGAGGCAAGTCGGATCATGGAGTCTGACCACGTGGCGATCCGAGTGGATCGGCTTACGAAGACCTATCATCCACGCCAGCGGAAAGGGCTCTTCCGCTCTGAGGTTCGTGCGGTTGAGGCCCTGAAAGCGGTAAGCCTCGACATTCATCAGGGCGAGATTTTTGGATTGCTGGGCCCGAACGGTGCCGGCAAGACAACGCTGATCAAATGCCTGACCACATTGCTGTTGCCGACAAGCGGGGATGCCTGGATCCAGGGGCATCATGTGGTTCAGGACGAGAACAAAGTGCGGGCAGCGGTTGGCTGCATGCTGATGGGTGAGCGTGGCCTGTATTGGAAGCTTACCGGCAGGGAAAATCTCGAATTCTTCGCCGCGCTCTACCATATGCCGCCTGGGGCGCGCCGGGAGCGGACCAAGCAGCTTATCGATTTGCTGGCGCTTCACGAGATCGCCGACCGAACGGTGGAATCCTATTCGTCCGGGCAGAAGATGATGCTTGCGTTTGGCAAAGCGCTGATCAACGATGCGCCGGTGCTGATTCTGGACGAACCGACCAACACCCTGGACGTCCCCTCCGCGCATGAGCTGCGTTCAATCGTTCGCCGCTTGAATCAGGAAGGCAAGACC
>JBFJVD010000109.1:0-9664 GCA_041624375.1 Anaerolineales bacterium
CGGATGCGCTGCTGGCGAGAAGGACCGACAGCGCGAGGGCGCGGGCGATGCGATTCCTCATCGTGGAGAAGCTACTGGTAAAGGGCGATGCGGGCAATTCTCGACTCGATCTCGCGGGTCACGCGCAGATACGCCGCGCTATCGGTGCTCCCGTAGCGGCGTTCGAACTCCTCCGCGCTGAGCTGCTCCCCTTCCTTAAGAACGACCCAGGCCTTGACCGATTCCCCTCGGTACGCGTCGGGGATGCCCGCCACGCCCACTTCGAGGATGCTGGGATGTCCGGCGATGATCTCCTCGACTTCGCGCGGCCAGACCTGGAAACCACCTGGCTTGATCAGCTCCTTCTTGCGATCGACGATGTAGAAGTAGCCATCCGCATCCATCTTGGCGATGTCGCCGGTGTACAGCCACCCATCGCGGATGGTGTTCGCTGTTTCGGTCGGCATGTTGTGGTAGCCAAGCATAACGTTCGGGCTGCGGATGACGAGTTCGCCCTCCTCCTCCACACCGAGAACCGTCACGCCGTCATCCAGCGAAACGATCCGGCAGTCGACATCGGGGAGCGGCAGACCAATCGACCCGGTCCGATTCTCGCCCAGAATGGGATTGCAGTGGGTGGCGGTTGGCGCCTCCGAGAGACCGAACCCTTCGACAAGCTTGCCGCCAGTGAGTTCTTCAAAGGTCTCCTTGGTCTCGCGCAGCAGTGGGGCCGAGCCGGAGATACATGCCTTGATCGAATCGATGGTGTACTTGCCGGCAATCACATCCGGATGGTTGTTGATCGCATTGTAGAGCGTGGGAACGCCGGGGAAGAGCGTCGGCCTGAACTTCTGAATATTGTCCAGCACATCCTTGAGGTCCCTTGGATTCGGGACCATGACCATCGAAGCGCCGTAGCGGACCGCGAACGACATCCCAGCAACGAGTCCATAGACATGGAAGAGCGGAATCGCCATCAGCATGATTTCGCGCCCTTCCTCGGTCGGGAACCAGGTGCCTATTTGAATCGAGTTTGCCACCAGGTTGCCATGGGTGGCAATGGCGGCCTTCGAAATCCCTGTCGTCCCACCGCTGTACTGGAAGAGGGCCAGATCGTCGGGTCCCACTTCCACCTGTGGCCGGGCTCCTTCGGATTGTGCCTCCAGAAGATCCATCATCCAGAGGTCACCTTCGGCAAGCTCCACACGGTGGCCGTCTTTCTTCTCTCGAAGCAGCGTGAACAGCAGTCGCAGGACCGGCGGGAGCTGTTCCTTGATGTTGGTGACAATAACGGTCTTCAGGTGGGTGGCAGGCTGGACCTCCTTCACCTTCTCGTAGAAATTGCTCATCACGAGCATGATTTCCACGCCGGAATCGTTAAGCTGGTGCTCCATCTCGCGCGAACTATAAAGCGGATTGGTGGCGACAACGACGCCACCGGCTTTCAGGATGGCGTAGAAGGCAAGGACGAACTGGGGCGTATTTGGCATGAAGATAGCGACGGGTTTGCCCTTGGTGACGCCCAGCTCTGCGAGGGCGGCGGCCAGGCGGTCGGTCATCGCCTCCATCTCGGCATAGGAGATCTCCGCCCCCTTAAAGATGGTGCAAGCCCTGTCGGGGAAGCGACGCGCCGACTCCTGCAGGAAATGGTAGAGCGGCACAGGTGGATACTCCAGATTCTGGGGGACATGCGGGTCGTAGTTCTTGAGCCAGGGTCTTTCATCCATCGATCTGCTCTCCTTCTCGCTGCGTTGTGCGACCGCTCCCCCTTTCTTTATACAACGGAAAATTCCGGCGGCAAGGGCTGGGTGTTATAATCGGGCGGTGGCCTGCGAGCCGCCGCCGAATGTGCGGTTCGCAGGCCTGTCATCCCAGCATTCCGACCACTTTGGAGGCCAATTTGGGCGCGCAACCTCTTCCCGGACCCGAGGCAGAACGCTTCCTGGCCCGCGATCGCGATGTCGTGTCCCCTTCATATCCGCGTGCCTACCCCTTCGTGATGGATCACGGCAAGGGCTCCGAGGTCTGGGACGTCGACGGGAACCGCTACATCGATTTCGCTGCCGGCATTGCGGTCTGCGCCACCGGCCACAGTCATCCGCATGTGGTGAAAGCGATTCAGGAGCAGGCCGAGAAGTTCCTGCATATCTCTTCAGATTTCTACCATCCGGCCTGGATTGAACTCTCTGAGCGGCTGGCCTCGATCGCCCCATTCCGCGAGCCGGCACGCGTATTTCTCTGCAACTCGGGCGCAGAGGCCGTGGAAGCGGCCATCAAGCTCGCCCGGCACCACACTGGCCGCCAGCGATTCATCGGCTTCTATGGGGGCTTCCACGGCCGCACGATGGGCGCGCTTGCCTTCACCGCCAGCAAACCCGTTTACCGCAGCGGATTCATGCCGATGATGGGGGGCGTCACGCACGTTCCCTTCCCCAATCCATACCGGCCGATCCTGGCTGCCGATGGGGATTATGGACGGGCCGTTGTCAACTACATTGAGAACGTGGTCCTGGCCAATTCGGTGCCGCCCGATGAGTGCGCGGCCATTCTTGTCGAGCCGATCCAGGGCGAAGGCGGCTACATCGTCCCGCCCGACAGCTTCTTCCCCGCGCTGCGGGAACTCTGCAATCGCCATGGAATCCTGCTCATCGCGGATGAAGTCCAGTCTGGAATTGGGCGCACGGGGAAGTGGTGGGCCATCGAGCATTGGGGCGTTGAGCCCGATATCGTCTGTGCAGCCAAAGGCATCGCCTCCGGGATCCCACTGGGTGCGATGATCGCGCGCGCCAGCGTGATGGACTGGCCGATGGGCGCGCACGGCAATACCTTCGGCGGAAATCCGATCTCCTGCCGGGCGGCGCTGGCCACACTGGAGCTGGTTGAGTCTGAAATGATGGAGCAGGCTGCGGCTACAGGCGAATACATCCTTGATGCCCTCGCGGAGATCCAGAGCCGACAACCAAGCATCGGCGAGGTCCGTGGCAAGGGTCTAATGATCGGCATCGAATTCGTGCGGGATCGGGTCACAAAAGAGCCGGATCATGGCCTGAGAGAAAGGACCGTAGAGCTTGCTTTCCGGAAGGGCCTGCTGATGCTGGGGTGTGGGGAGAGCACCATTCGAATTTCGCCACCACTCAACATCGAGCGCCCGCTGGTTGATGAAGGCCTCCGCATCTTTGAAACGGCCATTATGGAGGCATCGGGGAAGGGTTCCTAGTCCAATCATGCTCCCCGACTTCCGTGTCCGGCAGCGCGACTATTTGCTCGAGATCAGCCGGGCGCTGACAGAAGAACTCGATCTGGAACGTGTCCTTGCACGCATTGTGCGTGTTTCTGCTGAGCTACTCGCCGGCCGCGCCTGTTTGATCGCGCTGCGAGACCCCAGCGGCTGGCAGGTTGCCGCCTCCTACGGCATTGACCCATCCTTCCTGCGCCGGGTCGATCGCATGCTTGCCGATATTCCTGAGCATGCCGAACCGGAGCGCTTTGAATTTCCCGAGGTGAGCAGTCGCCTGCAGCGGGTGACGCGCGCCGCCTCAATGGGGCTGCTCTCCGGCGTCGGCCTCCCTCTGATCGCCCGCGAGGAACTGATCGGGGTCATCTTCGTCTTCCGTGGCTATGAGGGCTCGTTCAGCGCCCAGGATCGAGCCGTACTGCAGGCATTCGCCTCCCAGGCCGCCATCGCGGTCCACAATGCACGGCTCTACAGTGAAGTGATCGCGCAGAAGCAGCATCTCGATTCGGTCGTTGATTCGGCCGCTGACGGAATCTTCATCCTCGACAACAGGTTCCGCTTCCAGCGGTTCAACCGCGCCTGCAGCCGCATGACCGGTCATGATGAGACGGATGTGCTTGGACTGGAACACCGAGAGATCATCCGCTGGTTGGACCGGGAGGAAGGGCCGACGCTCGAAGAAGCTGCTAGAAGCGGCTGGCCGCAAAGCGAACGCGCAACGCTGTATGTCGAAGGAGGCTTGTTGCGCAAGTCTGGCGAGGCGCTGCCGGTGGGGATCACCTACGCACCAACGCTCGCCGCGGAGAACCGGCTGCTGAGCATCGTCGCCAACATCCGCGATATCACCAAGTTCCGCGAGGCCGAAGAGCTAAAGAGCACCTTCATCTCGATCATCAGCCATGAGCTGCGCACCCCTGTGGCGCTGATTAAGGGCTACGTCGGAACGCTACGACGGGAGGATGCCCAGTGGGACCCGACCGTGATCGACGACAGCTTGGGTGTCATTGAAGAAGAGACCGACCGACTGGCGGCGATGATCGAGGACTTGCTGGACGCATCCAGGCTGCAGGCCGGCGCGCTCGGCCTCAATCGCGCCGAACTTTCGCTGGCGCCCTTGCTCGAGAGGATGCTGGCCCGATTTCGAACCCAGTCGGATAAGCACGAGTTCTCGCTCGAAATCACGGCCGATCTCCCTAGCGTGAATGCAGATGAGGCAAGACTTCGGCAGGTCCTGTCAAATCTGCTCTCCAACGCGGTGAAGTATGCGCCGGCAGGCGGGAAGATCCGCTTGCAGTGCAGGCAGGAATCGGACTCCGTCATCCTCTGCGTGCAGGATGAAGGACCCGGGATTGCGGCGGAGGATGTCACCCGGATCTTCGATCGCTTCTACCGTGGTCAAGAGATGTCGAAGCGTTCAAAGGGCACCGGCCTCGGTTTATACTTGGCAAAGGCAATTGTGGAAGCGCATGGCGGCGACATCTGGGTTGATGAGCGCGTGAAAGATGGCGCGCGTATTTGTTTCTCCCTCCCAGTTTGGCAGGATGAAGCGCGCCGGAAGACCTAATCGAAGAAGGAGCCGATGGCCCAACCGGTAACACAAATCCAGTGCCCGAATTGCAGAAATCCGATTCAGGCGCGCGTGCAGCAACTGATCGATGTCGATCGGGATCCCCGGTCGAAATCTCTATTGCTTTCAGGGAATCTGAATCACGTCAACTGCCCTGTCTGCGGCTACTCTGGGCAGCTCGCTACGCCGCTGGTCTATCACGATTCGGAGAAGGAGCTTCTGCTGACCTTCTTGCCCATGGAAATCGGCCTGGACAAGAACGAGCAGGAGCGCATCGTAGGACGGATGATCAACCGAGTGCTTGAGGATCTTCCGGCAGAGCGCCGCAAAGCATACCTGCTCCAACCGCAGCAGATGCTGACCATGCAGGGGCTGGTGGAGCGCGTGCTTGAGGCGGATGGCATCACACGGGAAGAAATCGAGGGCCAGCGCGCCAAGTTGAGACTGTTTGAAGAACTCCTGCGCAAGCCGGACGAAGACCTTGCAGGCTTCGTCGAGGAACACGACGAAGCGCTCGACGAAGCCTTCTTCCAACTTGCCTCGCTGGCGCTGCGAGCGGGCGGCGAGGATGGTGCAGTGCAGGCAGCGAACCATAAGCTGGAGAGCGTTCTTGAGCTGTCCTCGTTCGGCAAGCGACTGCGCGCGCAAGAGCAGGAACTTCGACAGGCCGCGGAAGACTTGCGCGCGATCGGTGAAGATCTGACACGAGAGCGGCTGATTGACCTGCTGATCGAAGCGCCCAATGATGAACGAGTTGCGGCGATCGTGAACCTTACCCGGCCGGCCATGGATTACCAGTTCTTCGCAGAACTCACGGCGCGGATCGACGGAGCGGAGGATCAGAACAAGGAGCGGCTGGAAGCTCTGCGAGGATCGGTGCTTGCGTTGACGCAGCAAATCGATCAAATGCAGCAAGCAAGGATGCAGCAGACCGCATCAATTCTCCAATCCCTACTTGAAGCCGACGACCTCGATGAGGCCCTGCGCGCCGCGCTGCCCGCGATCGATGAGTTGTTCCTCAGCCTGCTGCAGGCAAACATCCAGGCCGCAGAAGAAAAGAACGATGGGGCGACGCTTCAACGGCTGAAAGAAATCGAATTCAGGATTCAGGCGCTCGTCGAACGCTCACTTCCAGCAGGAATCCGCCTGGCGCAGCAGGTTGTCGACGAGGACGATGAGGCGCGAGCGAAGGAGCTGATAGAGGAGTCGCTGGACCATCTGGACGAGCAATTCCTTTCCGCCCTGATGGCCACTGCCCAGCGACTTGAAGGCACCGACAACGAGATGGCCGAGCGCCTCCGGCGCCTGCACCGCCATGCCGTTCGCCTCTCTATGCGTAGCAAGATGGGGAAGAAGGCCTGATTTCGCTCCGCCTTAAGATCCGACCCGGCAAACCAGGCCCTTCAAATAGCGGCCTTCAGGAAAGGTGAGCGCCACCGGGTGGTCGGCTGGCTGCGCTAGCCAGCGCTCGATCCTGGCATCCACCCCGGCATCAAGCGCAGCATCGGCAACGATCTTCTGGAACAGGAGCGGATCAACCCCGCCAGAGCAGGAGAACGTGACCAGCTGGCCTCCGCCTCGCAAGAGCTTGAAGGCGAGCAGGTTGATATCCTTGTACCCACGCGCCGCCCGCTCGGCCTGGGCAGAGGTGGGTGCAAACTTCGGGGGATCGAGGATGATCAGGTCGAAGGCCCGATCCTCATCCCTAAACTTGCGCAGCACCCCGAATACGTCGCCTTCAATCCATTCGCACTGCTGCGGCCGAAATCCATTTAACTCAAGATTGCGCGCTGCGAGCGCTAGCGCCGGCGCCGATGAATCGATCGCCACGACGCTTTCCGCGCCGCCGGCAAGCGCTGAGATCGTAAATCCGCCAGAGTAACAAAACGCATCGAGCACCCGGCGCCCTGCAGCCAGGCCTTCGACCATTCCACGGTTCTCCCGCTGGTCCAGGTAAAAACCGGTCTTGTGGCCGGCGACGAGATCCACCAGGTACCGGCGATCCCCTTCATTGATGCTCACCTCGGCCGCCGGCACCTCTCCCCAGATCTGGCCGCGGCGAGGCGAAAGACCTTCAAGCCCCCGAACGTCACCCTCAGATCGTTCGACGATGGCCCGCACCTCGCCCTGCTGCAGAAGGTCGAGAATCTCATCCCGCCAGCGCTCCACCCCTGCGCTCAGGAATTGAACAACCCGAATGCTTGCATACCGATCGACGATGAGTCCCGGCAGACCATCGGACTCCGCGAACACCTCGCGCCAGGCATTCGTTGTTCGTGACAATCCAGTTTCGAGGCGACGAGCGGCGGCGGCATTCAGCCGGCCCTCGAGCAGGTCACGGTCAACGGGTTCCTCGGGGTTCCAGGTCCAGACACGGGCGCGGATTCGAGATGTGGGCGAAAAGGCCGCGCGCGCCATCCAGCTTCCATCGGCAGCGATCAAGTCAACGGTCTCCCCGCTCGCGGGCTTTCCATCCACTCGGGCGATGGAACCCGAAAGTACCCAGGGATGGCGCCGCTGGAGGGGACGCTCACGGCCCCGGCGCAAGTGCAGCTGGTTCATGATTGTCCGTTCAGTTGGAGAGAAGAAGCCGATCGCGGATTACTTCTCGAGAAAGCCAATCCGCTGTGCTGCTTGCCCGATCACGTCCATCGCATGATCAATTTGATGCCGCTCATGCGTTGCGGTCACGGTCGCCCGCAGCCGGGAGAGCCCCTCGGGAACGGCGGGCGAGACAACCGGGAGCACAAAAACGCCTTCCTGCTGGGCCTCCCGGGTCATAACGAAGGCTGTTTCATCGGAGCCGCAGAGCACCGGCACGATCGCGGTCTCGGTGTCGAGGGTGTTGAAGCCGCGGTCTTTGAGCCCGGAGATGAAGTGATTCGAATTTTCTCGCAGCGCCTCGACCCGCCAGGACTCATCCTCGATCACCCTGAAGGCCTCAATGGCGGCGGCCGCCTGCGCCGGCGGCAGCGCGGCGGAGAAGATGTAGGCGCGTGATTGATGTCGGAGGAACTTGATCAAGTCATCGTCCCCGGCCACATACCCGCCCACACTGGGAATCGTCTTGCTCAAGGTCCCCATCTTGATATCGATGACCCCGTCGAGACCGTAGTGCTCCTCAATCCCGCGTCCGTTTCGTCCCAGGACTCCGACCGAGTGGGCCTCGTCGATCATCAGCCAAGCTCCATATTTACGGCAGAGCTCAGCCATGCGCGGGAGATCAATGATGTCGCCGTCCATGCTAAAAACAGCGTCGGCGATGACCAGCTTCGCCGCCGAATCGGAGGCGGCGCTTAGCCGCTGCTCCAGGTCATCCATATCTCGATGCCGGAAGCGGACGAACCTGGCCCCTGACAGCAGACAGCCATCGACGATGCTGGCGTGATTGAGCTTGTCACTGAAGACGTAGTCGTGCCGTCCGACCAGTGTGGAAACGGTGGTCAAGTTGGTGACATAGCCGGAGGAGAAGGTGATCGCATCTTGCGTTCCCTTGAACTCGGCGATGGTGCGTTCCAGTTCGCGGTGAAGTTTGAGCGAGCCGGCGAGGCTCCGAACGCCATGCGTTCCAGTGCCGTATGCGTCGACAGCCTCGCGCGCGGCGGCATTGATACGCGGGTGGCCAATGAGCCCCAGATAGCTGTAGGAAGCGAACATGTCCATGAGCCGGCCGTCTACCCGTACCTTCGACCCGCCTTGAAGCTCGGAGACAGGCATGTTGTAGAAATACAGACCCGCGTCCTGGGTCGAGTCCACCCGCTCGCACATCGCCTGGATGCGCTTTGTGATGCTGTCCTCGCGGCGCGTAAGTTCCATTAAGCTCTCCTAGCTTTCACTTCTGCGCCCGATCCTGGTTTATGCCGGTCCTGGCACCCGTCGAACCCGGCGCCGGCGCGCGTCCGAAGCGGATATGTGCGTGAGCAAGGCTCGGTGCCCTGCCTGCGGAAGTCTAGCCCTCCGGCGGATGCATGTCAATGGGGAGCAGCCCCTTACTGCCCGTCTGCCATCTGCCTAAGGCCGGACTCATCCAAGATTTTGATGCCCAATGTCTGGGCTCGCTCGAGCTTCGAGCCCGGGGACTCGCCGGCAACCACATAGTTGGTGCGCTTGCTGACTCCGCCCACCACACGACCGCCACGCGCCTCAATGTAGGCCTTGGCTTCGGCTCGGTTCAGGCCAGGCAACGTTCCGGTGATGACGAATGTCAGGCCCGTCAGGCTCTGAGGCTCGGTCGGCGCGCGCAGCTCCGAGACTGGCCACACATCCGCTGTGCGGAGCTTCTCCAGCAGGGCCAGGTTGCCTTTCTTTGAGAACCATTGGGCAATTTCATTTGCCAGAATGGGTCCGACTCCTTCGATTTGCTCGAGGCCCTCTGCAGAAGCGTCTCGCAGCTCATCAAGGTCCCGGAAATGGCGTGCCAGGTCGGCGGCAAGGGCCTCGCCAACTCCCCGTATGCCCAGCGCGATCAGGAGACGTTCAAGCGGACGCGCCCGCGAATCGGCAATTGACCGAATCAGTTTCTCGGCCTTGCGCTCGGCAAACCCTTCCAGTTCGAGCAGGCTGTCCGCCTGCAGTCCATAGAGATCGGCGACATCTCTCACCAGGCCCGACTCAACGAGCTGCTCTGCGATCTTAATCCCCAGGCCTTCGATGTCCATCGCGCTGCGGCCGGCGAAATGCTCGAGCACTCGGACGAGCTGCGCGGGACAGGATAGATTTACGCAATATAGCGCGACCTCTTCACCCTGTCGTTCGAGCGGTTCGTCGCAAGAGGGGCATCTATTGGGCGGATGGTATTCGCGTTCGGCCCCTGTCCGAACTTCCTTCACGGGCCCGATGACATAAGGAATGACATCGCCGGCGCGCTTGACCAGTACCCGATC
>JBFJVD010000110.1:0-9633 GCA_041624375.1 Anaerolineales bacterium
CGGCTCAAGCCACGGCCGTTCGGACCCTCCATCGATTGCCAGTACACCTTGCTTGAAATCACAAGGCTTGTGCGCGGCAGCCCTTGGATTGCTTCGCCCATGACCTCCTCGGCGCGGCCGCTCGCATACACGTCGGCGTTGTCAAAGAAGTTGATCCCCTGGTCATAGGCGAAGTGAAGGATCTCGCGCGCCTCTGGAACCCCAAGCCGGTCCCCGAAGGTCAGCCAGGCGCCATAGGAGATCTCGCTGATTTTGAGGCCTGTCGCCCCCATGCGTCGGTAGTTCATATTGAGTCCCTCTCTGACAGCAGTGAGAACGCTCGAATCCGCCAGTCGCTACGAGTATACCCACGCAGCAGAGCATCCCCTTCGTGCTATACTCACGCCTCCCGGATCGGCCACATTCAATGCTTGGGCAAGAGGTGTTCATGGCCGAAGAGATGAACGCGGTCGTCAAGGCCGAAGCCGGACCTGGCCTGACGCTTCAAAAGGTCCCGGTTCCTACCATTCAGAAAAACGAAGTGCTGGTAAGAGTACGGGCCGCCTCGATCTGCGGAACCGACCTCCACATCTACAACTGGGACGAGTGGGCCTCGGGGAGGATGCGGCCGCCCGTTGTGGTTGGCCACGAGGTCTGCGGCGATATCGTCACGGTCGGCCAAGATGTGACTTCGGTCGCCGTCGGCGATTTTGTCTCGCTTGAATCGCATGTCATCTGCAACACCTGCAACTTCTGCCGGACTGGTCAGGGTCACTTGTGCGAGAACACCCAGCTCCTTGGGGTCGATCGCGATGGCGGGTTCGCCGAGTACGTGGCTGTTCCGGCGCAGAACGCCTGGCCCAACCCGCCCGAGATGCCGCTTGAGATCGCCGTTTTGCAGGAAAACTTCGGCAATGCCGTTCATACGGCATTCGCGGTCGATCTGCGGGCGAAGAAGGTGCTGGTCACCGGCTGCGGACCGGTGGGGCTGATGGTGATCGCCGTGGCGCGCGCCATCGGCGCGCGTTCGGTCTACGCCACTGATATCAGCGCCTACCGCCTCGAACTCGCCAGAAAGATGGGCGCGGATGAAGCCCTGCATGCCGTCGACGATGCCGTCATCGAACGGGTCCATGAAGCGACCGATGGCGAGGGCGTGGACGTCCTGCTCGAAATGTCGGGCGCGCCGCAGGCCATCGATCAGGGGTTCACGCTGCTCAAACCGGGCGGAGAAGCGGCGCTGCTTGGTGTGACGCCGGGCCCCATCACCTTCGACTGGAACCAGCATATCGTCTTCAAGGCGGCCAGCGTGATCGGGATCAGCGGCCGCAAACTTTGGCAAACATGGTACCAGGCCAGGGGACTGATCCGTTCCGGCGCTGTCGATCTCTCACCGCTGGTCACCCACCACTTCCAGCTGTCGGACTTTGAGTCGGCGATTGAGCAGATGGCCTCCGGCGAGTCCGGCAAGGTGGTGCTGACTCCATAGGAGAAAGGTCGTAGAGACAGGAGGTGCGCCTCTGGGGTAGTAGTAGGGGGACAAGAATGGAGGGAGCATCATGAACAGCTACCGCAATCCCCTGACCGCGCTCGCCGCCCTTCTCATGCTCACCATGGCCTGCACGACCCTGACCGGCCTCTTCGGTGGGGGCTCGGGCACCGCCCCCGGTGAGGTGCCCTCAGCCCCGGAGGCGGCGGTGGAGGCCGGGCCCACCGAGGTCCAGCGACGTGAGCTCGCCCCGACCCCTACGCCATTCCACACGACCTCGGAGGACGATGTGCGCAATGCGCTCGACCTTGGCGCCCCGGACTACGTCGATTATTTCGATGACCCGGAAGCCTGGTTCGACTACGATACCGCCGGTAAGGCTGCGTACCGCTTTGACGGCGGGCGGCTCATCGGAGTAGACTACGAGCCGGAAGAGCAGTTTGCCTGGTGGACCTATTCGAGCCGTCCGGCGGGCAACACCTATGCCGAAGTCAGCGCAACCAACGGCGATTGCATCGCGAAGGACGCCGTCGGCCTGGTGATCCGGGTGGACGAGGCCCAGGCGGCCGGCGGCTATGCCCTGGAAGTCTCTTGCGATGGGCATTGGCGCTATGTCCGCCACCGAATCGGCAAGCAAGCCGAGATCGTGATCGACTGGACGCCGGCGGAGAGCATCCGTACCGGCGCTGGAGCGACCAACCGATTGGCGATTTGGGGATATCAGCGCGAACTGATCTTCTTCATCAACGGCGTCCGGGTTGGAGAATCCACGGACTCGAATTACAGTTACAAGCAAGGGTTATTTGCCGTGTACGTGCGCGCGCATCAAACCTACAATCTCACGGCGAGCTTCGACGACTTCGCCTTCTGGCACATCCCGTTCCAGAGTCAATGAAGCCTGCCGGAGAGCGTTGGTTCCTGCTTGTGCTGATAGCCATGGCGGCATTCGCCGGCGCCTGCACCCGCGCCGCGGAGACACCCGCCGCGCCTGGTGCGCTGCAAACCCAGGTCGCCGCCACCCTGACGGCGGCACCCACCCAGCCGCCAAGCGAGACGTCCCCGCCAAGCGAGACGCCGGCACCCAGCCAGACCGCCAGCGCCGTCCCCAGCACCACGCCTTCCCAGACCGGCACGCCCGGCCCAAGCCCCACGCCGACGGGCCCGGTGCTCGACGCAGATGATCCGCGCCAGGGAATCAATCTGAACGCGCCCGATCACCGCGACGATTTCAGCGCCGCAGGCGGCTGGTTCGCCAACTATGAAGACAACACGGTGGCCTTGATGCTGGAGGACCAGCGCCTGCGCACCACAGACAAGCTGGCCGATACCCTGATCACCTGGAGCACATCCGGGCAGACCGGTGGGGACTTCTACCTCGAGATCACCGCTGAAATCGGCAACTGCACCGGGGCAGATGCGGCCGGCCTGGCGACGCGAGTGGGCAACGCCGATTACTCGCGCGGCTACGCTTTCGAGGTTTCGTGCGATGGACGGTTCCGGCTGCGGAAGTTCATCAGCTTCAACAGCATACCCGCCGTTCTGGTGGACTGGACCGCTTCGGACGTGATCCACAAAGGGCCCAATACGAGCAACCGGCTAGGCTTCCTGGCCCGCGGCGGGACGCTGACGGTCTTTGCCAATGGAGAGTCGCTGGCGACCTTCAACGATCCCGACTATGTCTGGGGGAACTTCGCCGTCTTCGCCAGCGCCGCTCAGGGAGAAACGACGGTCCGCTGGGACGACTTTGCGCTCTGGCGGCTCGAGTAGGAACACTCGTCGGGCCGGCGCCGGCATCGGCGCCGGCCCTTTTCCATCCGACACCCGGCAGCATCCTCTCCTCATCCTTCAAAGACAAGATTTGCCTCTATACGCATCCGATCTTAGAATGGCCCCGTCGTGATCTGGAACAGAGGGCTGAGATCCTGTCTGCGATGCTTCTTTTCCGCGGTCGGCGGCGTCTTCTTCGCGCGGCCTTCACGCTGATGGCCGCCGCACCGCTGGCGGCTGGATGCCTGACAATCGAGACCGCCTCCACCCCAACCTCCCCGCCACCGACTCCGACGGTGACTGCCACGGTCCCTTTCCCCACCTTGCGCCCCACCTCCACCCAGACCCCGCGTCCAACGCCCTCGCCGACGTTCGATCCGCGCAGCGGGCTCGGCCAGGCCATCTTCACCGACGACTTCAGCACCGACCTGGGCTGGGAGCTGGGCGAGCGCCTGGATGGAGGTGTGAGCATCGTGGGCGAGCGATTGGCAATCGCCGTCCGTCGTCCTGGGGCCTCGCTGCTCGTGGAGAGCCCGGCGCCCGCGGCAAGTGATGCGCTGATCGAGGTCACCGTTCGTCCGATCCTGTGCCATGATGATGACGAGTTCGGTGTGGTCTATCGCCTCAACAGCCTCGGGGAGCATTATCGCTTTACGATCACCTGCGGCAGCGGAGCGCGTGCCCGGCGTGTCCTTCAGGATGGATCTCGCGCCCTTGTGCCGTTCACCTCCTCTACCGCGATCCTCGGCGGGCCGCTGGCGGAGAATCGGCTGGCGGTGTGGGCCAGCGAAAGCCAGTTCCGCTTTTTGGTGAATGGCGTTGAGATCTTCAGCGCCCGGGATATCGCCCTTGGATCGGGAGGCTTCGGCTTCTACGCACTGGCCGGCCGAAGCGGGCAGGTGACCGTGGCTTTCGACGATCTGATCATCCTCCCGCTGCTCACAAGCGCCACACCCAGCCCCACACCCTAGACCCATGGCCCGCAAACGCCCTTTCCGCAACCGGCTGAATGATCTGGACTCCAAGGCGTGGCTCCTGTTTCAAAAATCATGGTTCATCCACGATCCCCCGCCGCGCCAGAAGGATGTCTTGCGGCATCCGGCCAAGTTCCCGGAGACCCTGGCCGCGGAGTTCGTCCGCTTCTTTACCAAGCAGGGCGAAACCGTACTCGATCCGATGGTCGGCACCGGATCGACCCTAGTCGCCTGCCTGCGATCCGGCCGGGAGTCGATCGGGGTTGAACTCAACCCGGAATACGCCGAACTGGCGCGCGAAGTGGTGCAGGCTGAGCGCCAAGCGCTCATCGCGGCAGGTGAGAATCCGCCAGCGGCGACGGTGATCACCGGAGATGCACAGGCCCTCACGTCGATGAAGCTGCCGACGATCGACTATGTGCTTACGTCGCCACCCTACTGGGACATGCTCCATGCGCGCGGGGCGGGCACCCAGCGGTCCCGGCGCGCCGACGCCGAGCTCGACGTCGTCTATTCCGAGGATCCGGCGGATCTTGGCAACATCCCGGATTACGACCAGTTCCTCGATCGGCTGGTGGAGATCTACGCGCAGCTGGGCGGCCTGCTCCGGCCACGGGCCTACCTTACGATCATCGTCAAAAATGTGAAGAAAGGGGGGCGCATTTATCCCCTGGCCTGGGACCTGGCACGCCGCCTGAGCGAAACCTTCACCTTAAAGGATGAGCGCATCTGGTGCCAGGACAACGTCCGGCTGGCACCCTACGGCATGGGGAGCGCCTGGGTCAGCAACACCGTGCACCACTACTGCCTCCAATTCCGTCACGAGCCGAAGCAGTCCTAGCGTCAGTCCGCGAGGTCCAGCACCTGCGAATCGATTTCTTTCTGTAGGATCATTGCATCCGCTGTCGAACCCGAGTATCCTTGTCCGGGGGCAGCTCTCGAGAACGCAGCAAGTGGGAGGGAGGATGTATCTGGCGATTGAAGGTGTCATTGGGGTCGGCAAAACGTCCCTCGCCCGCCTCCTCCAGCCGGATTTTGAGGCCGAACTGCTCCTCGAAGCATTTGAAGAAAACCCGTTCCTGTCCAAATTCTACGAAGACCGCGAGCGTTACGCATTTCAGACCCAGATCTTCTTCCTGCTGAGCCGCTACCGCCAGCAGCGTGAGCGCGTCCCTCAGGCGCTCGCACGCGACAGCCTGATCGCCGACTACACCTTCGGCAAAGACGCGCTATTCGCCCGGCTCAACCTCACGGGAGACGAACTGGACACCTATCACCGGGTGCACGAAGCGCTTGCCGAGCGCATCCGCCGTCCGGATCTCACCGTCTATCTGCGCGCCTCCACCGATACCGCCATGGGGCGCATTGCGCAGCGCGATCGCCCCTATGAGCGCAACATGGAGCGAGCCTATATCGTCCGGCTGAACGAAGCCTATGATGCCTTCTTCCAGGAGCACGAGCAGGGTCCGGTCTTGACCATCGACAGCAATGCGCTCGACTTCGTGGCGCATCCGGAGCACCTGACCTACATCCGCAACCGGATCCGGCAGGCGCTCGGCATCCCGCCCTTCCAGCCCGAGCTTCCCCTCGAGAAGGCCGAACGGTGATCATCACCCGGGAGAAGCTGATCAAACTGGCGGCGCGGGAAGCCGAAGAGCGGGCCGCCCAGGACGATGTCCTGTCCGCTTATGTCATCGGCTCCGTCGCCAGCGGGGATCCGCTGCTCGGCGGCGCCGCCGACATTGATCTGGTGCTCATCCATCACGGCCCGCCGCTCCTGCCGCGCGAGGTCGTCCGACTCTCGGATGATGTGCACCTCGACATCACCCACCACCCGCAGTCGCGCTACGAGTCCCCCGTTGAACTCCGTCATCACCCATGGCTCGGCCCCGCCATCTGTGAGCCGGTTTTTCTCCACGATCCGAAGCATTTCTTTGAGTGGGTGCAGGCCGGCGTCCGCGGCCGGTTCTACCAGCCCCTGCATGTGCATGCCCGCGGGCGCGCCTTCCTCCGCAGAGCGCGCCGGCGCAAGGCCGACCTGCCCAACGCAGACCCCTGGCTGGCAGACTATCTGCTCACCGTACTCGAAGGGGCAAATGCTGCTGCTTGCCTGGCCGGACCGCCTGCCGCCGGACGCCGCCTGCAGCTCCAACTTGAGCAGCGGGCAGCCTCCCTTGAGGCGGACACGCTGGTGGACGGTTTCCTGCAGCTGATCGGGGCGTCGGCCATCGAGCGGACACTGGCCGACCAATTCGCCACCTGGGCGCGGGCATACGATGAAGCCGAGAGGGTTTCAAGCGATCCCGAATTCCATCCCGGCCGTCGCGACTATTACTTACGCGGTTTTCAGGCGCTGGCCGACGAAGGACGGCCGGAAGCGACCCTCTGGACTCTGCTCAGCACGTGGGATCGATGTTTGCGCGCCCTTGGGTCGGGCAGTTCGGCAGAGGAGCACCGCATGCCATGGCGCGCATTCCTCACCTCGCTCAAGCTTTCACCGGAGCACACGCGCGCGCGTGAGGATGAGCTTGAAGATTTCCTCGATTCGATCGAGATGCTGCTCGACTCCTGGGCGGAGGCGAACGGCGCGTAGCTTCGTTCGGATTTGGCGCGTTCAACGCCTTGGGAGCGCCGCCTCCCCCTTGATGCCTCCGGCCGTCCTGCGATCCTTTCCCTCCAGAACCGGGAGCTGGCCATGAACAAACGATTTGTCGCGGTCGCCGGGAACATCGGCGTGGGCAAATCCACGCTGGTGCGTATGCTGGCGGATAAGTTGGCCTGGGAGCCTTTCTACGAACCGGTCGGCGAGAATCCGTATCTAAAAGATTTCTATACAGACATGCGGGCGTGGTCGTTTCCCTCCCAGGTTTTCTTTCTCACGCGGCGGCTTCAAGCCCATCGCCGCCTGCACGATCACCCGACCTCCGCCATCCAGGACCGCAGCGTCTATGAAGACGCCGAAATCTTTGCGGAGAACCTCTATCGTCAGGGCCTGATGGACGAGCGGGATTACCGCACGTACCGCGATCTGTACCAGGTTCTCACCGAATTCCTGCCCCCGCCCCACCTGGTGGTGTACCTGAGAGCCTCGGTTTCCACCCTGCAGAATCGAATCGCGCTGCGCGGCCGCGATTACGAACGCCAGATCGAGGCCTCGTACCTCGAACGACTGAATATGCTCTACGAAGCCTGGATCGATGGATTCAAGCTCGGGCCGGTCCTTACGGTCCCGGCCGATAATCTGGACTATGTGGCGCACAGCAGCCATCTGGACCTTATCGCCGCCAAGATCCATGACAAGCTGGTGGGGAAGGAGCTGGTCGTCTTCGACGATGAAGAGGTTGCGCAGGCCAATGGGACCAGCACATGAGCTTCGCTTGCCTCTATGGTTCGATTCCTGTACAATCATCTAGACAAAACTAGAACGGGTGACCGTGGGTTCTTCCCGGGGGGGGTAGCCCGCTGGGTATCATCAAGGTCTCCGCCGACTCACGCACATCTGCCGTTGCGGGTGCCATTGCAGGCGTGATCCGGGAACAGCGGCGGGCCGAAGTCCAGGCCATCGGTGCCGGTGCCGTCAACCAATCAGTCAAAGCGGTTGCCATTGCACGTGGCTACCTACGCGATGACGGGATTGACATCGTCTGTCTCCCAGAATTCACCACTGTCGATATCGACGGCAAGGAACGCACGGCCGTTCGCCTGGTTGTAGAACCGCGCTGACGGGTCTGCCGCGTTTCATTCTGCTGGCGCTTGCACGTCCTCGCACCTCGTCTCGTCACTGCCGCTTTTTGGGCAAGCCCCCGATCCGGAGAAGAGCTACGCCGTACAACCCGCGCAAGATGCCGCTCGCGCTGCTCTCTGCCCGGGATCCAGCGTTCAAGGACGGCGTGGGAGTCCGGGCGGACGGGGTAAGATTTCGCCGTGTGGAACACAAGGTTGTCCGTGTAAGATCTTTGCGGGTTTCGAAAGCGGTGCCCTTCGCGGCGTTTCCTGCAGCCTGCCCCTCAGCCGATCCAACCAAGCCTGCCGAGGCGGGCGCGTGCCATCCCCGGACCTGTTCCGGGCGGGCATTCTATGGATGCACCGCTTCGGCTTAAGGGTTTTGGCCTGCGGAACAGGGCACAAGCGGGCCGGTGATGGCCCACGGCTCTATCGGACCGATACCGTTTCTGATGGCTCCGCAGCTGATAGATAGACAGCAGCGCTCAGCTTCCTACGGATGAGAGAGGATCTCGATGCCTGACACCACCGAACGGCTGGAACAGCTCTTCATCGATACCGGTCGAGCCCATCATAAGGCGACGGGCGGCACGAATGTGGACTGGGCGATCTGGTATGCGGACTACCTGTATGAGAAGATCCCATCGGTTCTTGGGAGGGTGATCCACCGGAGCGAGCTCATCTATGCGCTCATGCTCCTGAGCAAGAAGCAGCCGGTTGAGGCGCCGGAAGCCCGCTGGCCCCGGTACTACGCCGAATACTTCGCAAAGGAATACGCAGAGGCGTAGCAAGGGGCCCCCGCAGCGCTGCCGGAGCGGGCGCTCAGTTCGGAAGTTCGAGGGTAGGAAGCCGCTGGCCGGGCAGGTGCGGGAGATCCAGCATCAGGGTCTCGAGCGCCAGCTGCAGATTTGCATTTGCACCAATCGCCTCAAGGGTTCGCTCGAAGGCTTTTCCCACTTCCAGCAGGGTGCGCGCAGGGACCGCCTCCTTCAGGGCCTCAAGCTGTGGTAGTGCATCCTGGTGCTGAACCGGGCTCTGGACATCGTGGGCGATCAGCAGTAAATCGCGCCAGAATGAAAGCCAGGCCTGGACAAACGCCACGGCCTCGCGCCGCTTCTCATCCATTTCCTTCTTCTGATCGGTGAGCTGCCTGACGTAGCGAAAGCGTTCGACTCGCGTCTGCCCGAGGAGCTCCAGCAGATCATCCAGGTAAGCGTGATGCTGAACAAGTGCTTCCGGCTCATCGACCCACCGCAGCGCCTGCCCGGGTCGGCCGGCGGCCAGGCGGGAGAGCAGGCTGGCTCGATCCATGTCAAGGCCTCGAGCTTCGAGCTCTGCCTCGAGCTCGGTGTGCGAGAGCACGCGCATGCGGATCTCCTCACAGCGTGAAACAATCGTTGGCAGTAGCGATTCGGCCGATTCGGCCGTCAGCAAGAGCACCACTCGAGCCGGGGGTTCTTCGAGAGTCTTCAGGAGCGCATTCGCCGCACTGTTGCTGGCTTCCTGAAAGCGGTTCAGCAAGGCGACCCGCCAGCGGGACTCATACGGCGTGAGCGCGAGCTGGCGCTGCAGCTCCCGCACCTTGCTCACCTCGAGTGTGCCCCCGATTCGCAGGTCATTTCCCATAGGGGTGACAGCAATGCGGCCCTCTGCGAGTATCGCCGGAAGAGCTGGCCGTGGTGAGTAGTTCGTCAACGTCAC
>JBFJVD010000111.1:0-9618 GCA_041624375.1 Anaerolineales bacterium
GCCTGCGGCTCGCCAACCGGCTGAGCCGAAATCAGCTCAAGATTCCGGTCAACGAGCCTTTTGGCGGCAGCGTCATTCTTGCGGATGCCGGCTCCGCTGCCGCGGAGGCGGTGCGGGTCGGCGGCTTCAAGCTCCTAATCTTGGGTCCGTTCAAACGGGATCTGGAGAAGCAGCGCGAAGAGTGGAATGAGTGGCTGGTGGCGAATGAGGGTATTGTCGAGGACATCCGGCGCGAAGCCGAAGAGGAGGCCGGCTTGCTGCCCATGGACGAGGGGCAGGCTGTCCTCAGCTTCACGCTGCAGCTCGCTTCTGAGCTCGGCAATCGCAATGCTGTCACCACCCCCAACCTGGCCTCGGTGATGTTGTATGCCGAGGGGGACGGCAAGACCGTCCTGCTCACCGGGGATGGCCACGCCGACGATATCCTGAGGGGCCTGGAACTGCGCGGGCTCCTCAACGCCGACGGCAGACTGCATGTGGACGTCTTGAAGGTGCAGCACCACGGCTCGGAGCACAATTTGCACCGCGCGTTCTGCGAGGCGGTCACGGCCGACCACTATCTGTTCTGCTGCAACGGCGGCCACCACAACCCCGCCCTCGAGGTGCTCGAGGCGCTCATTGATGCTCGGCTCTCTGCCGAGCCGGGAACCGATGCGGCGCGTCCTTTTCAACTCTGGTTCAGCAGCAGCCCCAAATTCGCGGGAACCGAAAAACGGGAAGCACATATGAAGGCAGTGCGCCAGTTGGTTTCCGGGCACGCACGGCGCAGCGGTCGACCGCGAAGGCTGCGCTACCGCTTTCTCACCCGCGGCTCGTACCTGACGATCCGGGTCTAGCGCGGCTTTGCAGCAGGAGGGATTTCAGCATGAAGATTGGGATGGCGCTTTCAGGCGGTGGCTTTCGAGCCACTGTCTTCCACCTTGGTGTGCTCGCCCGTCTGGCACGCGAAACTCGATTGGAGGAAGTGTCTTTCGTTTCGACGGTCTCCGGCGGCAGCTTGTGCGCCGGGATAATCATGGGCCTGAATGGCTATCAGTGGCCCACAAGTCAGGTCTACCTCGAGCAGGTGCTCCCCGCCGCCCGCCGCCTTCTGACCACCACCGACCTGCAGCGCGAGCTGCTGATGCGGGTCATCAGGGCGCCGTGGCGGATCCTGGAGACCAAGGCCGATCGCATGTCGGGGGCGATGCGCCAACTCTGGGGCATCGAGGCCAACTTGAGCGATCTTCCTGAATCGCCCCGCTGGATGATCAATGCCACCTGCTACGAAACCGGCAAGAACTGGCGGTTTGAGCGCTTCCGCATGGGCGATTACGTCTTCGGCTACACCAACGACACCGCCGATGTCCCGGTGACGGATGCGATGGCCGCCTCCTCGGGCTTTCCAGGATTGATCGGTCCGCTACCGTTGAACACAGCCGGGCGTCGCTGGTTCCGCTACACGGACCGCCGCCCGGAGCCGACCTCACTGACCGACGCCGCTGCGCTCAGTGCGCGCACGACCGAGCCAATCGAACCGGCCTACCCAGAGCTTCATTTCTGGGATGGGGGCGTCTACGACAACCACGGCCTGGAAGGGATCCACGACTTCATCACCGGCTGGCGATCGGGGGTGGACTTCTTCATCGTGAGCGATGGGGCCGGCAAGTCCTCATCCGAAGCCTATCGTCCGGGTGTCAGGGCGCTCCTGCGCATCGCCACGGGCATCATGATGGATCAGATCCGCTCATTGCGGGCGCGCGCCATCATCGAGCGCTTCGTCAACCACGAAGACCGCGGCGGGTTCCTGCAGATCGGAAATACGTGCGCCCATGTGTTGCGCAGCGCCGGCAAGCCGGAACTGATCGAGCAGCACTGCGCCGGCGCGCTCAGCGATGCCGAGGCGCGCACCGCCGAGGTGTTTCCCACCGTGATCCGCAAGCTGACCAACGACGAGTTTGAACTGCTCTTCCGGCATGGGTTTGAGGTGGCGGACGTCACACTGCACGCGTACAACAGTGAGGATTTCGCCTTCCTCGGCTACTCGTCCGCTTGATCCTGAAAATCCAGGAGACCCTTGGGGCCCGATCGGCACAAGAGATCGGGCCTCTGGCTTGCAGGGCAGCCCGCTCAGCGCAGCGGATCTGCCGCTGAAGGAACGTTGACCAGTCTGCCGCCCCGGACTGTCGCACCGACCACCAAGCCAGCGCTGATCAACACAACGTTCTTGATTATGTATTGACCCTCCAGAGTCGGTGCATAAGGCAGCACAGCAAAGGTCTCCGCCGGGAAGAGGATCAGAGGAGTCAGCGTTCCGAGCATCTGGACGAAGAGCAGCAAGAGCGTCGCCCGCAAGTAGACGCCCGCGATCAGCCCCAGCCCAATCAGCGTCTCCCAGCTGGCGAGGATCCAGATCGAAGTCTCTGGCTGGAGCAAGCCGAACGTTAGAATCTCAATCGTGTCTGTGGCTAGATCCTGTGCCGGGCTCAGCCCAGGGAAAAACTTCAACACCCCAAACCAGAGGAAATTGATCCCCAAACTGACCCGCAAGATGAGAATCCCAAAGCGGGCCATCAAGGAGGTGATCGTTCGGTCCACGCGGTCGAAGAGGCGCTCTGCCTGTTCCATCTTGCGCTCCTGGTACGTGAATGTCCCAGGCCCCACCTGTGCCGCCGACCCTTCGGCAGGAGCTAACTCTGGAGCCGAGGCTATTCTATCCCGCTTGCGCTTCGATCAGCGGCAGCGAGACTCCCCGAGAGGCGAAGGACAGATACGCGAGGCTTTGGGCGACGGAGAAGATGAAACCCTTGTTCCAAGAAAAGAGGCAGCCTATTCGGCGAGCAGGCTGCCTCGATGCTCATGGACCGGCGTCCCCTTCGCGCTACCGGCGATATCGGCGTCAGGTATCGGCTCCGGCATCGGTGCGTTCAGCCGGGGGCGGCCCGAATACCCAGATCCAGGCGTTGCTGAAAGTGCAGGTGCTCTCGCCTGATTCCTGCCACACGAAGAAAGCGATCCTGCCCGCCTCTCGCCGGGTGATCGTGACCGATCCCAGGCGGACGCGGTTGACGTAGATCGTTACCCGGTCTTCGGTAGCGACCAAGACATACTTGTTGATCGCCCCTGCCTGCTGATCAATGATCGAGTGGTACTTCACCTCCCCGGTCAGCGTGGACTGGTACTGTCCATAGCGCCAGAGCTCAACATCCCATCCGGGCAGGCCCGATAGCCGCAGGGTGTAGAAGCGGAACTGCTCGCCGCGCTCGAGGTCGGGCTCGGATCGGAAGATGACCCCGCAGCCGGACAAGCCGCTGCGCGAATCCCAGGCAACATCGACGTGGAGCACAAAGTCAGCGTAGTCGACATTGGGAGAGACCGGCAGATAGACAAGCTGACCGTACGTTTGCGTCTGGACCTCCAGCGGTCCAGGATGCACCCAGTCTAGATAGCCGAGGAAGCCGGCCATCCCCACTTCATCAAGCTCGGCTGCGATGGCTCGAGCAGCTTCATCCACTGCTTTCGCCCGTTCCGTTGCCCGGAGATCGGGCGTTGGAGTAGCCGTAGGCGCGGCAGTCGGCGAAGATGTCGCGGTTGGCGTGCTGCTCGGCGTGGGGGCTTGCGCCGCGACCTTCGGCGGCCTCAGCTTGCCTCCCGCCTCTTTGGCCTGACTGGACGGCACCCGCCCGGCATACGCCAGCAGTGCTAGCGCGATCATCCCGATGAGAGCCAGGACAAATCGCGTGCGCTTGATCAGGCTGGCCATATACCCTCCAAATCCGAGAAGCCCGACATGGCGATCCAGCAGGACAGACCCCAAACGTATGATCAGGCCAGGCATGAGCGACTTTGAACGTCGCGAGTTCGGAACCATCGGTGGGCTTCCAATCCCCTTCGCATCCATAGATCTACCCTCTTCCCCCGGGCGCACTGTCGCTTTCCGGACTTATCCACCACGATCGCGCCACAGCGTTATAGGGTTATCTGCCCCAGTGTTAGCTTCCTGTCCATTCGATTCAGGTGAATGAGCAAGCGCATCTGGATGGCTATGCGCAGTTTGGCTGATGCTTCTCCGGAGTCCACGATCCAGCTGTAGGTCTTCGAGGGTCTTGAACCGATCGTGTTGCTTGCCGCTGGAAGTCTAAGGCTGCCCGTTGAGGAAAATCCGACTGCGCGAGATCTGCCCTGAGGAATTTGGGAGATTCGGGAGAGATGAACGTCGTGCGAAATTGGGACACTGGTCCAAAAGGCAAGGCTGCGAGCGCCAGAACGAGGAGCGGAGCCCGTGGGCGCTGCCGGCTCGAGCTGGCCCGGGGAGCGGTACCCGCCGCTCGATCGCGAGCCAATGGATCGGGCCCTGTGTCCTGCAGCATACTTGGATTGCCGCGCCCGGTCCCTCGCCTTCTCGCGCCGCCGAGTGCGCAATCCATCGAATGCACACAGGACCGCCTCTCCAAACCTCGACGGCCCTGTCCTTCACTCAATCGTCGAGTGCGCCACTTGTGGATCGCCGCGCTCGTACCACACCCATACTGCGCAAATCGCAGCCAGGGAGAGCGCCTGTGCGAGGGACGTGTTCGCAAAGAGAACGAAGATGGTGATGATGAGTATCGTCCCAGAGATCGAGCGCCACATGCTTGCCTCCTGCCTCTTGACCAACTTGCCTGGACCGGTGGATCAATCGTCGTTCTGCTCCGGCCCTCTGGATCTCTGCATCCAATCTCCCATACGGACGTTTACTCATGGTCTGCGGCAGCGTTAGGATTCCGTCTTCTTCCCCAAGAATCTGGAATGAGAGGACCTCAATTGTTCTTCATGGTGCAGCAAAGGAGGCCCGCCCATCTCTTCTCCATGTTGATATCCATAGGAATCTTCAAATCGATAGGATGTTGTCGCCTGCGAAACCACGCGTTATACTGGAATCACTTCCCCCATCGATCCCAACATTGATCTCCGAACAAGGGGTGCACCGACTGCATGCTTGAAGTCAGGCTGCTCGGGCAGTTTGAGGTCCGCCTCACCGGCGCGACTGTGGAGATTCCTTCCAGGCCGGCACAGTCTCTCTTCGCCTACTTGATCCTGAATCGCGGCATCGCCAGCCGCCGCGAGAAGCTCGCCGGCCTGCTTTGGCCCGATTCCTCCGAAGCCAACGCCCGCAACAACTTGCGCCAGGCTCTCTGGCGCCTCCGCCGTGCACTGCATCGGAATCCTGAAGCTGACCAGCACTTCCTCATCGCAGACAATTTCGCCGTTGGGTTCAACGACCAGTCGGAGTTCTGGCTGGATGTTCAGGAGCTCGAGACGCGCATTCCTGCGGATGGCGGCGCTGAGGCCTGGATTGCTGCGGTCTCGGTGTACCGCGGCGAGCTGCTGCCCGGCTTCTACGAAGAATGGGTGACACTCGAACGCGAGCGTGTTGAGGCCCTCTTCGAGCAGCGTATGGGCACCCTGCTCGACCGACTGTTGGCGGAGCAACGCTGGGAAGACGCACTGTCCTGGGCAGAACGCTGGATCGCCGCCGGCATGGTCCCCGAACCCGCCTATCGCGCGCTGATGCTGGCCCACACGCGGCTCGGTGACCTCTCGGCAGCCGCCAGCGCCTATACCCGCTGCGTGGAAGATCTGGCCGAAAAGCTTGGTGTGAGGCCGTCCCCTGAGACCGTGACGCTCTACCAGAACCTCATCCGAGAAGACGGCGGCGTGATTGAAGATCTTCAATCGGCAGGGATACCCACCTCGAGGCCCGCAAGTCAGCCAGAAGCGCTGCGCCGGGTCGAGATCCTGTCACCCCCTCCCCCTGCCATCGGACGGAGCGTCTTTGTGGGCCGTGACCGCGAACTGGCTCAGCTCGAGATCTTTCTGACTCGCTCGCTGGCCGGCCATGGGCAGGTCGTCTTTGTCACCGGAGAGCCTGGCAGCGGGAAGACCGCGCTGATGAGCGAGTTTGCGCGGCGCACCTGGGAAGCCGGAGAGCCGACAATTTTCGCTTTCGGAAACTGCAACGCACTTACAGGCATCGGCGACCCCTACCTGCCCTTTCGCGAGATCCTCACGCAACTGGCCGGTGGGGCTCGCGCTGGCTGGGGCATTGCTCCGGAGCGCGGGACACAGGCAGCATCCCTGGAGGAGATTTTTCCCCACGCCCTGGAGGCCCTGCTCCATCACGGCGCCGACCTCGTCGACAGCTTCATTCCGGGCAGCGCCTTGCTCGCCGGGCTCGAAGGCCTCACCCCCGCACGCGATCATTTGCGCTCCGAATTGCAGCACTTCCTGGCCAGGCATGCCAGCGGTGGCCCAGAGGCCAGGCTTGAGCAGAAGGATCTGTTCCTTCAATACACCCGGGTCCTTCACACCCTGGCGGCCCGAAGGCCCCTCGTGCTGATCCTGGACGATCTGCAGTGGGCGGATCTGGGCTCGGTGAGCCTGCTCTTCCATCTTGGACGGCGCATTCAACACAGCCCCATCCTGCTTCTGGCCGCATTCCGACCAGCCGAACTGGCGCTTCCCTATTCAGGCGACAGCCATCCGGTCCGCCGGATCGTTGCCGAGTTCCAGCGCGCGTTCGGTGAGATCCAGATCGATCTGGAGCGGACTTATGAGGACGAGCGCCGCCGATTTGTCGAGGATTTCCTGGATACCGAGCCAAATCTGCTGGATGAGGCCTTCCGAGAAGAGCTCTACCGGCACACAGGGGGTCAGCCTCTCTTTACGATTGAACTGCTCCGCGCCATGGAGGTCAGCGGCGATCTGGTGAAGGACCCAGAAGGCCGCTGGGTGAGAGGCGAATCCCTGGATTGGGGCCGGCTGCCGGCGCGGGTCGAAGGAGTCATTCAGACCCGGATCGCGCGCGTCGGTCCCGAACCGCGCGAGCTGCTCAGGGTGGCCAGCGTCGAGGGGGAGACATTCACGGCGGAGGTTTGCGCCCGCGTGCTCGGGCGCGATGAGGGCGAAGTGGTGGCCTCCCTGAGCGCGATTTTGGACCGCCGCTTCCGCCTTGTGACGGCCGAAACCACCCAGCGGATCGACGGCGCGCGCCTCTCTCGCTATCGCTTCCGACATGGGCTCTTCCAGAAGCACCTCTACCACGGCCTGGATACGGTCGAGCGTGCCTATCTGCACGAGCGCGTGGGGGCCGAGCTCGAGCGGCTCTATGGCTTGCGCTCCGACGAGTATTGTGTGCCGCTTGCGCGGCATTTCTCGCAGTCCGAGGTCGCCGAAAAGGCCTCCCACTACCAGCTCCTGGCCGGCGAACTGGCGATGCGGCTGTCAGCGCACGACGAAGCCATCGATCATTTCAGCATGGGCCTCGAAATGCTGAGCCGCCAGGAGAAGGGCCCCTCGAGCCGGGCCGATGAACTCCGACTCTTGAGCGGACTCGGCATTGCGATGATCGCCACCCGTGGCTACGCCGCCACAGAAGTGGAGCTGATCTACCGGCGAGCCAGAGAGATCAGCAGGGAAACCCAGGAAGGCCCCATGTTGGGTCCCATCCTCTATGGGCTCCGCTCGTTCTCCCTGGTGCGCGCCGACTACGACAACGCCTACCGGCTGGCGGGTGAACTCACCGACCTCGGCCGGCGGCTTGAGGATGCGGGTCTGCTGCTCGCCGGCCACGAATCCCTGGGAACGTCGCTGTTCTATAAGGGCCGGCTGGAGGAAGCCCGGCCACACCTGGAGGAAGCCAGAAGGCTGTATGACCCGGCCCGGCACAGGCCGCTCAACCACTTGTATGGCCAGGATAATGGTGTGACCAGCAGCTGCTACCTGGGACTCACCCTCTGGGCAATGGGATTCCCTGATCAAGGGCTTGAAAGCGCCCGGGAGGGATTGGTGATTGGCCTGGAGGCCCGACACCCCTTCAGCCTTGGCCTGGCCCACACGTTCAACGCGCTGGTTCATACCTTGCGCCGCGACCATCGCCACGCGCTGGAGCAATCCGAAGCGGCGATCTCGTTGGCGGAGCGCTACGACTTCCCGTTCTGGCTTGCCGCCGGGCGCGTGCTGCGGGGCTGGTCTCTGGCCTTTCTGGAGAGGACGGCGGAGGGGATTAAGGTGCTTCGCGAGGGCGTGGGAGGCTGGGAGCGGATGGGCACCCGACTGGGAAAGCCCATGTTCCTCAGCCTGCTCGGCGAGGCCCTAGGCAAAGCCGGCTTGATCAAAGAAGGGCTCTTCGCCGTACAGCAGGGCCTGCTAATCGTGGAAAGCAGGGCGGAGCCGTTCAGCGAGCCCGAACTCTACCGGATCCAGGGTGAGCTTCTCCTCGCAACCGGTGCAGAGGAAAGGGAAGCCGAACAGTCATTGGAGCAAGCACTCCACCTGGCCCGCCAGCATAAGCTCCGGTCGCTCGAGCTGCGCAGCGCGCTGAGCTTGGGGCGTCTGTGGGCCAGGCGTGGCGCAATGGAGTCAGCCATTGGCGTCCTGCGTCCGGCGCTCGAAGCCTTCGAAGAGGGCCATGAAACCGGCGATCTGATGGAGGCGGCTTCGCTGTTGGAGAGCTGGTCAGCGGCGCAGGATTGAAACTGAACTCTGCGGTAACGGCCAGGAAGACATCCGGCTAACGCTCGGGGGGTAGCCTGTGGGCGACCGGCTGGGAGGATTGTGAGGTCCAAATGGGACGACCCAGCCTCCCGGAGCCGGTCCGGATGTGCCAGCCCCGGCCTCGTGCCGGCCAGAGGTGACATGCACCGACGGCGCGGGCACGGCCAGAATACCCTCCGGCTGGGTTGAAGGGGCGGGCTAGGGGCGACCCGCCCCCTCACCGCGCATCCTCAGCCCCATCTATTCCTGCATCCGACAACCCACACCTGTTATCCAGGAAACGAGGGTGATCCGTCCGTCGCAGCGCCCCCGACCGGCAGGGTTGATTCTCACTTCAGGCCGATGACGACAATAGAGAAGCCGGCACGCCATAGAAACGCTGCCACAGCGCGGCATAGCGCGCGACCTCATCCTGCCAGTGATCATCGTTCCAGGAAAGCTCAGACCGGACGACCGGGGCAATCTTCTTCAACAGTCCGACTCCACCTTGAGGGACCGTCAATCCCAGACGGACTCGCCGCAGCATCAGGTCGTCCAGGTGCCGGACCGATTCCTGGCGGGCGATCCAGCGCAATTCTGCGAACGTGATCGGAGAACCTTCGATCATCGGCTGAAGCTCTTCGGCGGGAGCCCGGAGTGCGAAGTCTAGGCCATCCAGCCCGTAGCGGGCCCGCCAGCGCTGGACAAGCCTCCGGTCCAGTGGCAGATCGGCGGGAAGCGGTGGAAGCGGGTTGAGTGCGGGTGAGTTCCGCAGAACGGGGGGAAAGCCGCGGCGGTTGCGGCGCAGCGCCTGCAGCGCGGAGACCGCCTGCGCGTGGAAGGTGGTCAGCTTGCCGCCGGTCACCGTCAGCAGGCCGGATTCAAACCAGACGGCCTGCTCCCGGCTGGCCCTGGTGGGATCTGCCGTGCTCACATCGGTCACGGGACGCACGCCGGCATAGACCGCCTGGACGTCTCCCATCGTCAGGTTGAGCCCGGGAAATCGGGCCTGCAGCCCCGTAAGCAGAAACTCGATCTCTTGCGGGGAGGCGAGGGGGTCTTCGAGTGGCCCCTTGTGCTCAACATCCGTTGTGCCCACCAGCATGACCCCCTGCCAGGGCACAC
>JBFJVD010000112.1:0-9593 GCA_041624375.1 Anaerolineales bacterium
CCGGCCGCAGCTAATCGGCGTGCAGGCACAGGCCTGCGCGCCGCTCTGGGCTGTGTTCACCCAGGGCGCTTCCGGTCTCGGCTGGGTGCGGGAACGGGAAACGATAGCGGAAGGAATCCGGATTCTGCATCCATTGCGCGGCGACGCCATCTTGACCGCGGTCGAAGAGAGCGGAGGACGGTTGCTGGCGGTCGAGGAAGAGGAAATCCTGACCGGTCGTGACCGATTGGCGCAACAGGGGTTCTACGTGGAGCCAACTTCTGCGGTGGTGTGGCCGGCGCTGCTGTCTTGCGTGAATGAGTTGCCGGATCCAGTTGTCCTGGTCCTGACCGGCTCCGGGTTCAAGAGTCCCACTCGTTGAGGTGTAGCTGCATTGGCTCTTCAGGAAGGTGAGGTCTCCCCATGACCACGCGCGTTGTGATTACCGGGATGGGTACCGTGAACCCGATCGGGCTCACCGTTCAGACCAGCTGGCAGAACGCTATCAACGGAGTTTCCGGGGTGGGTCCGATCACCCTCTTTGATGCCTCGGACCTGGGGGCACAGATCGCCGCAGAGGTCCACGGTTTCGACCCGGAAGCCTATTTGGGGCCAAAGGAGATCCGGCGTCGGGATCGCTTCGAACAGCTGGCAACAGCGGCTGCGCGTGATGCTGTGCAACAGGCCGGACTGAGCATCACGGACTCCAATGCCAGCCGCATCGCTGTGACGGTGTCATCAGCTGTTGGCGGCATTGATACGATCCAGGACGCGATCCTCACTTTGGGGGATGACGGACCGCGTCGGCTGGGCCCTTTCGTCATTCCCATGTTCATGCCGAACGGCGCGGCTGGCATGATCGGCATTGACCTCGGCGCTCGCGGCACTTGCTTTTCGGTAGCATCGGCGTGCGCCTCAGGCGCTGATGGCATTGGCCTCGCCTGGATGCTGATCCGCAGCGGGGTCGCCGATGCAGCGATCGCCGGCGGTGCGGAGGCGCCGGTGACCCGGCTTGGAGTCGCCGCCTTCGATCGGCTGGGCGCTCTTTCGCGTCGAAAGGACTCGGACGATCTGCCACCCTCTCCTTTCGACATGGATCGGGATGGATTGGTGATTGGGGAGGGCGCGGCTGTGCTGGTCCTGGAAAGCCTCGATCATGCGCGCGCCCGAGGCGCGGAAGTCTACGCCGAACTGATTGGCTATGGATCGACGGCAGACGCCTACCATATCACGGCGCCGGCGATCCAGGGTGAGGGTGGGGCGGCAGCGATCCACCAGGCGCTGGTCTCGGCCAGCCTCACTCCGGCGGATGTAGACTACATCAACGCACATGGGACCGGCACCGAGCTGAACGATCTCTCTGAGACGCGCGCCTTGAAGGCCGCGCTCGGCGAGGCCGCATACGATATTCCGATCTCCTCGACGAAATCCGTGACCGGTCACCTGATGGGCGCGACCGGTGCGCTGGAAGCGATCTTCTGCATCCAGGCGATCCGCTCCGGTGTCGTGCCGCCGACCATTCATCTCAACACGCCGGATCCCGAATGCGATCTCGACTATGTTCCCAACGTGGCGCGCGAGCACAAGATCGACGTGGCACTCAGCAACGCTTTCGGGTTCGGCGGACATAATGCAGTTCTGGCATTCCGCGCCTTCTCAGGCTAGAATACGCCGGTGCAGTTCTTGGGAAGGAAACCAGGCGCGCCGCAATCCGCTTCGATTGGGAGGACGGCGGCCTCCGCGTATGGGAATAGATTCGGGTGACCCCTGAAGAGTTCGCCACCAAGGCCGGGGTTGAATTTCATGATCTACGCTTGCTCCACCGGGCGCTGACTCACCGCTCCTTCATAAATGAGAACCCTGACGCGCTTGAAGACAACGAGCGGCTTGAGTTCCTGGGAGATGCGGCCCTCGACTTCCTGGCCGGCGCCTGGCTGTACGCACGCTTTCCCGAGATGGATGAAGGCCAGCTCACACGGATGCGTTCTTCGCTCGTTCGCACCGAACAACTTGCCGAATTCGCCGATGAGATCCAGATCGGCGAGGCGCTCCGCCTGGGCAAAGGGGAGGAGAGCACCGGCGGGCGCCAGCGCGCCAGCCTGCTCTGCGCGGCGTTCGAAGCGGTTCTGGGGGCGCTCTATCTGGATTCCGGTCTTGAGGCCGTGCGCCGGTTCCTCGAGCCGCGGTTTCAGCGCGCAGTCGATGAGGTCCTCGCCGCCGAGAATCTGGTGGACCCGCGCAGCATGCTTCAGATTTGGGCTCAGGCGGAGAGCGGTGAGACCCCTCAGTACCGGATGGTCGATTCCTTCGGCCCGGATCATGCGCGCGAATTCATCGTCGAGGTGTCCGTGGGTGATGCGATTCAGGGCCGCGGGCGGGGGCGCAGCAAGCAGGAGGCCGCGCAGCGCGCCGCCGAGGACGCACTCCGACAGCTTCCCCCTGAGTCAGCGGCTGGCTGAGATCGGCTGCGCAGGCGAAAAATGAAAACACCCCGGCTGAAAGCCCTCGAGCTACAAGGATACAAAACCTTCGCCAGTAAGACGCGGTTTGAGTTTTCCCCAACAATCACCGCGATCGTCGGTCCGAACGGATCCGGCAAATCGAACATCGCCGACGCCATCCGCTGGGTTCTTGGGGAACAGTCATACAGCCTGCTGCGCGGCAAGAAGACCGAAGACATGATCTTTGCCGGCTCTGAATCGCGCGCCCGGGCGAGTATGGCGGCAGCGACGATCACCTTCGACAACGAGGACGGCTGGCTCCCCATCGATTTCTCTGAAGTGACGGTCGGCCGGCGCGCCTTCCGCGACGGCCAGAATGAGTACCTGCTGAACGGCCAGAAGGTGCGCTTGCGCGATACTGTCGAGCTCCTGGCCGAATCGGGCCTTTCTGAACGAACCTATACGATCATCGGGCAGGGGCTGGTCGACGCCGCGCTTTCGCTCAAGGCAGAGGAGCGCCGGCGTCTCTTCGAAGAAGCGGCAGGAATCGAACTCTACCGCGCCCGACGAGAAGAGACCGTCCGCAGGCTCGATGCGACCCGGCGCAATCTCGAACGGGTGCAGGACATCCTGGCCGAACTCCGGCCGCGCCTGCGCAGCCTCGAACGGCAGGCGCAGCGGGCCCGGGATCTCGACCACGTGCGCTCAACACTCCACGAGCTGCTCCACACCTGGTACGGCTACCACTGGTACCGCGCCCAGGACCAAATCGCCGCTAGCCGGGCCCAGGCGGGACGTCAGGAAGCGGAGCGCGAGCGGCTGCGGCGCCGGCAAGAGCAGACCGATCAGGAGCTGAACGAGATCAGAGCCTCGATCGATGCCCTTCGGGTCAGGCTGCATAAGAAGACGGCTCAGACGACCCAGCTGTACGACCGTCGGGATCGAGTGGGGCGCAGATTGGCGGTGGCCGAGGAGAGGCTGCGCTGGCTTCAGGAACAGGAGCGCCAGGCCGAGACCGAGCTCGCCGTGCTGATGCACGATGAGGAACGAATCCGGCGCCGGCTGCGCGAGGCGGAAGCACAGCAAGAGAGGCATCGACAGCAGGTCGTGGATGCGCCCGAGGATGCGCAAGGCGAGCCGGCAGCCGCAGGGTCGGAAGCGGTGCTCCAATTGAGTAAGCTTCGCCAGGCGCAGGAGTCCCTCACGATTGAGAAGGCTGCGCTCCTCGCTGCCGTGGAGCAAACCGGCAGCACGCTGGAGCTGCATAAGACGCGTCGCGCCGAACTGGACGAACAACGTCAAGCATTGCAGCGCGAGATCGCAGAGGCTGAATCGGCCCTGTCTGTAACCCATCAGTCCAGCGCGGAAGCTGAAGCCGGCCTCAACTTCGCCCGCCGACAAGAGGAAGACTCACGTAGGCGTCTGGAGCAGCTGGCGGCGGAACGTGAACGGGCGGAGGACGCGCTCGAAAATCTGCGGCGGCGTGTCGCAGCCGCCCAGGCACGACTGACCCTGATCCAGGAGGCGCAGGCCGATCGTGTAAGCGGTCGCTGGCTCATCGAACACGCAGCGGAGCAAGGGAGCATTCAGGGTCTCATCGGTCGGCTTGGGGAGCAGCTGGAGACTGCCACTCGCTACCAGGCGGCGATCCGCGCTGCGCTCGGAGCGTTCTTCGATGGGCTTCTGCTTGAAGCCCCAGACGACCTCGAACGCGCACTAGAGGCACTCGAGCGACAAGGACGTTCAGATGACGTGAGCCTGGTGCCTATCTTGAGTCGGCTCGAGTCCCAGCGGCTGGAGGTACCGGACGATCTCGACGTGCTCGGCGTCGCCGAGGACCTGGTTGTGGCGCCCCGTCGCTTTCGGGCGTCGCTTCGCGCGCTGCTGGGCCGCACGCTGGTGGTGCGGGACCGGTCAGCCGCACGGCGCCTGCTCCCTCGGCTCCCAACGGATGTGCGGCTCGTAACCCTGCGGGGAGAGGTCTTTCTATCTGGCGGTGCGGTCACCGTCGCCCGAGATCAGGCGGTCGAGCCGCTGCCGGATGCCCAGGATGTTGAGAGGGAGCTGGCCGATCTGCAGGGTGCGATCCAGGGTCGCGAGGCAGAGTGGGCCACAATACGCGCCGCGCAGGGACATTCAAGCCAGCGCGCCGATCGAGCGCGGCAGTCCCTCATGGAGTCCCAGGAGCTGCTGCTCCGCCGCCAGGCGGAGCGTGGCGCAGCGGAGGCGCAGCTGCGGACCTTGAAAGCGAGCGAGGAAGACCTGAGCGCCGAAAGCAAGCGAAACATGAGGGAAGTCGAAGACTACGCTCAGAAGCGCGATCAGTTGAAGACGCAGCTCGAAGAGCTTGATACACGCCATACCGAGTTGGTGAGGAAACTGGCCCGGGCGAAGGAGGCGGCCGAAACGGTCGACGTAAAAGTGGAAGTCGTTCGCGCTGCCCTGCAGCGGGAGGCCGCTCAGGAGGCACTTGGCGACCTCCAGCTTCGGATCGAAGAACTCCGGCAGCGTCTGGCGAGCACGGAGCAGGAGCGCGCCACCTGGGACAGGCGGCAGTTGGAAGGTCGGGAGGAACGTGCATCCCTCGAAGCCGAGGTCGTCGCACTCCGCGCGAACCTTACGGAGGTCGAAGAAGAGCTTGCCGCGCTCGGCCAGTCCGTTGAGGCCCTCGAAGGAGAGCTCACCGCCGCCGAAACCCAGCGCACCCGCCTCGAGACCGACGAGAGTCGGGGGCGCGCCGAGCTCACTCGTGCCGAGCGCGCGCACTCGCAAGCCCAGATCGACCTGGCAAGACGCGAAGAGGAGATCGCCAGCCTGCGCCGCCGCATCGAGGACGACTTCGGCCTGGTGACCTTTGAAGAAGACCAGGAGGACGGGACCCAGGAACCGCTGCCGATCGCGGGCATGGTCGAGCACCTGCAGCGCGTCGAGCGGCTCGAGCCGGAGACCGAATCCCAGGTGCACCGGCTGCGGACCCAGTTGCGGCGTATGGGCTCGGTCAACCCCGAAGCGCGTCGCGAATACGAGGAAGTCCGTCAGCGAGTCGAGTTTATGCGCGCCCAGGTCGACGACCTGCGTCAGGCGGAATCGCAAATACAGGAAGTGATCGGCGAACTGGACGTCCTTATGGAGCGCGAGTTTCGGACCACCTTTGAGGCCGTTGCGGCGGAATTCCGCCAGGTCTTCACCCGGCTCTTTGGCGGCGGCTCTGCACGCCTGGTGCTCACCGATCCCTCCGACCTCACCGCCACCGGCATCGACATCGAAGCGCGCCTGCCGGGTCGCCGGGAGCAGGGGCTGGCGATGCTCTCCGGAGGGGAGCGGAGCCTGACAGCCAGCGCGCTGGTTTTCGCGCTCCTGCGCGTCTCGCCGACGCCCTTCTGCGTGATGGACGAAGTGGACGCGATGCTCGACGAAGCTAATGTCATCCGCTTCTGCGATTTGCTGCATGAACTCAGTGAGAAGACGCAGTTCATCCTAGTGACCCACAATCGCCAGACGGTGCAGGCAGCCGAAGTGGTCTATGGGGTGAGCATGGGCTCGGACACCGTCAGCCGAGTCATTAGCTTGCGCCTCGATGAAGCCGAGAAGGTGATCGCCGCCTGAGCGTCAGGCTCAGCCCATACGCCGTCGCCGGAGCCAACGGAAAGCGGCGAAACCCCCGAAATCGTGCACTGCATGCACAACTATCACGCCAAGAAGCGATCCACTCCACAGGTAGACCTCTCCCAGCAGGAAGCCTTCCCAACACGCCCAAATCGCAATCGGCGCTAGGCGACGGCGGGGGATGAGGTGCAGCGCGCCAAAGAGAAGGCCCGTCGCCGCAGCAGCGGTATGCGGGTTCAGGTTTCCGAGCCCGATGAAGGCTGGCATCAAGCCACCGCGAAACAGGATCTCTTCCGCCGCAGCCAGCAGGCCGCCGGCGGCCATGGCGAGAGTGGATTGCCCGGCGAAGTAGTCCAGCAACTCGTCAAACGCGGGCGGGTAACGGCGCGGCGCCAGGGCGGTAAAGCCCGCGTGCAACAAGGCATCGCTGAGCAGGATGACTCCAAAACCGGCTGCCGCACGAGCCAGCCTTGAGAATTCAAGCCCTGGTGTAACTGCGATAGAGGATGCGAGATAGAGCGGCGCGGCCAGGGCGAGCAGAAGCAGGGTGGTGAGGGCTGCTGTGGCTGCGTTGCGTTTTACGCCGAAGAGCATGCGACTGTCCCTCCCGCTGCCGCCCAGCTGATGCGCGCATGGCTCCCTGTGGGTTCGTGCGGCGGGTCCCCGGAGGAAAACCCTGCCAGCACTGCTGTCAGCTCACCCCATGTTCTATCATTGATCGCCCGGATCCGGCCCATCAAGTTGACAGAGGCCGGGGATCGGTTAGAATTACCTAACGGCGCCGAAGTGGCGGAATTGGCAGACGCGCTGCGTTCAGGGCGCAGTGAGCTTTACGCTCATGTGGGTTCGACTCCCACCTTCGGCACCAGCGGCAGCCCCGAGAGGGGCTGCCCTCGCGTTTGCCTCGCTTGCCTCCCGCGCGGCGCTCAGGTAAGATTCGGGTCCAGATGAGTGAATCGAAATCGCCCGTTCCGCGTGTCTGGATCTTCCTCGGGGTCATCGCTGCGATCCTCATCCTTGGCGACCTCAATCGGCGCATGACCGACGCTCGCCGTTTGGAGCGTGACTCGATCGTGCTCCAGACTCAGGTGGCCTCCATGGAAGCGGACGGCGAAGCGCTCCGGACTCAGATCTACGAAGCCACCAACGAGATCCTGGTCGAGAATTGGGCGCGCGGCGAAGCACGTCTGGTGCGGCCGGGAGAGGTGCTGATTGTGCCGGTGACCCCTGCCAGCGGCGTTCCCCTGCCCACTCCAACCCCCACGCCGGCGAGCGGCCAACCGAGTCCCTTTGAGGTCTGGTGGGCGCTCATCTTTGGCGCCCCCCGGTAGCACAGGCCTGAGCAACGCGTCGGCCGCCGCCCGACAAGCCCAAACGGCTCCAGCCAACCCGTCGCCTTGACGCCCGGGAGGGCTGTGTGTTAGAATGCCCGAGTTCAGGGGGAGCGCAGACAACCAACGCTGCGGGGTGGAGCAGTGGCAGCTCGTCAGGCTCATAACCTGAAGGTCGCAGGTTCGAATCCTGCCCCCGCTACCTGGCACGAAGAGAAGCGCCCGCGAGGGCGCTTTCGTCATACATGGATCGGAGTCCGCCGGATGAAATCAGCGGATCCTTAGGGTCTCAATGAAGATTGGCCGCGCAGGCTGGATACTTGATGCGCGGGAGAGTCTATCCTTGCCAAAAACGTCACCATCCGCCGAAATGTATTCTCGCAGCAGGGGATTGAGTCACCAAGTGCGTAGCACGGCTTATTTGGCTGGCATCCGGTGACCAATTTGGGCTAGGCCAATTCGCGCGCTCGCTCATTCTTGGTCTCCCAACAGGCGACGAACATCTGGCAAATTTAGAAATGTGGTACGGTCCCTCTCCTCTGCGATCGAGGCGGCGAGTTTGGCAAGAATGGCGCGAGCTCGTTCTCTGTGAGATGCAGCCTGATCAGCTTTGTCAAGTTGCTCCAGTGCATCCGCCTGGGCACCCAGAATCCGCCAGAGTGCGGGCAAAGCGGAGAGTTCTTCTGCCTCTCGACAGGCTTCAGACAGGATATCGTTTGCTTCCCGTGGTCGATTTTGCGCCAGCAATGCCTTCGCTTTGAGCATCATCGCATCACTACGAAATTGGCCAACATGAAACCGCTCCAGATAATGGAGCAAGTCGTCGGCAATCCTGATCGCGTGATCGGGATTGCCTTCTGCCAGAAGGAACTGTATTTCGGCCAGTCTCATTTCTATGGAAGAAAATGTCGGTGTAGGAGGCAATTCCAAATCAATATGAGCTTGGCTGCGCTGCAAAGCCTCCCGAGCAGCAGAATGGTCTCCGGCAACCAGATAGAGCAGGCTCATCACCCCCCATGGATAGCCCTGGAAATCTGGCAGATGCTCTTCCCATAACTTCGCTGCTCGGCTGCAAATGGAGAGCCCAGTTTCAGTTGCACCGACGAAAACGCAGTAGTTCGCTTTGGCCACGAGGCTCGCGGCAAGCAGCATCTGCGCCTGAGCTTTCTCGCAGAAGTTAATGGACCCATTGAGGGCTGCAAGTGCCTCGCCCCAGCGGCCACTGATCAGATGCATGAGCCCCCGATAATACAGACTTCCCGCCAACCCCCAGCTGTTCTCGATGGAATGATTGATGTTTTCTGCTTCGTCCATGAGGGCCAGGGCTGGCTCGCTATTTCCGATCAAGAACTGGACGGTCGAAGAATTCGTGAGGTTGAGGGCGAGCAGTGGGAGATTGTTGCCCTCCCGCAGTATCATCCGGCTCTCCTCAAAAGCCCGCAGGGATTCATCAAGCTGGGAAACGCCAAAGTAGGCCAGGGCCAGATCGTTGAGGATCGGGCCTAACTCGACCTTCAATCCGGATTCTCGGGCCAGCTTTGCAGCCGCTTCTCCATATTTGACAGCCTCATCAAATCGGAATGAAGCCCATAGATAGTGAAGCATCAAGTTCCAGTTGATCTTGGCTTCGGCGGCAGGATCGCCCAACCCATGGGCCAGGGAGCGGGCTTCTTCGGACAATTGCAGGCTCATGTCGGCATCGAATACCTTGCTGGGAATGCTGTGGATGGTGGCCTGCGCCATCTTGGCCGCCAATTCCAATCTCTTGTCATTCCGGTCCCGGGCTAGTCGTAGCATGGCTTCGTAGTTCTCCAATGAATCTTCGTAGCGAGACAGCAACTCCAGGGCGCGCCCTCGCCCTGAGTACAATGCCTCCAATTCTGGGGTACCCGGACCTGCGCGCTCAATCAAATCCAGAGCTCGGGTGTAGTGGTCCAGCGCCTCGATATTGGCGAATAGCCGGGCTGCTGAATCGCCAGCCATCAGAAGATAGACGAAGGCTTTTTCTGGAACATCGCCTTCGGCAAAATGATGAGCCAATCGAGGGGCAAGCTCCCCCAACTGATCCGGATACAGATCCTCCAGTGTCTGACCTACACTTCGATGGAGTTCCCGGCGACGTCGCAGCAGAATCGTCTGGTAGGCGACTTCCTGAGTGAGAGGGCTGCTAAATCTAAATTCGACCTCCGGGACCCGGGACGATTCTTGAATCATCTCTCCTCGCAGCAAGATGTCC